>DATFAY010000278.1:0-22547 GCA_035254085.1 Piscinibacter sp.
CGTCGAGGGCCGCCCCAACAAGCTGATCGCCGACGAGCTCGACATCAGCGTGCGCACCGTCGAGGTCCACCGGGCGCGGGTGTTCGAGAAGATGGAAGTGCGCTCGGCGGTGGAGCTGGCCAACGCGCTGCGCGGCCACGCGATCTGAGCCGGCGCCGTCGCGCCCGTGGGCGACAATGCCCCGCATGGCCATCGGCGAATTCGACCTCATCAAGACCTACTTCACGCGCGCGAGCCGACGCGCCGCGCTCGGCGTCGGCGACGATTGCGCCTTGCTCGCGCCCGCGCCGGGCATGCAGCTGGCGGTGTCGACCGACATGCTGATCGAGGGCCGCCACTTCCTATCGACGGTCCTGCCCCAACGGCTGGGGCACAAGGCGATCGCCGTCAACCTCAGCGACCTTGCCGCCTGCGGGGCACAGCCGCTTGCTTTCACGCTGGCGCTGTCGATGCCGCGCGCGGACGAGGAGTTCCTTCGCGGCTTTGCCGGCGGGCTGTACGCGCTGGCCGACGCCCACGGCTGCGAGCTCGTCGGCGGCGACACCACGCAAGGACCGCTGGCGATCAGCATCACGGTCTTCGGCGAAGTGCCTGCCGGCCAGGCGCTGCTGCGCTCGGGCGCGCGTGCCGGCGACGACCTGTACGTGAGCGGCAGCCTGGGCGACGCGCGCCTCGCATTGGAGGTCTTTCGAGGCACCCAGGCGCTCGAAGGCAGCACCTTCGAACGGGTGCGCGAGGCGATGGAGCAGCCGCAGCCGCGCGTCGGACTGGGGGTGGCGCTGCGCGGCATCGCCAGCAGTGCGATCGATCTTTCGGACGGCCTGCTCGGCGATCTCGGGCATGTGCTCGAAAGCTCGCGCGTCGGCGCCACCGTCGAGGTCGATGCCGTGCCGCGCAGCGCGGTGCTTGCCGCCCAGCCGCTGGCTGTTCAGCGCCTGTGCACCCTGTCCGGCGGCGACGACTACGAGCTGCTGTTCACCGCGCCGCCGGCGCGCGCCGCCGAAGTGCACGCAGCCGCGCGGACGAGCGGCGTGGCGGCGACGCGCATCGGGCGCATCGACGAGGCCGTGGGCGTGCGGCTGCTGGACTCGGCCGGCCGCAGCGTCGAGCGGACCTTCGCGTCCTTCGATCATTTCCTCTCATGAACGACGGCTTGCATCCGCCGGTCCGCCCGGCCGTGCGCCGGCCGGGCGCGCGATTCCTGCTGTCGCACCCGGCGCATCTGCTGGCCCTGGGCTTCGGCAGCGGCTTGTCGCCGGTCGCACCCGGGACCGTCGGCACGCTGTGGGCATGGCTGGTGTTCGCCATCGTGCAGGAACGTCTGGGCGATCCGCAGTGGGCGGTCCTGCTGGGCTGCGGCCTGCTCGTGGGCTGGTGGGCCTGCACGGTGGCGGCACGCGACCTCGCGACCGCCGATCCCTCGCCGGTCGTGTGGGACGAGGTGATCGCGTTCTGGCTGGTGCTGTGGCTGCTGCGGCCGGCCGGCTGGACCATGCAGCTCGCCGCGTTCCTGCTCTTTCGGCTGTTCGATGCCGCCAAGCCGGGCCCGGTGGCGTGGGCCGACCAGCTCTTCAAGGGCCGGCGCGGGCGGCCCATCGGCTGGTCGCAGGGCTTCGGCATCCTGTTCGACGACCTCGTGGCCGCCTTGTGCACCTTGCTCGTCATCGCGGTGTGGAAACGACTGTGAACGAACTCGATCCCGGACTCGATGCCGAAGTGCAGTCGCTGGCCGCCGCGCTGCGCAGCCGCGGGTGGATGCTCGCCACCGCGGAGTCATGCACCGGCGGCCTGATCGCGGCGGCATGCACCTCGCTCGCCGGATCGAGCGACTGGTTCGAGCGCGGCGTCGTCACCTACTCGAACGAGGCGAAGAGCGAGCTGCTCGACGTGCCGGCGGCACTCATCGAAGCGCATGGCGCCGTGAGCCAGCCGGTGGCCTGCGCGATGGCCGAGGGCGCGATCGCGCGATCGCGCGCCGACATCGCCGTGGCCGTCACCGGCATCGCCGGACCGGGCGGCGCCACACCCGGCAAGCCGGTGGGCACGGTGTGGGCGGCCATTGCGCAGCGCGACCGGCCCGCGGCCGCCTCCTTGCTGCAGCTGGACGGCGACCGCGCGGCCGTGCGCCGGCAGACCGTCGCCTGGGCGCTGCACGCACTGAACGACACCCTGAGGGCGCGCTGAGATGGCGATCCTGCTGGCCAGCCGCTTCGGCGCACACGACCTGGCCGTCTGGCGCGATGCGCTGCAGGGCGTGCTGCCCGAGGAGACGCTGCTCACCGAGCCGGTCGCGGGCCGGGCCCACGAGATCGACATCGCCCTGGCCGCGAATCCGCCGGCCGGCGCGCTGCGCGGCCTGCCTGCCTTGCGGCTGGTGCAGTCGCTGTGGGCCGGCGTCGAAGGCTTGCTCGCTGACCGCAGCCTCCCGGCCGACGTGCCGCTGGCGCGCATGGTCGACCCCGCGATGAACGCGGCGATGGCCGAGACCGCGGCCTGGGCGGTGCTGAGCCTGCACCGCGGCTTCTTCGACTACGCCGCGCAGCAGCGCGAGGCCCGCTGGCAGACCCATCGGCAGCGGCGCGCCGACGAAGTCTGCGTCGGCGTGCTCGGGCTGGGCGAAATGGGTCGCACGGTGGCGCTGCGGCTGGTCCGCGACGGCTACCGCGTCATGGGCTGGAGCACGCGCGCCGCACCTGTCGCGGGCGTGCACACCGGCGCCGGCGAAGCTGCCTTGAACGCGCTGCTCAGTGCCGCCGAGATCGTGATCAACCTGTTGCCGCTGACCCCGGCGACGCGGGGCTTCTTCGACGCGCGGCGCCTCGCGCAGCTGCGCCCGGGCGCAGCCCTCGTGAACCTGGCGCGCGGCGCGCACGTGGTGGACGAGGCGCTGCTGGCCGCATTGGACGCGGGGCAGATCGGGCACGCGGTGCTCGATGCGTTCGAGCACGAGCCGCTGCCGGCCGCGCACCCGTACTGGTCGCACCCCAAGGTCACGCTGCTGCCGCATGTGGCGGCGCAGACCGATCCGCGCAGCGCCGCCCAGGTGGTCGCCGGGAATGTGCGGGCGTTGCGCGCCGGGCGGCCGCTCGCACACCTGGTCGATCGCAGTCGCGGCTACTGACCGCCGCGATCGCCGTCCCTCGTCTCAGGCGCCGAGCGCCAGGTGCAGGCCCTTGCGCGGCCCTGCCGCGGTGCACTGCACCGTCATCAGCACGAGGCGCTTCAACCCCTCCCAGGGCTCTTGCGGCCAGTCGGGATGCTTCAGGCCCTTGACCAGCCCGTCGCAGACCTGCGCGGCATGCAGCAGCTGCGCCAGCGCGTTGTCGGTGAACAGCGGCACGGCGCGCTCGAACAGGCGCTCCTTGACGCCCCACACCCGCGCCTCGCGCAGCGCCATCGGCAGCGGCTTGCCGGCAGCGATCGCGTCCTTGACGCGCTTCATGGCGCGGATGTCCTCGGCCAGCGTCCAGTGCACCAGCACCGGGGCCTCGCCCTCGGCCTGCAGCCCGTCGAGCATGCGCAAGGCGCGCCCGACCTGGCCGGCCAGCACCGCCTCGCCGAGCTTGAAGACGTCGTAGCGCGCGACGTTCAGCACCGCCGCCTCGATCTGCTCGAAGCTCAACTCGCCGCTCGGGTACAGCAGCGCAAGCTTCTGGATCTCCTGGTGCGCGGCCATCAGGTTGCCCTCGACCCGGTCGGCGAAGAAGGCGAGCGTGCGCTGCCCCGCTTCGCCGCTTTCCACGCGCTGCCCCTGCGCCGCCAGGCGCTGCGCGATCCACTGCGGCAGCGCCTTGCGCTCGACGGGGTCGATGCGCACCGAGATGCCCGCGCCGTCGAGCGCCGTGAACCAGGCACTCGACTGCTGCTGCCGGTCCAGGCGCGGCAGCTGCACCAGCGTCACGACGTCGTCCGACAGGTGCTCGGCGTAGCGCTGCAGCGCCTCGGAGCCGTCCTTGCCGGGCTTGCCCGACGGAATGCGGATCTCGATCAGCTGCTTGTCGGCGAACAGGCTCATCGCCTGCGATGCGCCCAGCAGGCCGCTCCAGTTGAAGTGCGCGCCGCTCACCGTGTGCACCTGGCGCTCGGTGTGGCCGGCGGCGCGCGCCGCCGCGCGGATCGCGTCGGCTGCCTCCTGCAGCAGCAGCGGCTCGTCCCCCCACAGCGTGTACAGCGGCCGCAAGCCTTTTTGCAGCTGCGCCGGGAGTTGTTCGAGTCGGACCTGCATCAGGGGGCCTGCACGGCGGCCAGGCGCCGCATCACCTGCGCAACGATGTCGCTTTGCATGGTGCGAAACAGCAAGGCCTCCTCCTGCTCCTTGGCCAGCGCGATGCTCTCGCTGTAGCTCATGTCGCGGCTGAGCAGCAGCTCGGTGGCCGGGATCAGCTCGCGGCCGTTGGCGGCACGCAGGCGAAAGCCGAAGCGCGTGCGCAGCTGGAGCTCGCGCACCTGGCCGGCGGCGGTGCTCGCCACCACGCTGCGGTCGCGGGCGTCGGTGATCGACTCCAGCACGACTTGCGCGCGCGTGGGCTCGTCGACGACCAAGGTGGTGAGGCTCGCGTTGAGGTTGAGCCGCAGCTCCTCGGCCAGTGGCGAGCGCGGCCTGAACCCGACCAGGGCGATGGTGCGAAAGCGCAGCTCCGGCGCGTGCCGCAGCTCGAAGCCGCAGCCCCCCAGGACCGACGCCGCGAGAGAAGCCAGCGCCAGCCGCCGCGTCACCCGCCCGACGCCGGGGCCGGTCATACCACGACGTTGATGAGGTGCCGGCCCGGCGGCATGACGATCTTCCTGGCCGGCTTGCCTTCGCAGAACTTGGCGAATTCCGGACTCGCCAGCGCCGCCGCCTCGATGGCCGCCTTGTCGGCGCCGGCCGCCACCTTGACCGAGCCGCGCAGCTTGCCGTTGACCTGCAGCACGTACTCGATCTCGTCTTGCACCAGTGCCGCCGCGTCGACTTTGGGCCAGGGCGCATCGAGCAGCGCACCCTGCGCCTGGGCGTAGCCCAGCTCCTGCCACAGCACATGCCCGATGTGCGGCGCCGCCGGATACAGCGCGCGCAGCAGCACGCTCACGCCCTCGCGCAGCACGGCGGCGTCGGCGGCGCTGTCGGCCAGCGTCGCGCCCTCGAGCGCGTTCAGCAGCTTCATCGCGCCGGAGACGACGGTGTTGTATTGCAGCCGGTCGTAGTCGTGGCTGATCTGGCGCAGCAGCGTGTGCACCTCGCGGCGCAAGTCCTTGGCGCCGGCGCTCGCGCCGTCGGTGCGCTCGCCCGCCTGGCGAATGCGCTCGGCATGCTTGACCGCGAAGTTCCACAGCCGCCGCAGGTAGCGGAACGACCCTTCGGCGCCGCTGTCGGACCAGGCGGCGCTCTGGTCGGGCGGGCCGGCGAACATGGTGAACAGCCGCGCGGTGTCGGCGCCGAAGCGGGCAATGATGTCGCGCGGCTCGACCACGTTGTTCTTCGACTTCGACATCTTCTCGATGCCGCCGAGCTGCACGGGCTGTCCGTCCTCGCGCGCCGTCGCGCCCACCGGGTGGCCCTTGTCGTCGTAGCGGATGTCGACTTCGCTCGGGTAGAACCAGCGCCGCTTGCCTGCCTCGTCCTCGCGGTAGAACGACTCGTTGAGCAGCATGCCCTGGGTGAACAGACGCGTGAACGGCTCGTCGAACTTCACCAGGCCGATGTCGCGCATCGCCTTGGTCCAGAAGCGCGCGTACAGCAGGTGCAGCACTGCGTGCTCGATGCCGCCGATGTACTGGTCCATCGGCATCCAGTAGTCGTTGCGCGCATCGACCATCGCGCCGTCGCTGTCGGGGCAGCAGTAGCGCATGTAGTACCAGGCCGAGTCCACGAAGGTGTCCATCGTGTCGGTCTCGCGCCGCGCCGGCGCGCCGCAGCTCGGGCAGGCCACGTTCAGGAACGACGCGCTCTTGTTGAGCGGATTGCCGCTGCCGTCGGGCACCAGGTCCTCGGGCAGCAGCACCGGCAGGTCCTTCTCGGGCACCGGCACCGTGCCGCAGCGCTCGCAATGGATGATCGGGATCGGCGTGCCCCAGTAGCGCTGCCGGCTGATGCCCCAGTCGCGCAGCCGCCAGGTGGTCTTCTTCTCGCCCAGCCCCTTGTGTGCGAGCGCCTGGGCCACGGCATCGACGGCGACCGCATAGGGCATGCCGCTGAAGTTGTCGGAGTTGACGGTGATGCCGCGCTGCTTGTCGCCGTACCACTCCTGCCAGTGGTCGTAGCTGAATTCCTCGCCGTCGACCGCGATCACCTGCAGGATGTCGATGCCGTACTTCTTGGCGAATGCGAAGTCGCGCTCGTCGTGCGCCGGCACGCCCATCACAGCGCCGTCGCCGTAGCCCATCAGCACGTAGTTGCCGACCCACACCTCGACCGGCTCGTCGGTCAGCGGATGGCGCACCGTGAGCCCGGTGGGCATGCCCTCCTTTTCCTTCAGCGCCAGCTCGGCTTCGCTGGTGCCGCCCTTCTTGCACTGCTCGACGAAGGCTGCGAGCTGCGGGTTGTGCCGGGCCGCATGCGCGGCGAGCGGGTGCTCTGCCGCGACGGCGCAGAAGGTCACGCCCATGATCGTGTCGGCGCGGGTCGTGAAGACCCACATGCGGCCGTCCTGGATCAGCGCGCCCTGCTCATCGCGGATGTCGTGCGGGAAGGCGAAGCGCACGCCTTCGCTCTTGCCGATCCAGTGCTCCTGCATGAGGCGCACGCGCTCGGGCCAGCCGCTCAGGTAGTTGGCACTGGTGGGGTCGGCGACATTGGCCAGCAGTTCCTCGGCGTACTGCGTGATCGCCAGGTAGTAGCCCGGGATCTCGCGCCGCTCGACCGGCGCGCCGCTGCGCCAGCCCTTGCCGTCGACCACCTGCTCGTTGGCGAGCACGGTCTGGTCGATCGGGTCCCAGTTGACGACCTGGGTCTTCTTGTAGGCCAGGCCCTTCTCCAGCATCTTCAGGAAGAACCACTGGTTCCATTTGTAGTAGCCGGGGTCGCAGGTGGCCACCTCGCGCGACCAGTCGAAGGCCAGCCCCAGCGGCTGCATCTGGGACTTCATCTCGGCAATGTTCCCGCGCGTCCATTTCGCCGGTGCGATGCCGTTGTCGATCGCCGCGTTCTCCGCCGGCAGGCCGAAGGCGTCCCAGCCCATCGGCATCAGCACGTTGAAGCCCTTCATCCGCAGGTAGCGCGCCATCATGTCGTTGATGGTGTAGTTGCGCACGTGGCCCATGTGCAGCTTGCCGCTGGGATAGGGCAGCATCGAGCACGCGTAGAACTTGGGACGCGTGCTGTCCTCGCGCACACGGTAGGCGTCGCGCGCCGTCCAGTCGGCCTGCGCGGCGCGCTCGATGTCGTCGGGTTTGAAGTCTGGGTTCATGGGGGGCGGCCGGGCTGGCGTGGCCTCGAAGAAGTCGCTCGATTATAGGAAGCAGCCTCGTGCCGACGGTCGCCGAAGACGCTCGCGCCGCAGCCCGTGCCACCGCAAACGCTGCTCGTCGCATGCCCATGCCGCGCCCGCCCGCGCAGGGGCATCATGCGGCCTTCCATCCCACCAGGAGGCAACCATGACCCTCGCACGCACCGCCGCCCACCTCGCGGCGGCGTTGACAGTCGTCCTCGCCGGCGTGGCACCCGCGCCGGCGCAAACGACCAGCGACCCGGCCGCGCCGGCATCGGCATCGGCACCACCCACCTACGCGGTGAAGGACTTCTTCCGCAACTCGCCCAGGGCCTTCTTCCGGCTGTCCGAAGACGGCAAGACGCTCAGCTTCATGCAGCCCACCGGCGAGGCGCAGCGGCGCAACATCTACGTGCAGGCCTTGAAGGGCAGCCAGCCGCAGGGCGAGCCGCGGCTGCTGACCCACGAGACGGCACGCGACATCGACAACTACTTCTGGAAGGGCAGCCGCACGGTCCTGTACACCAAGGACTTCGGTGGCGACGAGAACTTCCACGTGGTCGCCGTCGACACGGTCACCGGCCAGGTGCGGGATCTCACGCCCTATCCCGGCGTGCGCGCGACGCTGGAGAACGACCTGCCCGACGACCCGGGGCACGTGCTGATCAGCCACAACAAGCGCAATCCGAAGGTGTTCGACGTCTTCCGCGTCGACCTGAAGACGGGGCGAGCGGCCCTCGTGGCGGAAAATCCGGGCAATGTCGTGGCTTGGCAGGTCGACCACGCCGGGCGCGTGCGCATGGCGGTGACCAGCGACGGGATCAACACCTCGGTGCTCTACCGCGACGGTGCACAGGGCCCCTTCAAGCCCATCATCACCACCGACTACAAGACGACGGTCGAGCCGCAGTTCTTCACCGCCGACAACAAGCGGTTCTACGCGCTGTCCAACCGCGGCCGCGACAAGCAGGCGCTCGTGCTGATCGACCCGGCCAAGCCCGATGCGGAGCAGGTCCTGTACGAGCACCCCGAGGTCGACCTCGGTGCCGCGGCCTGGTCGCGCCTGCGCAAGGTGCTGACCCTCGTGCAGTACGACACGGTCAAGACCGAGCGCAAGTTCTTCGACGCCAAGGCCGAGGCGCTGTACGCCGCCATCGAGTCGAAGCTGCCCGGCTACCAGATCATGCTGCAGAGCCTGACGCGCGCCGAGGACAAGTTCATCGTCGCCGCCTACAACGACCGCACGCCCGGCACGCGCTACGTCTTCGATGCCAGGACCGCCACGCTGGCCAGGCTGGCCGACATCAACCCGTGGATCCCCGAGCGCGACATGGCGCCGATGACACCGGTGAGCTACACGAGCCGCGACGGCCTGAAGATCAACGGTTACCTGACCTTGCCCGTGGGCCGGCCGAAGACGAACCTGCCGTGCATCGTCAACCCGCACGGCGGTCCGTGGGCGCGCGACGGCTGGGGCTACAACCCGGAAGTGCAGTTCCTCGCCAACCGCGGCTACTGCGTGCTGCAGATGAACTTTCGCGGTTCGACCGGCTACGGCCGCACGTTCTGGGAAGCGAGCTTCGGGCAGTGGGGCCTGAAGATGCAGGACGACGTGACCGACGGCGTGCAATGGCTGCTCAAGCAAGGCATCGCCGACCCTCGGCGCGTGGGCATCTACGGCGGAAGCTACGGCGGCTACACCACGCTCGCCGGCGTGGCCTTCACGCCCGACCTGTACGCCGCCGCCGTGGACTACGTGGGCGTGAGCAACCTGTTCACCTTCATGAAGACGATTCCGCCGTACTGGAAGCCGATGCTGGAGAAGATGCAGGCGATGGTGGGCGATCCGCAGAAAGATGAGGAGCGTCTGGCCGCGACCTCACCTGCGCTGCACGCCGACCAGATCAAAACGCCGCTGTTCATTGCGCAAGGCGCACGCGACCCGCGGGTGAACAAGGCGGAGAGCGACCAGGTGGTCGAGGCACTGAGAAAGCGCGGTGTCGAGGTGCAGTACCTGGTCAAGGACAACGAGGGCCACGGCTTTCGCAACGAAGAGAACCAGTTCGAGTTCTACTCTGCGATGGAGGCGTTCTTCGCCAAGCACCTCAAGCCGCAGACCTGAGGCATCGCCGGTGGTGCAGGCTATTTCGCCGGTGGCTCGGCCACGAAGCCGATGCGGCTCAAGCCGGCCTTCTGAACGACGCCGATCAGCTCTGCGACGCGGCCGTAGGGCACGCTCTTGTCGGCGCGCAACTGCACTTCGGTCTGCGGGTTCTTGCGCGCGGTGGACTCGATGCGCGCGGCGAAGGTGGCCGCGTCGACCTGCTCCTCGCCGAAGTACAGCTTGCCCTGCGGATCGAGCGCCACCGACACGAACTGCGGCGTATCCGAGGGCTGCGCGGCGTCGGTCTTGGGCAGGTCCAGCCGCAGGCTGGAGGTCATCAGCGGCGCGGTGATCATGAAGATGACGAGCAGCACCAGCATCACGTCGATCAGCGGCGTCATGTTGATGTCGCTCATCGGCGCCGGGCCGGGGCTGCGTTCGAGGCGTCCGAAGGCCATGGTCGCGCGGCTGCGGTCAGGCGGAGCGCGCCGACTCGGCGATCATTTCGCGCAGGTCGTGCGCAAAGCCTTCGAGCTCCGCCTCGCAGGCGCCCACGCGCTTGCCGAACACGTTGTAGGCCAGCACGGCGGGGATCGCGACGGCCAAGCCCGCTGCCGTCATGACCAGGGCCTCGCCGACCGGGCCGGACACGCGCTCGATGGTGATCGAGCCGCCCGCCGAGATGCTCGCCAGTGCGTGGTAGATGCCCCAGACCGTGCCGAACAGGCCGATGAAAGGCGCGGTGCTGCCGATGGAGGCGAGCAGCACCTGGCCGTACTGCAGCTGGCCCAGCACCGCATGCAGCGCGTCGCGCAGCCGGCGCGTCAGTTGCGAGTCGACATGCCCGCGCGACTCGAGCGTGTCGGCGCTGGGGCTGGCGGTGGCCGCGGCGAGCAGCGGCTCCAGCACGCCCTCGCGATCGAAGGCGCCGAGTCGCTCGCGCCCGCTTGCCAGGTCGGCCGCGCCCCAGAACGCCGGCACGGCGCGCGCGATGTCGACCCGCACGCGGCGCAGCAGCCACCCTTTCCAGAAGATCACCACCCAGGCGCTGACGGACATCAGCAGCAGCAGCAGCGCTACCGCGCGCGTGATCGCGTCGCCCTGTTGCCAGAAATGCAGGAACCCGCTCATCGCTCGCTGGCCTTTCTTGTTCGGGTCGGGGCCGGTTCAGTTCAGATGCCGAGAACCTCGTTCATGCCGTACAAGCCGCTCGAGCGTCCGGCCAGGAAGCGCGCGGCGCGCAGCGCGCCCTGCGCAAAGGTCGCGCGGCTCGAGGCCTTGTGCGTGATCTCGATGCGCTCGCCGGTGCCGGCGAAGAGCACGGTGTGATCGCCGACGATGTCGCCGCCGCGGATGGTGGCGAAGCCGATGGTCGAGGGATCGCGCTCCCCGGTGACGCCTTCGCGGCCGTAGACGGCGCATTGCTTCAGGTCGCGGCCCAGCGCATGCGCGACCGCTTCGCCCATCGCGAGCGCCGTGCCGCTGGGGGCATCGACCTTGTGGCGGTGGTGCGCCTCGATGACCTCGATGTCGTAGCCCTCGCTGAGCGCGCGCGCCGCCGTGTCGAGCAGCTTGAGCACGACATTGACGCCCACGCTCATGTTGGGTGCCATCACGATCGCGGTGCGCTCGGCGTGGCGGGCGACCTGCGCCTTCTGCGCATCATCGAAGCCGGTGGTGCCGATCACCGCCTTCACGCCCAGGCGTTCGCAGGCGGCCAGGTGCGCAAGCGTGCCTTCCGGCCGGGTGAAGTCGATCAGCACCTGGGCCCGCGCCAAGCCGGCGTCCAGGTCCGAGGTGATCGCCACGCCGCTCGTCTTGCCCAGGAAGGCCATGGCGTCCTGGCCGAGCGCCGGGCTGCCCGCGACATCCAGGGCTGCCGCCAGCGCGATGTCATCGCTCGCGGCGACGGCCTCGATCAGCATCCGGCCCATGCGCCCGGAGGCGCCCGCGATGGCGACACGCAAGGCAGCCATGTTCAACGCGGCTCGAGCGGAGGGTACGAGCGCGTCGGCACGGCAGCCGATGCAGCCGGCTCGGGCGCCGGCGGCTTGGCCGGCACGGGCAGCGCCTTGACCTGCTCCTCGGTCAGCGCCAGCGGCGGCGCATTGCGCTTGGTCTTGAAGGTGTCGATCGACGCATCGAAATCGCGCTCTGCAGGCAGCGGGCCGCCGGTGTCGATGCTTTTCATGGTGTCGCCGTCGAACAGCACCACCACGTTGCGGTGCTGCGGCTCGGCGCCCTGGCGGCGGATGGTGAAGGCGTAGTCCCAGCGGTTCTGGTGGAACACGTCGGCCAGCAGCGGCGAGCCGAGGATGTCGCGCACCTGCGCGCGGCTCATGCCGGGCTTGACCGCTTCGGCCTGTTCCTTGGTGACCACGTTGCCCTGCACGACCTCCACGCGATAGGGCGTGATCACGCCGAGGAAATTGTCCGAGGACTGCAGCGATTGGCAGCCCGCCAGCGCCGCCACGGCACAGGCCAGAACCACCGGTCGAACGGGAAGCGAACGCATGATGACGAAGCGGGAACGCCGGCAGCGGGCGCCAACCATCGATATGATGGAACGATTCTAGCGGGTGGCCGATGCGCCGGCCCGCGGACGGAGCCACCATGACCACCCACGCCGAAGAGCTGAAGAGCAGCGGGCTCAAAGCCACGCTGCCGCGCATCAAGATCCTCGAAGTCTTCCAGAACTCGACCCAGCGGCACCTCACCGCGGAAGACGTCTACAAGGTGCTGCTGGCCGACGGCTCCGACGTCGGCCTGGCCACCGTCTACCGCGTGCTCATGCAGTTCGAGCAGGCCGGACTGCTGTCGCGCAACCATTTCGAGACCGGCAAGTCGGTGTTCGAGCTCAACGAGGGCAAGCACCACGACCATCTGGTGTGCATGGATTGCGGCCGCGTCGAGGAGTTCTTCGACGCCGAGATCGAGAAGCGCCAGCGCGCCGTAGCCGCCGCGCGCGGCTTCGAGCTGCAGGAGCATTCGCTGTCCCTCTACGCCGCCTGCACCAAGAAGAACTGCCCCCACCGCCACGAGAAGTAGGCCGCCCGCCCTTTCGTCATTCGAGCCAGAACCCCCTCTTGGAGGGGGCCCGGGGGAGCGGTCCGGTTGCCCGCAGGGCAAGCCTGAGTAGCCAAGCTACTCAGGCTTGCCCATGGCCTTTTGGTGCCGCTCGATGAACTCGCGGTAGGTATCGATGCCGCGCAATTGCAGGATCGTGTTGCGCACCGCGGCCTCCACCAGCACCGCGAGGTTGCGGCCGGCATCCACCGCAATCACCACCTTGCGCACCGGCACGTCGAGGATCTCCTCGTACAGCGGCTCGTAGGGCAGGCGCTCGAACTCGCGCTCCAGCGTCTCCTTGCGCACCAGGTGCACGATCAGCTTGAGCCGCATCTTGCGGCGCACCGCCGTCTCGCCGAAGATGGCCTTGATGTCCAGCAGGCCGATGCCGCGCACCTCCAGCAGGTTGAGCAGGAGGTCGGGGCAGCGCCCGTCGAGTGCGGTCTGGGACACCCGGTACAGGTCGACGGCGTCGTCGGCCACCAGGCCGTGTCCGCGCGAGATCAACTCGAGCCCGAGTTCGCTCTTGCCCAGGCCCGACTCGCCGGTGAGCAGCACGCCCAGTCCGAGGATGTCCATGAACACGCCGTGGCGGGTGGTGCGCTCGGCAAAAAGCTGGCTGAGGTAGCCGCGCACCACGTCGATGACATGGCCGGCCGATTCCTCGGTCACGAACAGCGGGATGTCGGCGCGGTCGCACATCGCGACCAGCTTGTCCGGCGGCGTCTGCGAGTCCGCCACGATCAGCACCGGCGGCTCCAGGGTGACGATGCGCGAGATGCGGCGCTCGATCACCTCGGGCGTGGACTGGCTCAGGTAGGCCACCTCGCGCCGGCCGACGATCTGCACGCGGTAGGGATGGATGTAGTTGAGGTAGCCGACGAGGTCCGCGGCCGACTGGGCATTGCGCACCGCCGCCTCGTCGAAGCGGCGCTCGGGGTGTGCGTGGCCGGCGATCCACTCCCATTGCAGGGCGGGCCGGTGCTCCTCGAAAAGCGCCTCGGCGCTGATGACGGTGGGTTTCACGCTGCGGCGCTCACGGCGTCGGGCACGCGACGGCCACAGCTCACGCGACGGACTTCAGTGGTTCCCAATTGGCGATCAACTCGTGCACCTTGGCGGCGGAATCTTCGGTCTTGAGCCGTTCGCGCAACTCGCGGTCGCTCAGCATCTCGGCGATCTCGGACAGGATTTCCAGATGCCGCTGGGTCGCGGCTTCGGGCACCAGCAGGAAGATCAGCAGGCTGACGGGCTCGTCGTCCGGCGCGTCGAAAGGAATCGGCTGCTGCACGCGCAGCACGGCGGCCAGCGGATTCTTCAGGCCCTTGATGCGACCGTGCGGGATCGCCACGCCGTGACCCAGGCCGGTCGAGCCCAGGCGCTCGCGGGCGAACAGGTTGTCGGTGACCGTGGCGCGGGCGATGGCGTGCTGGTTCTCGAACAGCAGTCCTGCGTGCTCGAACGCGCGCTTCTTGCTGGTCGCGTCCACATCGACCAGCACGTTGCTGGCAGGCAGGATGGCGGCGAGACGGTTCATCGTGAATACGGGCGCCGGCTTCGGCCTCGGTGGTCTGGACGGTCGCTCTCGTGGAGCCTGGTCAGCAAATTATAAAAACGCACATGGTGCTGCGCGGAAAGCGCGCAGACGGGTCGTTAGATTGTGCACGGGGTGCTGCGACGCAGCAACGCTTGCCATCCGTGCCCTCGGGGGGTTGTGCGATATGCAGCAAAAAGCGGCCCGCAGGCCGCTTCGTGGCTGGGTCGCCGAGCCGTCATTGCGGCGTGGCGTCGATGCGCTTGGCCGCGACATGATGATGGTCGTTCAGCCGGTCCTTGTGGCGCACCACCTGGCGATCGAGCTTGTCCATCAGCTGGTCGATCGCCGCGTACAGATCCTCGTGGGCGTTTTCCACGAAGATGTCCTTGCCCTTGACGTGCACCGTGACTTCGGCCTTCTGCCTTCGCTCCTTTTCCTTCAGCTTCTCCACCGACAGCAGCACGTTGATATCCACGACCTGGTCGAAATGGCGCGTCACGCGGTCGAGTTTTGTTAGCACATACTCACGCAAAGACGGGGTGACCTCGAGGTGGTGGCCGCTGATCGTCAGATTCATGGGTACTCCTTTCGCGGGGGTGGGAAATGCGCTGGGGAAACGCGCTGGGAAATGCGGGCCGAAAGGCTGGAAAAGAGGGGTTCGACGAGGGTCGTTGAAAACCAGTGTGCACGCGTTCCAGCGGTGTGACAAGCGGGTGACTCGCGAGCCGTGAATCGGTCGGCCGACGCACCGATTCGAGCCGTTTCGAATGCCATAATTTGTGGCTTGCCCACTCTTCGGAGTTCCGACTTGGACGTGCCCCCGCCCCGGTGACCGTCCGCTCCAGCCGGCTCGCCCTCGGCGAGCCCCGCCTGGGGTGAGACGTCGGGCGTTGCCACCGTTTCACCCAGGCCCGGATGCGCCGCGCGCACGGGAATCGCTGGAGTCTGCATGCTGAACGTTTTCACGCTGGCCAACGGCCGGCTGTTCCAGGAAGAGATCGAAAGCCTCGACGCGCTGGCGCATGTGCAGCCGGTGTGGGTCGATCTCGAGGAGCCGACACCCGAGGAGAAAGGGTGGATCGCGCAGCATTTCGGCGTGACCATCCCCGAGGACGCGGTCGACGACGACCTGGAGGAGTCCGCCCGCTTCTACGAGGAAGACAACGGCGAGCTGCACATCCGCTCCGACTTCCTCATCGACGACGGCGAGACGCCTCGCAACGTGCGCGTCGCGTTCATCCTGTTCAAGGGCGTCCTGTTCTCGGTGCACGCCGAAGCGCTGCCGGTGTTTCGCCTGCTGCGCCTGCGCGCGCGGCGCATCCCGGCGCTGATCGACGACGCCAAGGACGTGCTGCTCAAGCTCTACGACGCCGACGCCGAATACAGCGCCGACGCCCTGGAAGGCATCTACGACAGCCTCGAGGCGGTCAGCAACCGCGTGCTCAAGCAGGACGTCAACGACGCCACCGCCGGCGAGGCGCTGTCGGCGATCGCGCGCGAGGAGGACCTCAACGGGCGCATCCGCCGCAATGTCATGGACACGCGGCGCGCCGTCAGTTTCATGATGCGCAGCCGGCTGCTCAATGCCGAGCAGTTCGAGGAGGCGCGCCAGATCCTGCGCGACATCGACTCGCTGGACAGCCACACCACCTTCCTGTTCGACAAGATCAACTTCCTGATGAATGCCACGGTCGGCTTCATCAACATCAACCAGAACAAGATCATCAAGATCTTCTCGGTGGCCAGCGTCGCGCTGCTGCCGCCGACCTTGATCGCCAGCATCTATGGCATGAACTTCAAGGCCATCCCGGAGCTGGACTGGTCGCTGGGCTACCCGTTCGCGCTGGGCCTGATGGTGGCCTCGGTGGCCGCCCCGTTCATCTACTTCCGTCGCAAGGGCTGGCTGCGCTGAGGCGCGCGCTCAGCGCGTTCCCGTCGCGTGGACCCAGGCGGCCAGCCGCCCGATGGCATCGTCGGGCGGCGCACCAAGGTGCGTGTCGGGCGCCATCTGCCGTTCACGCTGGGCGTCGGCGAACGCGGCGCGGCGCGCCAGCACACGGTCGCTCGCGCCCGCCTCGCCGGTGTCGTTCATGAGGCCCTGCGCACGCGCCTCGCGCAGGTCGGCGCGCACCGCCGCACGGGCGGTGATCGAGTCGCGCGCGACGCCGTCGCGAAACTGCGTCGCGTCGCCGCGCTCGGCGGCCCAGGCGGTGGGCGCGAGCATCGCCTCGTGCGTGCCCGCGGCCGCCGCGTCCGCCTGCGGATCCCACGGCGTTGCCTCGGCGGCCCATGCGCCGAGGGTGAAGAACGCCGTCGCGGCGGCGACGCCGCATCGGCAAAGGCGTTGGTTCATGAGAGGCTCCTTGCGTCGATGAGCGGTTCGACGCCGGCGGGCGGCGGTGGTTTCGAAACACGACATGACAGTCGCAGCAGTGCGCGACACGCCGCGGCAGCGCCGGACACGCCGGCGCGATCGCGTCTGACAGGACGCGACCGGCCGAGCTCAAGAGACGGGAGTCAGGTCGTCGGCCGCGCTGGGCGGCGGACCGGGAAGAAAGATGGCTGCACAGCGCCCCGCAGCGAAGGAGGGAGGGAGGAGGGAGGAGGAGAACCGCTCCGGGATTTCAGCCGGGGATGCCGGCAGGCTGTGCAACGCGAAACTGCGAGACTCGCGCGGCCCGGAAAAGCTCCGGCGCGCGGTCATGGGCTCTATGACGCCGAAGCGTCGCCCGAGTTCCGCCCTGTCGCGGCATTCGCACCCGGTTGCGCCGCCAAGTTGTAAGGAATGACAACCGGCGGGCCCTGCGCGTCACTTTTCGCCCAGGAGTCTTTCGATGCTCTGCACGAAGGCCGGACTTTCCGGTTCGACGTCGCTCGCAAAACTCAGCACCCGCTGGCCGTCCCGGGCGATCACGTACTTGTGGAAGTTCCATGCCGGGGCCTGGCCCGTGCGTTGGCGCAGGTCGGCAAACAACGGGTTGAGCGCCGCGCCCGCCGAGGGCGCGACCCGCGACTTGGCGAACATCGGGAACTTGACGCCGAAGGTGTTCTCGCAGAAGTCCGCGATCTCCTTGTTGCTGCCCGGCTCCTGATGCCCGAAGTCGTTCGACGGGAATCCCAGGACGACGAGGCCGCGCCCCGCGTAGCGGCTTTGCAGCGCTTCCAGCCCCTTGTATTGCGGGGTGTAGCCGCAAAAGCTCGCGGTGTTGACGACCACCACGACCTTGCCGGCGTGCTGGCACAGGTTCTGCGGCTTCTCGTCTTGCAGCCGCGGCATCTGGCGATCCAGCAGCGGCGGGCAAGGCACGGCGGCTGCCGCCAAGGGCAGTGCGAGACAGAACGAGGCGGCAAGCTTGTTCAAGCCGGACGAGAGGCGGCGAAGACCCATGGGAACTCCATCACGAGAATGAACCGGGACCGCGATCGTGCGCCGACACGGCATCGGCGACACTCGGGTCATCCACCATACGTGGATGCGGGCCCACCGGATGCGGCCGCTGCACGCACGGCGCAGATCGCGTATCCATCGCATTGTCACGGGCCGCCGACTAAAATCGACGATTCGCCGCGAAAGCTCCCACCATGCTCTATCCCGAACTCTTCAAGCAACTCGAAGCCGTGCGCTGGAGCATGGACAAGGACATCCCCTGGGACCGCTTCGACGCCAGCCTGCTGTCCGACGAGCAGGCGCGCACGATCAAGATGAACGCCATCACCGAGTGGGCGGCGCTGCCCGCCACCGAGATGTTCCTGCGCGACAACCGCGACGACAGCGACTTCTCGGCCTTCATGAGCGTGTGGTTCTTCGAGGAGCAGAAGCACTCGCTGGTGCTGATGGAGTACCTGCGGCGCTTCCGTCCCGACCTGGTGCCCAGCGAGCAGGAACTGCACGAGGTGCGCTTCGAGTTCGACCCCGCGCCGGCGCTGGAGACGCTGATGCTGCACTTCTGCGGCGAGATCCGGCTGAACCACTGGTACCGGCGCGCGGCGGAATGGCACACCGAGCCGGTCATCAAGTCGATCTACGAGACGCTCGCGCGCGACGAGGCGCGCCACGGCGGCGCCTACCTGCGCTACATGAAGCGGGCACTGCAGAAGTTCGGCGACGAGGCGAAGGCGGCCTTCGCCAAGGTCGGCGTGCTGATGGCCAGCGCGCGCCGCACGGCGCAGGCGCTGCACCCCACCAACCTGCACGTGAACGAAAAGCTGTTCCCGCGCGACACCATCCAGAGCCGCCTGCCCGACCCGAGCTGGCTCGAGCAATGGCTGGACAAGCAGATCCAGTTCGACGCCGTGTGGGAAAGCAAGGTCGTCGAGCGCATCCTGCACAACATGAGCCTGCTGATGGAGCGCAGCTTCGCCAGCGTGCAGGAGCTCAACCGCTTCCGCAAGGAAATGACCACCGCGCTGGCGGCCGCCGCCAAGGGCGCGGGCCCCGCGCCCGGCACCGCGCCGGCCTGAGCCTCGCCGCATCGCATCGACGGCCCGCCTCGCGCGGGCCGTTTGCTTTTCGGCTTGCCTCATCGCCTGCCGGTCGATATCATTCAAAAGATACCGATCGGTATCTTTTCTTTCGGAGAGGGCACTCAGCATGTCGACCAAAGGCGAGCGCACACGCGCCGGCATCCTGCGCAAGACCGCCGAGCTGATGAACCGACAGGGTTTCCTCGCGGCGCCGCTGTCGGCCGTGATCGAGGCGACGGGCATCCAGAAGGGCGGCCTGTACCGGCACTTCGAGAGCCGCGACGCGCTGGCCGAGGCCGCGCTCGAGCACGCCGTGGACCAGGTGCGCGAGCGCTTCCAGCAGGCGCTGGTGGGGCGGCACGACGCGCGCGAGCGCCTGCTGGCCATCGTCCATGCGCATGGCCGCGACAGCGACGGCATCGACGTCCCGTTGCCCGGCGGCTGCCCGATCATGAACTGCGCCATCGAGTCGGATCATGCGCATCCCGCCTTGCGCGAGCGCGCGCGGGCCGCGATGTCGGGGTGGCAAGGCTTGCTGGTGCGCATCGTGGAAGCGGGCCTGCGCGCGGGCGAGATCCGCGCCGGCACCTGCCCGCAGGAGGTCGCCAGCACGCTCACGGCCTGCATGGAAGGCGCGGTGATGCTCACCCAGCTGTACGGCGACGTCTCGCACTGGCGCGCGGCGCAACGCCATCTCGAACACTACATCGAGCACGATCTGGCACCGTGCCCGGCCGCTTCGTCATTGAAAGGAAGGACCACCTCATGTTGACCATCGCCGCCTGGCTGCTCGTCGTGCTCGGACTGGGCCACACGCTGCTCGGCTTCTTCTGGTTCCGCGAGCCCCTGCTGCAGGCGGCCGGCGAGGGCCTCGTCGGGCGCTTCCAGCGCGAGCCCAAACGCCGCCTGGCGTTCTGGTTCACCATCTTCGGGCCGCTGCTGATGCTGGCCGGCCATGTCGCGGTGCATGCGCTGCAGCAGGGGGACATGGCGCTGCTGCGCCTGGTGGGCGTCTACCTGTTGCCCCTGTCGATCGCGGGCGCACTGGCGCTGCCGCGCTCGCCCTTCTGGGCTGCCGTCGTCATCGCGCCGCTTTTCCTGGCGGCGGGGACGGGCTGGCTCGCCTGATCAGGCGGTCTTCGCCGCGGCGGCCTTCTCCTGGTCGGCCTTGCGGTCGGCCAGCACCCGCTGTGCACTGGGCCGCTCGCCGACGAGGCGGCTGTACGGCTTCCAGTCGATGCCGGCCGCAGCGATCAGGTCTTCGCCGTAGACCAGCTTGGTCGCGAGCGACACGAGCGGGATGCTGACGAACGCAGCGCAATCGGCCATCGTGAACTGCTCGCCCGCGACATAGGGCGAGAACTTCGCCAGCCGCTTGAACGCCGCGATGTTCCTGACCAGCAGCTGGCGCACGCGCGCCGCATTCTTCTCGCTCACCTCGCCGCCGAAGAACGCCTTGGGGTAGAGCTCGCGCGCCACCAGCTCGAGGTGCAGGTCGATGAAGGTGATGAGTTCATGCACCTTCGCCGCCTGCCACGGATCGGACGGCAGCAGCGGCGGCTGCGGATAGGCAGCCTCGAGGTAGTCGACGATGGCCTGGCTCTCGCACAGCGTGCCGCGCTCGGTGCGAATGAACGGCACCTTGCCCAGTGGCGACGCGGCCAGCACCGCCTCGTCGGTGCGGCCGGTCTTCACCGTCTCTTCGCTGAACGCGATGCCCTTTTCGAGCAGCACCATCTTGACCTTGTTGTAGTAGTTCGAGATCGAAAAGCCGCACAGCGTGATCATCGTCGTCTCCGGTAGCGATGCGGCGCAGTCTATGCGCCCGCGCGCCGGCCCCGCTGACGCGCAGGCGACAATGCCGGCCATGGCGGATTTCCTCGACAAGCTGTGCCCGCGTGCCGACCTGCCGCGCCGCATCGCCGCACTGGCGCGGCCGATGGTGTTCACCAACGGCGTATTCGACATCCTGCACCGCGGCCACGTGAGCTACCTGGCCCAGGCACGCGCGCTCGGCGCGAGCCTGGTGGTCGGCCTCAACAGCGATGCCTCGGCGCGCGGCCTGGGCAAGGGCGCGGACCGGCCGCTCAACACCGAAGCCGATCGCGCGTGCGTGCTCGCGGCCCTGGAAAGCGTGAGCCTGGTGACGCTCTTCGACGAGCCCACGCCGGTGGCGCTGCTGCAACTCGTGCGGCCCGACCTGTACGTCAAGGGCGGCGACTACGACATCGAATCCCTCGAGGAAACCCGCTGGGTGCGCAGTTGGGGCGGCGACGCCCGTGCCTTGCCGTTCGTCGCGGGCTACTCGACCACCGCGCTGGTTGGCCGCATCCGCGGCTGACGGCGCGTCACGCGGCGCGCGCGGGGCGGTTGACCACCACGATGCCGCCCGCCACCGCCGCCAGCGCGACCAGCAGGCGCAGCGTGATCGGCTCGCCCAGGAGCAGCGCGCCCATCAGCAGGCCGAACACCGGCGTGAGCAGCGTGAAGGACGCCAGGCGCGTGGCCGGGTAGTGGCGGATCAGCCAGAACCACAGCAGGTAGCTGGCGAAGCTGACCACGACGATCTGGAAGGCCAGCGACGACCAGGCGAGCGCCGACAGGTGCTGCGGCAGCGGCGCGCCGGTGGCCCACGCAGCGGCGCCGAGCACCGCACCCGAGATCGCGAGCTGGTACAGCAGCGTCTTCTCCGCGCTCGCGCCGGTGAGCCGGCTGCCGCGGATCGCCAGCGTCGTCGCGCCCCACAGCACGCCGGCGCCCACGCCGAGCGCGTCGCCCAGCCATTGCCGCGGGCCCGCCGCGGGCCGCGAGAAGCCCTCGGCGAAGGCCCAGGCCACGCCGGCGAAGGCTGCGGTCAGGCCCAGCAGTTGCAGCGGCGACAGGCGCTCTGCGCGCGCGATGAACGGCATGCCCAGTGCGACCACGAAGGGCGAAAGGTAGATGAACACCACCATGCGCGACGCGGTCGTGTACTGCAGGCCGAAGAAGATGCAGCCGAATTCCGCGGCGAAGAGCAGCCCGGCGAGCAGGCCGCCGCGCAGGCTGCCGTCGCGCTCGAACAGGGCGACGCCGCGCCATGCCGACCAGGCCCACACCAGCGCGGCGCCGCCCAGCGAGCGCAGCGCCGCCTGCTGCAGCGGCGGCACTTCCGGCAGCGCCGCCTTGGCCGCCACCTGGTTCAGCCCCCACAGGAAGCAGCAGCCCACCAGGCTCGCCACGGCGAGCCCGTCCAGTTGCGCCTTGCGTGTCGTCATCGCGTGCCTCGCTCGATGGTGAGGGTCGCTCTGCGAAGCAGCTCCACCGCACCCGCGCACAGCACGCCGGCGAGCGCGCCGCTCACATGCGCCATCGGCGCGACGGCGATGTCCCAGCCCGCCGGATGACGCAGCGGACCTTCCCACGGCGCGTCGCTCAGCAGCTTGGCCGCCAGGCCGACCAGGATCGCGACCCCGATGCGGCGCTGCGCTGGCGTGCCGCCCGCGAGCAGGTACACCGTCACGACGGCCACCCCGGCATGCAGCACCCCCGACAAGCCGCCGTAATGCTGCAGTTCAGGCTCCCATCGCAGCGCCCATTGGGTGAGTGGCCAGGCCGTCAGCCAGGCCAGAGTCGAACGCGGCGGGACCGGCACCGCCACGCCCAGCGCAGCGACGAGCAAGGTGCCGGCCAAATTGGCCATCAGGTGAAGCCGGCTGTAATGCACGGCCACCGCGGTCCAGGCTCGCCACGGCTGCTCTGCCGCCAGCAGCGGCTGCCAGTCGAGCGATTCGCGCGGCATTCGCCAACCGGCCAGTGCGGCGAGCATGAGCAACAGCGCCAGCGCGAGCCAGCAGGCGCGCGACATGCGGGCCCGCGCGCCTTCAGCCAAACACCGCCCGCCACAGTGCGAGCACCGCGTCGCGCTGCGGCGCCAAGGCCTGCGGCGGCACCTGCGTGGGCTGTTCGTCCAGGCGCGCGCGGTGCTGCG
>DATFAY010000279.1:0-2418 GCA_035254085.1 Piscinibacter sp.
GATCGCGGAGATGCATGCCGAGCACCACGCCATCCTGAAGCGGCATGCCGGGCGCTTCTTCGTCTTCGGCGGCGTCGATCCGCGCTGGGGGGCCGACGGCCTGGCGCTGTTCGAGCGAAGCATCGCGGACTACGGCTTCAAGGGCCTCAAGCTGTACCCGCCCTGCGGCTACAGCCCGAGCGACCGCATGCTCTACCCGTACTACGAGATCTGCCGGGCCAGGCGATTGCCGGTGCTGATGCACATCGGGCCGACCAGTCCGGCGCTGGAGTTCTCGTACGCGCACCCAAGCCTGCTCGATCGCGCTGCGATCGACTTCCCGGACGTCGACTTCATCCTCGCGCACGGCGCGGTCAACCACGTCGAGGCCTGCACCAGCCTGTGCGCCTACCGGCCGAACGTCTACCTCGACATCAGCGCCTTCCTCGGTTCCATGCATCCCGGCGGCTGGCAGGCCGCGCTGGCCGAGCTGTTCAAGATGAACCTCAACCACAAGATCCTGTTCGGCACTGATTGGCCGGTGTTCCGCTACTCCGGCGGCCACAAGAAGGTGATGGACCTTTTCCGCGCCGCCGACGGTCCGCTGGCGGGGGTGTCAGCGCACCAGCGCCAGTGGCTGATGTCGCACAACGTGCTGCGACTGCTCTCGGTGGACTGAGATGGACGACCAGCGTTTCGCCGATCGGCGCCTGCTGAACCGGCCGGTGCGCCGCGTGCTGTCCTGGCTGGCCGCGAGTGCGGCCTCGACCGCCTTGCTGGGGGCCGCGTTCTCGCAGGCGTCCCAGCCTTCGGCCGCCGCGGACGGCGACCGCTGGACGAGCGAGCAGCGCGCGGTGCTCGCCTCGCTCCAGCGCTCGGCGCTGGGCCCCGCTGTACCCGACGCGTCCAACCGGGTGGCCGCCTCGCCGGCGGCGGCTCGGCTGGGCAAGCTGCTGTTCAACGACACCCGCTTCAGCGGCAATGGCAAGGTCGCTTGCGCCACCTGTCATCGCCCGCAGGGCCAGTTCGAGGACGGCCGCCCGCGCGGCCTGGGCGTCGCCGAAGGGCAGCGCCGCACGATGCCCGTGATGGACCTGCGCGCGAGCGCCTGGTTCTTCTGGGACGGTCGCAAGGACAGCCTGTGGGCGCAGGCACTCGGTCCGCTCGAAGACGCGAAGGAGCACGGCGGCAACCGCCTGCGCTACGCGCACCTGCTGCAGCAGCACTACCGCGCCGCCTACGAGTCGCTGTTCGGGCCGATGCCCGACCTGCGCCGCCTGCCGGCCGATGCGGGCCCGCATGGCAACACGTCCGAGCAGGCCGCGTGGGCGGCGCTGGATGCACCGACGCAGCGTGCCGTCTCGCGCGTCTTCGCCAACATGGGCAAGTCGATCGCCGCCTACGAGTCGACGCTGCACTACGGCGACTCGCGCGTGGACCGCTACATCGACGGCGTGCTCCGCGGCAAGCCCGCAGACCTGGCCGCCCTGAGCACCGACGAGAAGGCCGGGCTGCGCTTGTTCATCGGCAAGGGACAGTGCGTCACCTGCCACAGCGGGCCGCTGCTCACCGACCACCATTTCCACAACACCGGCATCCCGCCCTTCGATACCCGCCAGCCCGAGCGCGGGCGGGCCGCGGCCATTGCGATGGTGAAGTCCGACGAGTTCAACTGCCTCGGGCCGTTCAGCGACGCCCGGCCCGAGCAGTGCGAGGAGCTGCGCTTCATCGCCGACAAGGACCCGCACATGGTGGGCGCGTTCAAGACGCCGAGCCTGCGCAACGTGGCGCTGCGCCCGCCCTACATGCACGCCGGGCAGATCGCCACGCTGCCCGAGGTGCTGCGGCACTATGCGCGTGCGCCGGAGGCAGCCGTCGGCCATTCCGAGTTGCGCGAGTTGAAGCCTCACACGCTCTCGCCTGCCGAGATCGAACAGCTCGTGAGCCTGCTGCGCGCCTTCTCCGGGCCGGTGATGGAAGACGGCGTCGCGCCCTGAGCTTCGATCGTCATGCCGGAGCTCCCTGGAACAGTTGCCACATCACGGTCCTCGACGTTGTTGAAGAGGGCCGCAGTCTATGGTCAGCGTCTCTTACTCACATCAGATCAAATATCAGATCTTCTGATTCGTTTTCCGGATGTGTCGGCGCAGCGGCCGCATCGGTCGGCGACGCGGCAGGCAGCGGCTCCTCGATGACGCGCCAGGCGCCGTCGTGCGCCTGCGTCGCCTCCACGCGCAGCAGCCGCGCGCACGGCGCCTCGCCGTCCAGCGCCACCGCGAGGCTGGCTCCTTCCAGCCTGCGCGCGATGCCGTGCCAGCGACGCCCCGCGAAGCGCGCGGCGGTCCACGGCTCGTCCAGCCCTTCCCAGGCGACCTGATCGGGCGGCTGGCTGAAGCCGGTGCCTGCCGCCTTGAGCAGCGCCTCCTTCAAGGTCCACAG
>DATFAY010000280.1:0-4138 GCA_035254085.1 Piscinibacter sp.
CATCGTCACCGGCCGCGACGCCAACGGGCAGCGCATCGGCCTCACGGCCAACTCGTTCAACTCGGTGTCACTGGACCCGCCGCTGGTGCTGTGGAGCCTCTCCCGCGCCGCCGGATCGATGCCGGCCTTCACCCGCGGCTCCCACTACGCGATCAACATCCTGGCGGCCGAGCAGCGCGAACTGGCCGAGCGCTTCGCCGGCAAGTCGCGCGACCGCTTTGCCGGCGTCTCGTTCCGCGAGGGCGCGGGCGGCGCGCCGCTGATCGAGGGGTCGGCGGCGGTGTTCGAGTGCTTCAACCGCAGCCGCTACGAAGAGGGCGATCACGTCATCTTCGTCGGCGAGGTCGAGCGCTGCGAGCGCCGCGAAGGTGCCCAGCCCTTGATCTTCCACGGCGGGCGCTACTTCACCGAGCTGCCGCTGTAAGACGGCCGCCGCGGCGACCCGCTCACAGCAGCGCGCGGCTGCCGCGCAGGCGCTCGTGCGAGCGCTCGGCCCAGGCCACATAGCGTTGCGCCAGCCGCTCCCACCACGACGCGCGGGAATGCGGGCGCGGCAGCGCAATCACCTTCGGGGCCGGCGTGGTGGCGAAGAACCAGGGGACTTGCATGGTGCGCTCCTTGTCTGTGGATGCGCCCACTCTAGGTCTGCATTCACGCACGCTCAATGAGGCGATCTGCAGTCAGAGTTTGCAAATTTGCACAAGCCAGACTAGCCTTGCCTGCATGGATTCGATCGACTGGGACGACCTGCGCGTGGCGTTGGCCGTGGCCGAGGCGGGCTCGCTGGCAGGCGCGGCGCGCAGCCTGAACGTGAATCACACGACGGCGCTGCGCCGGCTCGACGCCCTCGAGGCGCGGCTGCACACACGGCTGTTCGACCGCCAGCGCGGCGGCTACGTGCCCACCGAGGCGGGCGAGTTGCTGGCCGACGAGGCGCGCGCCATTGCGCCGCGCGTGGCCGACATCGAGCGCCGCCTGCTCGGCCGCGACCTGCGCCTGACGGGCAGCGTGCGGGTCACGACCGCCTTCGTGGCCATGGCCTACCTGCTGCCGCAGGCGCTGGCGGCGTTTGCGCGCACCCATCCCGGCATCGAGGTCGAGATCGCCGAGAGCGGCGTCCTGCTCGACCTGTCGCGCCGCCAGGCCGACGTGGCGATCCGCATCTCCAAGCAGGTGCCCGAGCACTGGGTCGGCCGCACGCTCGGCCAGGTGCGGTACCGCGTCTACGCCAAGCGGGGGGCGGCCGGCCTGCCGCAGCGCGTCCAGCCATTGCCCAACCTGCTGGCGGGCGCGCCCTGGATCGCCTTCGAGCGCGAGGGCACGACCAACCGCTACGGCCGCTGGATGCTGGAGAACATCCCGCCGCCGCAGGTCCGACTGCGGGTGGACATCTTCAACAGCCTGGTGTCGATGCTGCACACCGGCCTGGGTATCGGGCTGCTGCCGACCTTCGCGGCCGCGCAGGAGCCCGACCTCGTGCCGGTGTCCGCGACCATCGACGAACTGGAGACGCCGCTGTGGATCCTCATCCATCCCGACCTGCGCCGCACGGCCCGCGTGCAGGCCTTCGTGCAGCTGGTGGGCGACGCGCTGGCGCAGCGCTTGAAGGAGTCGGCATGAGCCCGCCGGGCCGCCCCAAGGGCGAATACCGGAGTGCGCGGCGCGAAGGTACTCCAATGAGCGCGGCGATGCTCGGTGGCGCGCTGCTGGCCGCCTGCGCGATGGCCGTGCCGGCCCACGCGGACGACGGCGCGGCCCTGCTGCTCAACCCGTTTGGCGACCCCTTCGTGCGGGCGACGAAGGGCGGCCCCTGCGCCGCCCCGCTCGGCCCCGCCTACACCGAGGCGCAGCGCCGCGCGGAGGCGCACTCGCGCATCGAGCGCGGCACCAGCTGCTGGCTGGCGGGCACCTGCAGCGAACCCAACGCCTATCGCTACGACCACCGCATCGCCGACGCGGCGGTCGCCGCGCTGCGGGCCGATCCGGCGCTTGCCACGAGCACGCTGTGGGTCACGGTGCAGCGCCGCTTCGTCACGCTGCAGGGCTGCGTCCGCGACGAGGCCCAGGCGGCGCTCGCGGAGCGAGTGGCGCAGAAGGTGCCCGACGTGCAGGCGGTGCTGCCCACGCTGGCATTGCCCGGCCAGGCGCCGCGCTATGCAGTCGCCGCCAGCGGCCCGGCACGCTGAATGCCGCTCCAATGACTCCGCCCTGAAGGTCGTTGCCGAACATGCTGATCGTCTGCCACCACTGCCGCACCACCAACCGCGTGCCCGACGCGCGCCTCACCGAAGACCCCGTCTGCGGCCAATGCGGCGCCGCATTGCTGCCTGGCGAGCCGATCGAGCTCGGCGATGCGAGCTTCGATGCCGTCGCCGCGCGCACCGAGCTGCCGCTGGTGATCGACTTCTGGGCGGCGTGGTGCGGGCCGTGCCGCATGATGGCGCCGCACTTCGCGCAGGCCGCCCGGCAGCTCAAGGGCCGCGCCCTGTTCGCCAAGGTCGACAGCGACGCCAACCCGCAGCTGTCGGCGCGCTTCGCGATCCGCAGCATCCCGACCGTGCTGCTGCTGCGCGGCGGGCGCGAGGACAAGCGCCTGTCCGGCGCGATGCAGTCGGGCCAGATCGTGAGCTGGGTGACGCAGGGTTCGTCCGGCCCGATGGACCGCTAGCCTCAGCCCACGCGCATCAACTCGCGCGTGAGCTCGCCGGCCGGCATCGGCTTGCAGCCGCTCGCGTTCTGGCCCGCCCACAGTGGCGAGAAATCGCCGCTGCCCGTGCTCTCGGCCTTGGCCCGCAGCGGCGCGATCGCGCCCGTGGCGAGCGGGAACTCCGGTACCAGCGGCGAGACGGGGCCGAGCTCGCGGATCAGCCGGTTGACGATGCCGCGCGCGGGCCGGCCGGTGAACAGGTTGGTGAGCGCGGTGTGCCGGGCGCCTTCGCCGCGCAGGGCCGCGCGGTGGATGTCGGTGATCTTGGCCTCGGGGCACAAGAGGTAAGCGGTGCCCACCTGCACGCCCGCCGCGCCCAGCGCCAGCGCCGCCGCCACGCCGCGTGCGTCGGCGATGCCGCCGGCCGCGATCACCGGGCAGCGCACCGCGCGCACCACCTGCGGCACCAAGGCGAAGGTGCCGACCTGCGTGCTCAGGTCGTCGCCGAGGAACAGGCCGCGGTGCCCGCCTGCTTCCGCGCCCTGCGCGATGATCGCGTCGACTCCGCGCTCATCCAGCCAACGCGCTTCGTCCACCGTCGTGGCCGAGGCGATCACCTTGGCGCCGGTCGCCCGCACCCGTTGCAGCAGCTCGGGCGAAGGCAGGCCGAAATGGAAACTCACCACTGCCGGTGGCATGGCAGCCAGCACGTCGGCCGCTTCGGCGTCGAAGGGCGCGCGCCCCGGCCCCGGCGGCACCGCGGAGATGTCCAGTCCGAACTCGTCGTAGTAGGGCGCGAGCGCGGCGCGCCAGGCCGCCTCGCGCGCCGCATCCGGCGCCGGCGGCGTGTGGCAGAAGAAGTTGACGTTCAGCGGACGGTCGGTGCGCGCGCGGATCGCGGCGAGCTCCTCGCGCAGCGCCGCCGGGGTCAGCATGGCGCAGGGCAGCGAGCCGAGCGCGCCGGCCCGGCACACCGCGATGGCCATCGCGCTGCCTTGGGCGCCCGCCATCGGCGCCTGGATGAGGGGCAGCTCGGTGCCCAGCAGCTCGCGGAGTGTCGACATGGCATCACCTCTTCGCATCGCGGAGCTGCCATCTTGCACCGGCCGGCCCCGGCGTGCACTGCATGCCGTTGCATCGCTCACGACGCGACACCGGCCTGGGCACCGAGCTTGCCGCCGCTGCTGGCCCGCTTTGGGGCGACAACCGAAGGAACCGCAACACCATGAAACTCCAAGCCTTGTCCACCCTCGCCGCATTGCTGCTCACCGGCGCGCTGGCCGCGCAAGCCCAGACCTCCAGCAGCACCGGCGCCGCGACCGACAGCAACAGCTCGGCCGCGACCTCGTCCACGCCATCGGCCCAGGGTTCGACCATGTCCAGCCAGGACGCTGCGCACGCGCTCGAGGAGGCCAAGAAGGCCTGCAAGAGCGAGTCGACCAAGCAGGCCCAGCAGGACTGCATGAAGAAGGCGCAAGACGACTACAGCGC
>DATFAY010000281.1:0-6750 GCA_035254085.1 Piscinibacter sp.
TGGATGGATTCGCGCCTGTAGATCAACATCGCGCATGGACGACATCGTCAAGGCGGCACTCAAGAAGTGGCCCAACGTGCCGCATTGCCACGGCTGGCTGGCCCTCGATGCACGCGGCGACTGGTACATGCGCGACGAGCGGACCCAAGCCGCGGGCCCGTTTCCGCAAGTGAAGGGCAGCCGCATCCTCCATGACAAGCTGCGCGCGTTCATCCACCGCAACTACGCGCGGGACGAGCCCGGCTGCTGGTTCTTCCAGAACGGGCCGCAGCGTGTCTATGTCGAGCTCGAGGCGGCGCCGTGGATCTGGCGCCTGCAGGCCCAGGGCGACAGCGTGCTCGCCGCGAGCCACACCGGATGCGATGCGCAGGTCGAGAGCGCATGGCTGGACGAGCGCGGCCGCTTGTTCCTCGCCACCGACCTCGGCCTGGGCCTCGTCCATACGCTGGACATGGTGCTGGCGGCGCAGGCGGTCGAGCAAGGAAGGTGGCAGCCGCAGGAGATGCGCTTCGAGCAGATGCCGGCGCGTTTCGGCTATCGGCTGAGCCCGGCAGCCGATCGCGCGGAGCGCGCTGGCGCGAGCGGCTGACGCCACCGGCAAGAAAAAGCCGACCCGCAGGTCGGCTCGTTCGTCGGCAAGCGACCCGGCTTACTTGGCCTGGCTCACCATGTAGCTCACCACCGCCTTGATGTCGGCGTCGCTGGCGGTCGAGCCGCCGCGCGGGGGCATGGCGTTCTTGCCCTTGATCGCGTTGGCGACCAGCGCGTCCAGGCCTTGCGCGATGCGCGGTGCCCAGGCGGCCTTGTCGCCGAGCTTCGGGGCGCCGGCCACGCCGGTGCCATGGCAGGCCGAGCAGGTCTGCGTGTACAGCGCCGGGGCGGCGCCGCCGGCAGCGGCGGTGGCTTGCGGCGCGGCGGCGACAGCCGGAGCGGGCGCGGCCGGCGCCGTCGTGGCCGCGGCGGGTGCGGCGGCGGGCGCCGGTGCCGGCGTGCCGGCGGTGCTGCCCGAGGCTGCGGCGGCCGGCGCCTTCGGCTCCTCGAATTTCGCGCCGCCCTTGTTGGCCATGTAGACCACCGCGCGGCCGATCTCGACCTCGCTGAAGTCGCCACCGCCCTGCGGCGGCATCGCGTTGAAGCCCTTCAGCGCGTGCAGGAGCAGCGTCTCGTAGCCCTGCTTGATGCGCGGGGCCCACGCGGCGGTGTCGCCGAACTTCGGTGCGTTCAGGTTGCCCGTGCCGTGGCAGGACACGCACACGCCGGCATAGACCTGCTCGCCGGTCTTGAGCGTGCCGGCGTCGGAGACGTCTTTCACCTCGACCATGCCGACCGGGCGGATGCGTTCGGCGGTGCTCTGCGCGCCGAGCGCGTCGGTGCCGGCGGCGGGGCGCTTGTCGGCTGCCACGTAGCTCACCAGCAGGATGATCGCGACGATCGGCACAACGAAGGCGAAGAACACCGCCACGATGAGTTGCTTGGGAGTCTTGATGGGGCCTTCGTGCGGGCCGTCTTCGTCATGTTGATGCGTGGCGTCGCTCATGGAGTCCTCGAGGGCATGGAGATGGTGGCGTGCCCGTCCGGGTGCGGGCGACGCAAAACCCGTCGATTATAAAGGCGGCCTCGCATCGGTCCGGGGGGCGCGGCGCAGCGCGCCGGCACGATGCGATAATCCGCGCCACGCGCCCGTAGCTCAATGGATAGAGTACTGCCCTCCGAAGGCAGGGGTTGCTGGTTCGATCCCAGCCGGGCGCGCCACGAGACAGGACCTCACCCCCCCAGCAAGGTCCCGAGCAGCCCCGCGATCCCCAGACCCAGCGCCGCCAGCGCGTCTCCCGCGATCAGGCCGCCACCGAAGAGCGACGAACTGCTCATGTCGGAGGGCAGGTCGCCCGCGTCGCCGCGCCCGCGCCGGCGCGAGACGGTGTCGATGAAGCTCGACGCCACGCCGCCCGCGCCGAACCACAGCGAGGTGTGCAGGTTGACGAAGCCGCCGAAGGACAGGGCATAGGGCGAGGGCAGCACCGCCGCGTCGAGCACGAAGTCGGTGACGAAGCCGGCGCGGCCGCTGCGGGCAAAGCGCTGGTAGCGCGGGCTGGCATGGATCAGCTTGCGCAGCAGCTCGATGACGAGGCCGACGCCGACGCCGATCCAGATCGCGGTGCGCTGGTAGGGCTTGTCGTCGGTGAGGCTGCGCAGCACGCCGACGAACTTGTAGGTCATCGCGGCGCTCCATTCCGCCGGCTGCTCGCCCGCCTTCATGAGGGTCTGGTCCTTCAGCAGCACCGGATACGCGGCCATGAACAGCTTGGCGAAGCCCACTGCCAGGATGGCGCCCATCAGGATGCCGACCACCTGGTAGCGAAACTGCAGCTTGCGGCTCGTGCCCAGCCGCCAGCCGGTGGAGCGGTCCTGCTGCATGTCGCAAGCCACCGAGGTGGACACCAGCAGCACCGTGCCCGCCATCAGCCCCACGGCGGGATTGTTCAAGCCGAGCGCGGCCATCATGACCACCGCCACCACGAAGGCCGACGAGATCGGGTTGGAATCGCTGATGCCCAGCGAGATGCCGTTGACCATGGCGAACAGGAACACCAGGGCCACCGCGAACACCAGGAACGCGACCGGCTGGCCGAGCACCAGGTGCCCGGTCAACACGATGCCCACGGCCCACGCCGCGATCCACAGCAGCAGGCGCGGCGTGCTCATGCGCTGCCACTCGGGCTCCTCGGTGCGCGGCGCGGTGTCCCGGTGGCGCAGGCGCTCGAAGGCCTGCCAGAAGATCACCACCAGGTCGACGACGGCCGCCCCCATGATCGTGCCGAGTGCGATCAGGAACATGATCTTGCGCGGCGGGTCGCCCTCGTGCAGCCAGCCGATCGACACGAAGTACGGCGCCAGCGCCACGCCGAACAGGCCGCCTGCGACGGCTGCCAGCCCGATGCGCGCACCCACCACCATGCCCGCGCCGAAGGTCGACGTTGAGAGCTCGATGGCGCCGAAGACGGCCACTTTCGCCGCGGCGATCCCGCCGGCGAAGCCGATCGCGATGCCGCTGCCCAGCCGCCGCACCGAGCGGCGCAGCAGCACCGGGTCGGTCAGCGCGCGCAGGATGTTGGCCACCGCGAGCCCCGAGGGAAAGGTCAGCTGCAGCCGATCGACCAGCACCGGCGTGTACAGCATGCCCACGCCGGCACCGAACATGCCGATGCACAACATGTACAGGATCAGCTGCCAGGTCGGCGGCTGGGGCAGGCCCATCCACACCATCGCCTGGATCAGCACGCCCATCGCGCTCATGCTGGCCACCGAAGCGGCCGCCGTCTGGATGTAGTTGGCGCCGTGCTTGCCGTCGGCGCCGTAGCCGTAGGTGACGGTCGATCCCAGCAGCCCGGCCAGCACCTGCCCGCCGACGAAGAAGCCGAGCGAGAAGTTCATGTACGAGGCGGTCACGCCGCCCAGCGGGCCGAGCACGAAGACGCCCAGCGCCGCGAGGAACAGGTGGTACTTCCAGGTGCCTTGCGCCGGGAGCCAACCCCAACGGGGCGCGGGCGGCGACATCTCCAGGGGAATGGTGCTCATGGGCTGCTTTCGGGCTGCGCCGGGCTGCGGCATGCGAAGCCCCGGCAAAAACGCGAGCATGCCTCATGCCCGCCGACGGCCGCCCGCGGGAATGCCAGCAGACTTGCGACAGCACAAGCGGGCCTTTCGTCACGCGCGCGGGGGATGACGAGGGTGCTCGCGACCGGGCCTTGTGCGTATCATCCCGCCCGAATTCGCCCCTTCGATGGGGTCGCAGCGTCCGCCGCGAGGCGCTGTCGCAAGCACGGGAGAGCGCATGCTTTGGGCTTCACGCGGGCGCTCGACGCTGGGTTGGGTCGCCTTGTTCCTGGTCCTCGCCGCGCTGGGCGGCTGCGGCTCCGCGCCGCGCGGCGGAGCCACCGGCGGGCCGGGCGGCCCCGCCGTCGTGTTGCGCCCCGGCCCGGCGGCTTCCGGCGAGCGCGACGGCGCCGATGCGCAACCGCCGTCCGACCTCGCCAGCGTGCCCGACGCCGAGCCGCAGATCGAGCCGATCCGCAAGGGCGGCCCCAACAAGCCCTACGAGGCGCTGGGCCGCGACTACGTGCCGATCACCGACGACCGCCCCTTCAGCGAACGGGGCCTGGCCTCGTGGTACGGCCGCAAGTTCCACGGCCATCGCACCGCCAGCGGCGAGCCCTACAACATGTACGCGATGACCGCGGCGCACCCGACGCTGCCGATCCCGAGCTACGTGCGGGTGCGCAACCCGGCCAACGACCGCGAGGTCATCGTGCGGGTCAACGATCGCGGGCCGTTCCACCCGGGGCGGGTGATCGACCTGAGCTACACGGCCGCCTACAAGCTGGGCGTGCTCAAGGGCGTGTCGCCGGTGGAGTTGTCGCGCATCACCTTCGACGAGATCCGCGCCGGCAGCTGGCGCAAGTCGCCGCCGTCGGAGGCGCCCGATCGCCCCGCGACGGAGCTGGCGACAGCACGCCCGGCGGCTCCTGCCGCAGCGGCCAGCACGGTGGCGGCAGCCGACCCGATCGCCCAGGTCGCGAGCGGCGCTGCGAGCGAGTTGGCGGCGAGCGCCACCGAACCCGTGCCGCTGGCGCGTCCCCGGCCCGGCTTCTGGGTCCAGCTCGGCGTCTTTCGCCAGCGCGACGGCGCCGACGGCTTCCATCGCCGCGTCGCGGCCGACCTGGACTGGCTCGCGCCAGTGCTGGCGATCTTCGGCGACGCCAGCGCCTACCGGCTGCAGGCGGGCCCTTACGCCAGCCGCGACGAGGCCCAGGGGGTCGCCCGTCGGGTGCGCGACGCCCTGAGCCTGGTGCCGGTGATCGTGGAGCGACGTTGACCGGGGCGTCTCACGCCGCCGCGATCCAGCGCTCGATCTTGGCCTCCAGCACGGCCAGCGGCAGCGAGCCGCTGCCCAGCACCTGGTCATGGAAGGCCGCGAGCGAGAAGCGCCCGCCGAGCGCGGCACGCGAGCGCTCGCGCAGCGACTCGATGCGCATGCGGCCGATGGCGTACGACAGTGCCTGGCCCGGCGCCACCATGTAGCGCTCGATCTGGGCGCGCGAGTCGCGGGCGTTGAAGCCGGTGTTCGACTGCAGGTAGTCGATGGCGCGTTCGCGGCTCCAGCCCTGGTCGTGCAGGCCGGTGTCCACCACCAGGCGCACGGCGCGCAGCATCGCCAGGCTCAAGTGCCCCAGGTAGGCGTTGGGGTCGTCGTACAGGCCCAGCTGGTGGCCGAGCGTCTCGGCATACAGGGCCCAGCCTTCGCCGTACGCGTCGTAGAACCAGAAGCGCTGCAGGCGCGTCAAGGGCAGCTCCTGCGCCAGCGCGCCCTGGTAATGGTGCCCCGGCTGGCCCTCGTGCAGGAACAGCGTGGCCATGCGCGGCGTGGCGTAGGCCTTGGGGTCGGTGATCACGGCATAGAAGACACCGGGCCGCGAACCGTCGGGCGACGGCGGCATGTAGTGGTCGCTGGCGGTGTCGCGCGTGAGCTCCGGTTCGGGCCGGATCTCGAGCGGCGCCTTCGGCACGCGGCCGAACAGGCGCGGCAGCTGCGGCGCAATGCGCTGGTTGAGCGTCGCATAGGCGTCGAGCACCTCGCGTTCGGTCTTGAAGGGCCGCGCCTCGGGCCGCCTGCCGTGCCAGACGAGGAAGTCCTCCAGCCTGCCTTCGAAGCGGTAGTGCTGCTGCAGCTTGCGCATCTCCTCGCGCAGGCGCGCCACCTCGGCGAGGCCGAGGGCGTGGATCTCCTTGGGCGTGAGCGAGGTGGTGGTGCTGCTGCGCACGCATTGCGCATACCAGGCCGCACCGTCGGGCAAGGCGCCCAGGCCGGCGCCGGGCCGCCCGTGCGGCAGCACCTCGCGCTGCAGCGTGTCGGCCAGGCGGGCGACGGCGGGGATCACCTCGCGCGTCACCGCGTCGCGGTAGGTACCGCGCAGCTGATCGCGCTCGGCCGGGGATGCGTCGGGCGGCAGGCGCTTGAGCGGCTCCATGAACGGATTGCGCTCGGGGGCGGGATCGAGCAGCGCGCGCAGCATGGGCAGGGTGCGCTCGATGATGACGGTGGGCAGCACGATGCCGCGCCGCACGCCTTCGCGCAAGTTGGTCTCGGCTTGGGCGCACCAGGCCGGCAACGCGCGCAGCCGGTCGATGTGGTGGCGATGGTCGGTCACGCTCGCGAAACCCGACAGCGCGTTGGCCGTCGGCGCCGCCATCATGAACAGCTCGCTCGCGCCCATGTGGTCGATCGGCAGCAAGTGCGCGGGGAAGCGGTTTTGCTCCAGCCCATCGCGGGCATGGTGCTCGACCATCTCGCAGGTGATCCGATCGGCGTCGCCCAGGGTCCGCCGGTCGATGCGGCCCAACGCGGCCAGCGTGTCACGGCGCATCGCAGCGGTGCGCTCGCGCACCCGCGGCGCGATGGCCATCGGCAGGCGCGAGGCTTGCGCCGGGGTGGCCAGGCCGAGCGAGCTGGCCCAGAACGGGTCGGCGTCCAGCAAGGCCTCGGTGTAGCGTTCGGCCAGCGCGCGCACCGGCGACTCTTGCGCGCCGGCGAACAGCGGCAGCGGGCCGGCGATCAGGCCGGCCAGGCCGGCGAGCACGCGCCGGCGCTGCGGCGACAGGGGGATGGACATGGGCATCGACATGGCGCGGGTTCCTCGGGGTGGAGGTGAGGCCGCGGCGCGCGGGTGGCACCGTCGGCGGGGTGCCGATCAT
>DATFAY010000282.1:0-2647 GCA_035254085.1 Piscinibacter sp.
AACCGCCGAGCAGCAGGCGCTGCTGGCCAGCGACGTGCTGCGCAGCGAAGGCCGCGCCGCGCTGATGAAGGCCCTGCAGGAGCTGATGGCCGAAGGCGACGCCGCACAGCGCCACCAGCCCTGGGACATCACCATGCCCGCCGGGCTGGCGAGCGCGCCGCTCGCGCAGCCCTTCGACGAGCCGCTGGACGGCATGGCGATCCGCGAGGTGCAGGAACCCTCGGTGTTCCGCCGCTTCTTCCGCCGCTGAGGCGGCCGGCTCAGATCGCGCCCACGCTGCCGGTGACCGGCAGCACGATGCCCGTGATGTAGCTCGCGCACGCCGGTGCCGCGAGGAACACGTACGCCGGGGACAGCTCTTCGGGCTGGGCCGCGCGCTTCAGATCGGTCTGCTGGCCGAAATGGCCCACTTTGTCGGCCGGCGCATCGGCCGGATTGAGCGGCGTCCACACCGGCCCGGGTGCGACCGCGTTGACGCGGATGCCCTTGGGAACGAGCTGCTGCGCGAGCGACTTGGTGAAGGCATGGATCGCGCCCTTGGTCGCGCCGTAGTCGAGCAGTTGCGGGCGGCCTTCGAGGCCGACCACCGATCCGGTGTTGATGATCGAGCTGCCCGGCTTCAGGTGCGGCAGCGCGTACTTGGCCATGTGGAAATAGCCCAGCACGTTGGTGTGCAGCGTCTCCTCGAAGCGCTCGTCGCTCAGGTCCTCGATCGACTCGGCATGCTCCTGGAAGGCGGCGTTGTTGACCACGATGTCGAGCCGGCCGAATGCCTTGACCGTGCGCTCGATCGCGTCCTTGCAGAACGCCGCGTCCTTCACGTCGCCGGGCAGCAGCAGGCAGCGCCGCCCTTGCGCCTCGACGCTGCGCTGCGTCTCGCGAGCGTCCTCGTGCTCGTCGAGGTAGACGATCGCCACGTCCGCACCTTCGCGCGCATAGAGCACCGCCACCGCGCGGCCGATGCCGGAATCGCCGCCGGTGATGATGGCCGCCATGCCGAGCAGCTTGTCGCTGCCCTTGTACGCGGGAGCCTGGTACTGCGGCTTGAGCTGCATGTCGGCCTCGCGGCCGGGCTTCTCCAGGTGCTGCGCCGGCAGCTGCTCGGGCTGCCTGCGCGCACCGGCCTGCGGCGGTGCGCCGCCGCCCTTGGCCGCTGGCTTGTGCCCGGCCTGCTGCTGTGCATCGCGACGGTCCTGCTCGTCCTGCAGATGGCGTTGCCGCTCTGCCGCGGCGTCGGGCGACGACGACGACGGGTTCTTGCGATGGGTGCGGGCGGGAGGTGCCATGTCGATCTCCAAGAGGCTCTGATGGGCCCGCACCGGCAGGTGCCGTGCCCGCGCGCACCGGGTATGGCGCTTGCCGCCACCGGTCCACAGCGATGCCAGCGAGGAATACACGCGCCATGACCGCGCAAGCCGAACTCTTCGAGCCGGCGACGCCGCCGCTTCCCGAGGGCATGCGCTACTGCGAGGACCTCATCGACGCCCACGAAGAAGCACAGCTGCTGGAGGCGATCGCCGCCATGCCGCTCGCCGAAGCCCGCTACAAGCAGTACACCGCGCGCCGGCGCGTGCTGAGCTTCGGCAGCGCATACGACGACAGCGACCGGGGCGCTCCCGAGGCCCTGCCGCTGCCGGACTTGCTGATCCCGCTGCGCGCGCGCCTTGCCGCCTGGGCCGGCGTGCCGGCCGAAGCCTTCGCCGAGGCGCTGGTCGCGGAATATCGACCCGGCACGCCGCTGGGCTGGCACCGCGACATGCCCGCCTACGACATCGTGGCCGGTGTCTCACTCGGCCATGCCGCGCGCATGCGGCTGCGCCGCTATCCGCCCGTCGACGTGAAGCGCAGCGAGGTGTCGACGCTGGTGCTTGCGCCCCGCTCGGCCTACGTGCTGCAGGGCGTGGCCCGCTGGGGCTGGCAGCACAGCATCGCGCCCACCGAGGCACTGCGCCACTCGATCACTTTCCGCACGCGGCGTCAGGTGGTGTAGCGCAGCGTGCTGCCGTGCTGCTTCTCGTACAGCTCCTGGCACGCCACGCAGCGCCGGGTGGCCGGCTGCGCGCGCAGCCGCTCGAAGGCGATGTCGCGCCCGCAATCCACGCACGACCCGTAGCTGCCGGCGGCAATGCGTTCGCGCGCGGCCGCGATGTCGGTCAATTCCTCCTGGTCGCGCAGCAGCTCGACGTGCTCCATGCCGATGCGAAAGCGCTGCTCGCCTTCCTCCACCTGGTCCTCGACCTGCGGGCCTTGCGCGCTCGGCCGGTCCGCCGCCTCGGCCTTGGCTTCGCGCACCCGCGCGCGCAACTCGGCCTCGCGGTCGGCCAGCAGTTCGTCCAGGGTGTGGCATTGCGCTTCGCTCAGGTGCGGCATCGTCTTCTCCGGGAGATCGGCCATCAGGTGCATCAGGGCGACCGGCAAGACGCATGCCCGCCGCCCCGAGTCGAAGCCCCGTCGCGGGCATGCGCCTTGCCCCACGAGGCCGTAGCTGCACCTTCGCAGCGTGACCCCGACACCATGACCTGGAAGCTGCCGAGCTGGGCGCGCTGGCCGCGCGACGACACCGGCCACGTGCCCCGGCGAGCCATCGCCCGCCGCCTCGTGCTCGGCACGGCGCTCGCCTTCGGCGCCGCGGCGCTCGCGCTGCTCG
>DATFAY010000283.1:0-2013 GCA_035254085.1 Piscinibacter sp.
CGACCGGGAGGCGGCCGGTTTGAAGCGCAGGCGGCGGGCCGCGCCGATGCTCCGCTTGCGCCGGCGCAGCATCGGGGCGGGCGTGCGACCATGCCATCCCTAAGTGGCTCTGCCTCCCATGAATGAACCCCGTATGGCCAGCGCGGCCGACTTGGCTGCGGCAACCCAGCACCTGGGCCTGCAGCTCGACACCTCAACGGTAGAACGGCTGTTGGCCTACCTCGGGCTGCTTCAGCGTTGGAACGCCACCTACAACCTCACGGCAGTGCGTGACCCGTCGCAAATGCTGGCGCAACACCTGCTCGATTGCCTGGCGGTGGTGGGGCCGTTGCGGCGTCACCTCGGGACGCGTCGCGCGCGGATCCTCGACGTGGGCAGCGGTGGCGGACTGCCTGGTGCCGTCATCGCCATCGTCTGCCCCGACTGGGAAGTGTGCTGTGTCGACGCCGTAGGCAAGAAGGTCGCCTTCATTCGCCAGACCGCGATGGAGTTGAAGCTGGCCAACCTCGTCGGCGCCCACGCACGGGTGGAGAAATTGGCGGCCGGGATATTCGATGTGATCACGTCGCGCGCCTTTGCTTCGCTGGCAGACTTCACCGCGCTGACCCGGCGGCATCTGGCGAACGGAGGTGTCTGGATGGCGATGAAGGGAAGGCAGCCTCAGGATGAGCTGCTCGCTCTGCCGCCAGATGTGGACGTGTTTCACGTGGAACAACTCGACGTGCCAGGACTGGACGCCCAGCGCTGCCTCATCTGGATGCGACCGCGCGCCGACCAGTAGCACCGCCGAAAAGCGTCTATCGGCGCACCTGATGGTTGCAGCCCGCCGACACCTCGCCATGCGAGCTTGGAACGGGTGCGTCCAGCCCTGACAATGGCGGGCCCGAGACGCCCACCACCGGCCGCGCCGACACCAGCGGTTCCCTTTCAACGACTCCTCTCATTTCCGCATGGCCCGTATCTTTTGCATTGCCAACCAGAAAGGCGGCGTCGGCAAGACGACCACGACCGTCAACCTGGCCGCTGGTCTCGCTCGAATCGGCCAACGAGTCCTGGTGGTCGACCTCGACCCGCAGGGCAATGCCACCATGGGTTCCGGCATCGACAAGCGCGGGCTCGAGTTGAGCATCTACGACGTGCTGCTGGAAAGCGCGAGCATCCGGGAGGCGCGTCGGCGCAGCGAAAAGGCCGGCTACGACGTGCTGGGCGCCAACCGCGAACTCGCGGGGGCCGAGGTCGAATTGGTCGAGTTGCCCCGGCGGGACAAGCGGTTGAAGGCGGCGCTCGATGCGGTGGCGCAGGACTACGACTTCGTCCTCATCGACTGCCCCCCGTCGCTCAGCCTGCTGACGTTGAACGGCCTTTGCAGCGCGCACGGGGTGATCGTTCCGATGCAATGCGAATACTTCGCCCTGGAAGGGCTCAGCGACCTCGTCAACACGATCAAGCAAGTCCACGCCAATCTCAACGCAGACCTTCAGATCATCGGCCTGCTGCGCGTGATGTACGACCCGCGCATCACGCTGCAGCAGCAGGTGAGCGACCAGCTCAAGGCCCACTTCGGCGACAAGGTGTTCAACACCGTGATTCCGCGCAACGTGCGCCTTGCCGAGGCGCCGAGCTACGGCATGCCGGGCGTGGTGTTCGATCCGTCATCCAAGGGCGCGCAGGCCTTCGTCGAGTTTGCCGAGGAGATGGTCAAGCGCATCGCCACGATGTAGCCGGAAGTTTGCGCACGCTTTTCAATTCATGACGATCAACAGTGCATTCCCCGAGGACCTGCTGCGGCAGGTCGAAGACGCCGGATTGAACGCCAGCGCGCCCCCGCAGCAGCGCTTGCTCGACGGATGGTTGCTGCGGTTCTCGCCCGGCAAGGCCAAGCGCGCGCGCTGCGTCAACGCCGTCGCACCGGGACGGCTGCCGCTGGAACGCAAGCTGGACGCTTGCCAGCGGCTGTACGAGGAGGTCGGGCTGCCGATGCTCCTGCGCATCACGCCGTTCAGCGAGCCGCCG
>DATFAY010000284.1:0-3238 GCA_035254085.1 Piscinibacter sp.
CAGAACGCCGCGCTGGCCAAGCTGGTGGCGATGCGCGAGGAACTGCGCCAGCTCTGGACCCGCACCAACGTGTCGGCCGAGCAGCTGGTGGTCGATCTGCAGGCCTGGTGCAAGAAGGCCGAGGAAAGCGGCATCGCCGCACTGCAGGAATTCGCGCTGAAGCTGCGCGCGGCGCACGCATAGAGCGACTCACTGCCCCAAGCAAAGGGACCCCGGCGGGTCCTTTTTTTCTGCCGGCAGCAGAGCCGCCAACAGGACCGTCCGTAGGTCGTCATGCCGGCGGGCCGTCATCCCGGCCAAAGCCGGGATCCATGGTAGCAGTACTTCGACGATGGAGCCCGGCTTTGGCCGGGATGACTGGCGGCCAACAAAAAACCCGCCGGACTCTCGTCGGGCGGGTTCTTCAGGACGCAAGCCGAATCACTTCAGCTTCGTCTCCTTGTACATCACGTGCTTGCGCGCCTTCGGATCGAACTTCATGATTTCGATCTTCTCGGGCGTGGTCTTCTTGTTCTTGTCGGTCGTGTAGAAGTGACCGGTGCCGGCCGACGATTCCAGCTTGATCTTTTCGCGTCCACCTTTTGCCATGATCTGCTCCTAGTGGCGGGGGTTCAGAGTTCGCCCTTGGCGCGCAGGTCGGCGACGACCTGCTCGATGCCGACCTTGTCGATCAGGCGCAGCGCGGCGTTGCTGATGCGCAGGCGCACCCAGCGGTTCTCGGTCTCGAGCCAGAAGCGGCGGTACTGCAGGTTGGGCAGGAAGCGGCGCTTCGTTTTGTTGTTGGCGTGGGAGACGTTGTTCCCCACCATCGGGCGCTTGCCCGTGACTTGACAGACGCGTGCCATGACGCTTCTCCGTGTGAATCTCGTTTCGATCGCGGTGAACAGAGCAGGAGCCGGCGAAAACCGGGGTCTTGATGAATCACCCTGAAGGCCGATTCCCTCGGCTCGCACGCGCAAGGCGCAGCAAGCCTGGTTCCGGCAAAGACCGCGATTATAGCCAGAATTGAGCGCCCGGCCAAGCGCCGGGGGTCACTGCTCCAGGAAGCGCTGCGCGTCCAGCGCGGCCATGCAGCCGGTGCCGGCGCTGGTGATCGCCTGGCGGTACACATGGTCCTGCACGTCGCCGGCGGCAAACACGCCCGGCACGCTGGTCATGGTCGCGAAGCCTTCGTTGCCGCCGCGGGTGACGATGTAGCCGTCCTTCATCTCCAGCTGGCCCTTGAAGATCTCGGTGTTGGGCTGGTGCCCGATGGCGATGAAGCAGCCCTTGAGCGTCAGCTCCGACGTGCTGCCGTCCTGCGTGTTGCGAAGGCGGACGCCCGTGACCCCGGAGGCGTCGCCCAGCACCTCGTCGAGCGTGTTCCACAGGTGCAGCTGCATCTTGCCGCTTGCCACCTTGTCCATCAGCTTGTCGACCAGGATCGGCTCGGCGCGGAACTTGTCGCGCCGGTGGACGAGATGGACCTTGCTCGCGATGTTCGACAGGTACAGCGCCTCCTCGACGGCGGTATTGCCGCCGCCGATCACGCAGACCTCCTGCTCGCGGTAGAAGAAGCCGTCGCAGGTGGCGCAGCCGCTCACGCCGCGGCCCATGAAGGCCTCTTCGGACGGCAGGCCGATGTACTTGGCGCTGGCGCCGGTGGCGATGACGAGCGCATCGCAGGTGTAGCCGCCGGCGTCGCCCTTGAGCGCGAACGGGCGCGCGGACAGGTCGACCTCGTTGATGTGGTCGAACACGATCTGGGTGTTGAAGCGCTCGGCGTGCTTCAGGAAGCGCTCCATCAGGTCCGGACCCATCACGCCTTGGACGTCGGCCGGCCAGTTGTCGACCTCGGTGGTCGTCATCAGCTGGCCGCCCTGGGCCATTCCGGTCACCAGCATCGGCTTGAGGTTGGCGCGGGCGGCGTAGACGGCGGCGGTGTAGCCGGCGGGACCGGAGCCAAGGATCAGGACCTTGGCGTGCTGTGGGGTGCTCATGAAAAAGGCAGGTCGCGGGTTGTTGCAGGACGCGAGTCTGACATGGGGTTCTCTCGCGCTGGCATCAACCGCCGCAATGGTGACAATAGCGAGATTGTAGGAAACGTGAACTCTGCACGGTCACGCCCTGACAATCGCGACAGCGCGACAACAATTTGCATGGAGCTTCCGTATGGCAATGCTTTCGAATCTCGACCTGATCCGCCGTGTGCCGCTGTTCTCGATGCTCACCAACGACCAGGCGCAAGGCATTGCCGACAGCGTCGTCAAACGCAGGTACCGGCGCGGGGAGATCATCGTCGAGCACGGCCGCAAGTCGAACGCGCTGTTCATCCTGCTGACCGGCCGCGCCCGGGTGCTCACGGCGGACTCGCGCGGCCGCGAGGTGATCCTCGCCGTCCTGCAGCCGGGCGACTACGTGGGCGAGATGAGCCTGATCGACAACGAGCCCCATTCGGCCACGGTGCGTGCCGAAGTGCAGACCGACATGCTGATCCTGGGCCGCGCCGAGTTCGCGCGCTGCCTGCCGGAGAACTCCAGCCTGTCGTACGCGATCCTGCGCGGGCTGGTGTCGCGCCTGCGTGCCGCCGACCGGCAGATCGAGTCGCTGGCGCTGCTCGACGTCTACGGCCGCGTCGCGCGCACCCTGCTCGACATGGCCGAGCAGGACGGCGACATCAAGATCATCCGCAACAAGGTCTCGCGCCAGGACCTGGCCAAGGTGGTCGGCGCCTCTCGCGAGATGGTCAGCCGCGTCATGAAGGACCTCGAAGAGCGCGGCATCGTCGAGACGCAGGAGAACGGCTCGGTGATCATCAAGGAGCGCCTCACCTGAGCGGCCCGCGCGCCGACTCGGCCCCGCCGGCGCGACGCACGATCGACGCGATAGGCCCGATCGTGCGCTCGTACCGCGCCAGCGATTCGTTACCGCGCGAGGCGTCACAGCCGCTGGCGCCACGGGTCCGTTCGGCCACAATCGGCCCATGACGTTTCCGCTCGGCTCGCTCCGGTCCGACACCGGCGCTTCCTCCGCCTCTTCCGTGGCTTCCGTGGCTTCCTCTGCCTCCGCGTCTTCTGCCGGCCACGGGGCCACCTACACGCGCGGGGCGGGCGTGCCCGCGGCGGCCGGCGAGCACCACGCCAGCTGGAAGCAGCAACTGGCGCTGCTGGCCGGCGGCGTGCTGTGGCTGCTGGCGTTGCTTGCGCTGGTGACCCATGACGCTGCCGACGCTGCCTTCTCGACCTCGGGCAGCGCGATC
>DATFAY010000285.1:0-5140 GCA_035254085.1 Piscinibacter sp.
GAACATCGATTCCCCGAAGAACATGCGGCCCAGCCCGACGCCGTAGAGCCCCCCGGCCAGCTCGCCGTCGATCCAGGTCTCGAAGCTGTGCACCACGCCAAGCTGGTGCCAGTGGCGGTAGGCATCGACCATCTCCGGCACGATCCAGGTGCCGTCCTGGCCTTCGCGCGGCGTGGCCGCGCAGGCGGTGATGACGCGTTCGAAGGCGCTGTCGATGCGCAGCTCGCAGCCGGGCGCGCGCACGAAACGCGCGAGGGTCTTGCGCAGCGAGCGCGAGAGCTTGAACTCGTCGGTCATCAGCACCATGCGCGGGTCGGGCGACCACCACAGCACCGGCTGGCCCTCGCTGTACCAGGGGAAGACGCCCTTCGAGTAGGCCTCGGTCAGTCGCTGGGGCGTCAGGTCGCCGCCGGCGGCCAGCAGCCCGGGCGCGTCGGAGTCGCGCGCCAGCGCCAGCCGCGTGTCGGGCAGCGGATCGTGTTCAGCGCGGAGCCAGCGGATCATCTTTGAGGGGAGCGCCACAGGCGCCTCGGCGGGTCATCCCTTTGGCCACCAGGCGACACGTTGCTGTGCCTGGCATTGAGCCCACTCCTCGTCGCCGAGTTCAATCGGCATGCGAAGCAAGGCGCCGGCCATTGCCTTGCCGAGGTTGTCCATGCGCAGGTTGCGCGCGCCGCCACCTTGCAGCGCGTCGCGCAGCACCAGCTTGAGCGCGAGGATGCGAGGCAACGGCCAGCATTCCACATGCCCGGGCAGCCAGGCGGCGAAGTGGGCCTGCACGCGCTCGGCGGTGACCTCGCGTTGCAGCACGGCATAGCCGGCGGCGTTCCAGGCGAACAGGCCGAAGTCGACCCAGTCGGCCTTGTCCCCGCTGCGTGCGTGGGCGATGTCGGCAAGGCGGATCTTCATGCTTCGACGATCTCCACTCGGATCGCGGGCTCGACGCGCCCGCGCTCGATCAGGGTCGGCCAGATGCCCAGCAGCTCCCCGGTGTTGTGCAGCCCGTGAAAGCCGCAGGTGTAGGCCGGCCCCGACAGCCCCATCCACGGAAAGAGCCGGCCGAAGCCGTCGGCGGCGGCCTTGTCGCGCGTGCGCATCGCCATGCGCACCCATACCTCGTTGAGTTCGTCCGGCGCGGCCGGCATCGGCGCGAGCGGGCCGTGCGCCGAGTTGAGTCCCGGGTACTCGACGAAGAGTTCCTCGTGCGGGACGCGCCGCTCGGCCAGCTGCGTCTTCACGATCTCGACCGCGGCTTGCGCCTTGGCCATCGCGTCGGGCCAGCTGAAGCCCCAGGTGACCTCGGCCTTGTAGCCGTCGTGGAATCCCGCCACCACCTTCAGCCGCTCGGGGCGCGGGTGGCCGCTGGCGCCGTGCACCCGGACGCGGTCGTCGCCCAGGTCGTCCAGCTGCAGCGTGCTCATGTCGAGCACGACGTCGGGCGACAGATAGGCGTGCGGGTCGTGCACCTCGTACAGCAACTGCTGCCGCACGGTGTCGAAGTTGACGCGCCCGCCGCTGCCGGGGGGCTTGGTGATGATCGCGTTGCCGTCCTCGCTCACCTCGGCGATCGGGTAGCCGATGTGCGCGAGATCCGGAATCGCGCGCCACGCGCCCAGGCTCCCGAAGTTGCCGCCGCTGCCCTGGCCGGAGCATTCGAGCAGGTGGCCCACGCACAAGCCGCGCGCCAGCCGATCGAGCTGCGCGGCGCTGCCGGCCGTTTCGAGCGCCCAGCCGAACTCGTGCACCAGCGGCGCGAGGAAGAGCGCGGCGTCGGCCACGCGGCCGGTGAGGACGATGTCGGCGCCCTGCGCGAGCGCGTCGACGATCGGGCGCGCGCCGAGGTAGGCGTTGGCGAACACCAGCCGCTCGCGCACCGCCTGGACGCCGCGGCCGTCGAACAGGTGCGCGAAGCCGGCGTCTTCGGACTGCAGCAGCGGCAGCACGTCGTCGCCCGTCACGACCGCGATCTTCGCCTTCCAGCCCTTGGCCGCGAATGCGGCCCGCACCGCCTGCGCCGCGCCCGGCGGGTTCAGCCCGCCGGCATTGCAGACGAACTTCACCCCGCGCTCGCGCATCAGCGGCCACAGCCGAAGGAGCATGGGCAGCACGTCGCGCGCGTGGCCGAGCGAGGGGTCGCGCTGCCGGTCCTTCTGCAAGATGGCGAGGGTGAGCTCGGCCAGGTGGTCGCTGGCGATGTACTGCACGCCGCCGCGCTCGATGCTCGCCGCCACGGGCTCCCACGCATCGCCGTAGAAGCCGAGGCCCGAGCCGATGCGCACTGTCTTGGTCATGGACTGATTTCCTTCGATGGGCGATACGCCGACAACCCCGGAACAACCACTAGCGGACGGCCTCGTGCCCGGGCTCAGAATCGCCAGCGCAAAGGAGTCCACAGGTGCAGTTTCTCCAGCTGATCATCAGCGGAGTGGCGCAAGGGTGCATCTACGGCCTGATCGCGCTCGGCTTCGTGCTGATCTACAAGGCGACCGAGACGGTGAGTTTCGCGCAAGGCGAGCTCATGATGCTGGGCGCCTTCGCCGGGCTCGCCGGCATGACCTTCCTGGGCTTTCCTTTCTGGCTGGCGGTGCCTTGCGCCGTCGCCGCGATGGCGGCGTTGGGCGTGCTGGTCGAGCGGGCCGTCATCCGCCCCATTCTCGGCCAGCCGGCATTCTCGATCGTGATGCTGACCATCGGCATCGGCTATGTCGCGCGCGGCCTCGTGACCATGGTGCCGGCCATCGGCACCGAGACCCACGCCCTGCCGGTGCCCTACAAGGACCGGGTGTGGGCGCTGGGCGCGCTGGTGCTCAACGTCGAGCAGATGGTCGTGATCGCGAGCACGGCCGCGCTGAGCCTGGCCCTGTACGCGATGTTCAAGTACAGCAAGCTGGGCATCGCCATGCAGGCCGCTTCGCAGAACCAGCTGGCCGCCAGCTACATGGGCATTCCGGTGCAGCGCCTGAACGGCGTCGTGTGGGCCCTCGCGTCGGCGGTGGCTGCGCTGGCGGGCCTGCTGCTCGCGCCCATCACCTTCGTGCACGCCAACATGGGCTTCATCGGCCTGAAGGCCTTTCCGGCGGCGGTGGTCGGCGGCTTCGGCAGCCTGCCGGGGGCGCTCGTGGGCGGGCTGCTGGTCGGTATCGTCGAATCGCTGTCGGGCTTCTACCTGCCCGAGGGGTTCAAGGACACGGCCGCGTACGCAGTCGTGCTGCTGATGCTGGTCGTCAAGCCGAACGGCCTGTTCGGCGAGCGCCTGCACAAGAAAGTGTGAGGGCCGGCCGCATGCGCTTCATCTTCAAGACCGACTACCTGCAGGACATCCGCCTGGCCAAGCACGGCGGGCAGGTGTTCTGGTTCTCGGGCCTGCTCGGCGCCACCGTGCTGGCGCCGTGGGTGGTGAGCGAATACTGGCTGGCCCAGCTCACCTTCATCCTGATCTACGGCATCGTCGGCCTCGGGCTGATGCTGCTCGCGGGCTTCACCGGCCTCTTTTCGATCGGCCACGCGGCCTTCCTCGGCGTGGGCGCCTACACCCAGGGCGCGCTGGCCCATGCCGGCGTGCCCTTTCCGCTGGCGCTGGCGGCCGCCGGTGCGCTGTCGGCGCTGACCGGCGTGGTGGTGGGCCTGCCGGCGCTGCGCGTGAAGGGCATCTACCTGGGCATCGCCACGCTGTCCTTCGGCTTCATCGTCGAGGAGGTGTTCGCGCGCTGGGAGAGCGTGACCGGCGGCAACGCCGGCATGCATGTCGGCGCGCCGCAGATGTTCGGCTGGACGCTCGACAGCGGCGAGGAGTTCTACTTCGTCTGCCTCGTGCTGGCGGTGATCGCGACGCTGGCGGTGCTCAACCTGCTGCGCTCGCCCACCGGCCGCGCCTTCGTCGCCATCCGCGATTCGGAGGTGTCGGCGCAGAGCATGGGCATCCACCTCGCTCGCTACAAGACGCTGTCGTTCGCGGTGTCGGCGGCGCTGGCGGGCCTGGGCGGCGCGCTCTACGCGCACAAGCTGCAGTTCATCTCGCCCGAGCAGTTCAGCATCCTGCAGTCGATCGACTTGCTGCTGATGGTGGTGATCGGCGGCCTCGGCTCGGTGCACGGCGCCTTCCTCGGCGCGATCTTCCTGATCTCGATGCCGCAGTTGATCGCGCTGTCCAAGGACCACCTGCCCGACGCCGTCGGGCAGGCGCCCGGGCTGCAAGGCACCGTCTACGGCATCGTGCTCATCGCCTTCGTGCTGTTCGAGCCGCTGGGCCTGTACGGGCGCTGGGTCAAGGTGCGCACCTACCTGCAGACGTTCCCCTTCTACCGCGCCGGCATGTTCAAGCGCCAGAAGAGCTACCAGAGATCGGAGCGGCTGCGATGAGCGGGGCCGACGGCGATATGGCTGGCGACACGCCGCTGCTCTCGGTGGACGCCCTGGGCATGCGCTTCGGCGGCGTGGTGGCCGTCAACGGGGTGAGCTTCGAGGTCAAGCGCGGCGAGGTCTTCACGCTCATCGGCCCCAATGGCGCGGGCAAGACGACGGTGTTCAACCTCATCAGCCGCATTCACCTGCCCACCTCGGGCCGCATCGCCTTCGAGGGCCGGTCGCTGGCGCAGGTGGCGCCGCACGAAGTGGCTCGGCTGGGCATTGCGCGCACCTTCCAGAACATCGAGCTGTTCGAGCACGCGAGCGTGCTGCAGAACCTGCTGATCGGGCGCCACACCCACCGCGAGAGCGGCTTCTGGGGCGACCTGCTGTTCACCCGCGCCACGTGCCGCGCCGAGGTGGCCGCGCGCGAGAAGGTGGAGCGCGTGATCGAGCTGCTTGAGCTGCAGCACCATCGCGACGCGTTGGTGGCGGGGCTGCCCTACGGCGTGCGCAAGGTGGTGGAGCTCGCGCGCGCGCTGTGCGCCGAGCCGCGACTGTTGCTGCTGGACGAGCCCTCGTCCGGCCTCAACGCCGAGGAGACCGAGGACATGGTCTTCTGGATCCGCGACATCCAGCGCGAGCTCGGCATCACCGTGCTGATGGTCGAGCACGACATGAGCCTGGTGTCCAAGGTGTCTGACCGCGTGCTTGCCATGAACCAGGGCGAGATGCTGGCGCTCGGGACGCCGCAGGAGGTGCAGGCGCACCCCGGCGTGATCGAGGCCTACCTCGG
>DATFAY010000286.1:0-2554 GCA_035254085.1 Piscinibacter sp.
CACGCAGCCGGGCCCGATCCGCATGTTCCCGGCGCCGATGAACATCCAGCCGCAGGCGACGACCGCGGCGTTCGACGCGCGCTTCCCCCAGGGGGCCGACTACGTGATCGTGCCGGCCGTGCATCGCGACGACGACCCGACACTGGTCGGCTGGGTGGCGGCACAGGCGCGCAAGGGCGCGACGATCGTCGGCGTGTGCGACGGCGTGTGGGTGCTGGCGCATGCCGGCCTGCTCGAAGGACGCCAAGCCACCGGGCACTGGTACTCGTTCGACGACCTGAAGCAGAAATTCCCCGGCACGCAATGGCGCCGGCACAAGCGCTACATCGCCGACGGCCGGGTCGTCACGACCACGGGGGTGACCGCCACGATCCCGATCTCGCTGGCGCTGGTCGAGGCGATCGCAGGCCACCGGCGCGCCGCCGCGCTGGCGACAGAACTGGGGCACGCGCCCGACTGGTCGTCCGAGCACCCGAGCGAGCGCTTTCGCTTCGACGCCGCCCAGAAGCTCACGGTCGCGGGCAACTTCGTCGCCTTCTGGTCGCATGAGGACGTGGGCATCCCGCTGGACCCGGGCGTGGACGAGATCGCGCTCGCGCTCGAGGCGGAGGTCTATTCGGCGACCTTCCGCTCCAAGGCCTACACCGTCGCGCAGCGCAACGAACCGGTGAGGACGCGGCGCGGGCTGCTGATCGTGCCGGACCGCGCCGCCGGCGGCGATGCGCCACGCCGCATGCTGCCTGCACCGGACGCTACGCGGCCGCTGGGCGCGCTCGACCAGGCGCTCAAGGGCATCGCCAACGACTACGGGCCGCGCACGGCATCGTGGGTCGCGCTGCAGATGGAATACCCCGGCTACTGAACGCGGGGCGGCCTCGCCGGGCCTCGCCGCTGCCTTGCCCCACAAGCACATGCCACGCGGGTGGCCAGTGACATGCATTCTCTTGCCCATCATCATCACGACACCTCGAGCGCCGCGGTTGCCGCCCAGGCACCCCGCTCGCTGGTGGACCTGCTGCGGGAGCGTGCGCAGCAGCGCGCCGGTCACCCTGCGCTCATGTTCCTGGCCGACGGCGAGACCGAGAGCGCGCGGCTGGACTACCACGAGCTCGACCGTCGCGCGCGCGCCGTAGCCGCGACGCTGCAGCGCGACGGGCTGGTCGAGCGGCCCGTGCTCCTGATGCTGCCCTCGGGCGTGCACTACGTGGTCGCCTTCCTCGGTTGCCTGTATGCCGGCGCGGTGCCGGTGCCGGGCTACCCGCCGGGCAACAGCATGCATGCCCAGCGCATGGCGCACATCGCAGCCGACTGCCGTGCCGGCGCGACGATCGTGGCGCCGGGGGCAGGCGGGCTCGAGTCGATCGGCGCCTGCCGCATGCTCGTCATCGCCGACGACGGCGTGCTGCACGAGGGCGCGCACGAGTCGGCGTGGGTGCCCGTGCCGCTGCAGCCCGAAACGCTGGCCTACCTCCAGTACACCTCGGGTTCCACGAGCCAGCCGCGTGGCGTGATGGTCACGCACGGCAACCTGCTCGCGCATGCGCAGGTGTGGGCCGCCGAACCGGGGCTGGGCCGGGACGACGTGTTCGTGAGCTGGCTGCCGCTGTTCCACGACATGGGGCTGATCCTCGGCCTGCTGCAGATGCTCGGCGCCGGCGGCACGGTGGTGCTGATGCCGCCGCTGGCCTTCCTGCAAAGGCCGCTGCGCTGGCTGGCCGCGATCAGCCGCTATCGCGGCACCGCGAGCTACGCGCCGAACTTCGCCTACGCGCTGTGCGCGGCGTCGAACGACGAGGCCGCGATCAGCGCGCTGGACCTGTCGTGCTGGGCGGTCGCGGGCAACGGCGCCGAGCCGGTGCGCGCGGACACCATCGCGGCCTTCGTCAGGCGCTTCGCGGCCCAGGGCTTTCGGTCGCAGGCCATGAACCCCGGCTACGGCCTGGCGGAGGCGACGCTCACGGTGAGCCGCCAGCCGCGCCTGCAGGCCGCGCCGCACATCGCCTTCGACGCCGAGGCGCTGAGCCACGGCCTGCTGGCGGGCGCGCTCGAAGGCCGGCGCACGCGCACCCTGGTCGCCTGCGGCCGCGACTGGCCCGGCGTGCGCGCGCGCGTGGTGGACCCGGTGACGCGCCGACTCTGCTCTGAGGGCCGGGTCGGCGAACTGTGGGTCGACGGTCCTGTGGTCGCAGCCGGCTACTGGCAGCGCGACGACGCCACGCAGGAGACGTTCGGCGCGCGGCTCGCCGACGGCGAGGGACCCTTCTTGCGCACCGGCGACCTCGGCGCCTGGTTCGACGGACAGCTCTTCATCACCGGCCGGCGAAAGGACCTCATCGTCGTGCGGGGTCAGAACCACCATCCGCAGGACATCGAGCACACCGTGCAGGGTGCGCACCCCATGCTGGAGCCCGGCCACGGGGCGGCCTTCTCGGTCGAGCACGAAGGCGAGGAGCGGCTGGTCGTGGTGCAGGAGGTGCGCCGCAGCGCCCGGCGGCGCCTCGACGGCCCGCAGGTCGCGCAGGCGATCCGCGCGGCGGTGGCCGAAGCGCACGGG
>DATFAY010000287.1:0-9270 GCA_035254085.1 Piscinibacter sp.
GATCTCCTGCACCTCGCCTTCGATGCCGCTCACCTCGATGCGGTCGCCGACCTTGATCGGACGCTCCAGGATGATGATGAGCCCGCTCACGAAGTTGCTGATGACGTTCTGCAGCCCGAAGCCGACACCGACGCCGACCGCGCCGGCCAGCACGCCGAGCGCCGAGAGGTTCAGTCCCACGTTCTGCAGGATCAGCACGACGCCCAGCACCAGCACGAGGTAGCCCACCAGCGAGCCGACCGCCTGGCGCGTGCCCAGGTCGAGATGGGTGTGGCGCAACGCCCGCTCGACCACCCAGCGGCGCAGCCGCCGCGCCGTCCACAGCAGCGCGATCAGCAGCACCGCGAGCTTGATGGCCGACGACACGCTGATCGACGCCCCGGCCAGCGTGAAGAGATGGACGTCGTATTCGCGCAGATGGTCGAGCAGGTCGCGCCAATTCATGGGCAAGGGGCGGGTAGTCGCGGTCTATGCGCCTGGCGAGCATGCCGTGTGCCGGACTGTGCGGCGCCCGGACATGCGCGGATGGGAATGTCGATTGCTGAGTCAGGCTGACAGCCATCGTCGAAAGGTCACCCTTGCGCATCGCCTACGTCACCGAGACCTATCCGCCGGAACTCAACGGCGTCGCGCTGACGGTCGAGCGCACGGTTCGCCATCTGCGCGAGCGCGGCCACCAGGTCGGGCTCGTGCGACCGCGCCAGGCCGGCGAGACGGCCCTCGACGACGACGACGAGTTGCGCACCGCCGGCTGCCCTATCCCGATGTATGCCGAGCTGCGCTTCGGCCTCGCGTCGGCGGGGACCTTGCGCGAGCGCTTCGAGCGCACGCGGCCCGAGATCGTGCACGTGGCCACCGAAGGGCCGCTGGGCTGGGCGGCATTGCGTGCGGCGCAGGCACTGGGACTGCCGGTGAGCTCCGATTTCCGCACGAATTTCCACCAGTACAGCCGCTACTACGGACTGGGCTGGCTGTCGCCCGTGGTGTGCGACTACCTGCGGCGCTTCCACAACCAGACGCAGCGCTGCTTCGTGCCGACCGACGCGACGCGCCGGCAGTTGAACGACGCCGGCTTCGAGCGCCTGGAGGTGGTCGGCCGCGGGGTGGACACGCGGCAATTCAGTCCCGACAAGCGCAGCGAGGCCTTGCGCCGCCGCTGGGGTGCCGAGGAAGGCCCGGTGCTGCTGTACGTCGGGCGCCTGGCGGCGGAAAAGAACGTCACGCTGGCGCTGTGCGCCTTCGAGGCGGTTCGCCTTCGCGTGCCCTCCGCGACGATGGTGGTGGTGGGCGACGGGCCCTCGCGGCGCAAGCTTTGCGCGCAGTTCCCGGCCGCGCAGTTCGTCGGCGTGCAGCGCGGCGACGCGCTGGCGCGCCACTACGCGAGCGCGGACCTGTTCCTTTTTCCGAGCATCTCGGAGACCTTCGGCAACGTCACCCTGGAGGCCTTGGCCTCGGGGCTGCCGGTGGTCGCCTTCGACACCGCCGCGGCGGCGGAGCACGTGGACGACTGCGGCAACGGGCTGCTCGCGCCGGTGGGCGACGAGCACGGCTTCATCGCCGCGGCATGCAGCCTGGCGTGGCAGCACCGGCACCTGGGGCAGGTGCGGCACAGGGCGCGCGAGGCGGCGCTGAAGGCGAACTGGCACGAGGTGCTGTCGCGCTTCGAGGCGCGGCTCGCGGACACGGCGACGCAGCATGCCGGCCGCGTCGCCGCGGGAGCCGCCCTTGTTGCTTGAGGAGCGCCGCCGGCTGCGCGCGCAGCGGCGCCGGCTCTGGATCGAACGCGAGCAATCGGTCGCGCTGTGGCTGCACGGCGCTGCGGCGTGGCCGTCGATCGTCTCGCCGCTGATGCTCGTCAGCCGCGTCGGCGACGGCATGCTCTGGTACGTGCTCATCGCCAGTCTGCCGTGGTGGGGCGGCCCCACTGGCCTCAAGTGCGCGCTCTACATGGTGGCACTCGGCGCCGTGAACCTCGTTTTCTACAAGGCGCTCAAGCAGCGTGTCGCGCGGCGCCGGCCGTACGTGTCGTGCCCGGGCATCCGCGCCTGCGCCCGTTCGCTCGACGAGTTCAGCTTCCCCAGCGGGCACACCATGCACGCGGTCGCCTTCAGCCTCGTGCTTGCGCACTACCACCCCGCGCTCGCCGCGCCCCTGTGGGCCTTCACCGCGCTGGTGGCCGTGTCCCGGGTGGTGCTGGGCCTGCACTACCCGAGCGACGTGGCGGCCGGGGCGCTGATCGGCTGGCTGACGGCGAAGTTCATGCTCGTCATCGTCTGAGCGTCTCGAGGTGCCCTCAGCCGGACTGCTGCCGCGCCGGAAGAGGCGAGTCGAATTCGAGCCCGCTCACCAGTGTGTCCCAGTCGGTCTCCAGGCGGTACTGGCCGGCGATCTCCGCCAGCGTGGTCGCGCGCCGCCCCGGCAGGTTGCGTTCCAGCAGACGCTGCCAGGAGCGCCGAATGGCCGCATGGTCGGCATCGTGCGGATGCAGTTCGATGCGCAGCAACGGGTTGTCGCTCATGGACGCGGCGACCGCCGCGTTCCAGGCACGCGAGGCCTGGCGGCGCCACGCGCTGGCACAGCTGTAGACGATGCTCTGGCTGGTCAGCATGCGCCGCTCGGGCAACAAGGCGACGTGGCGCAAGGTGCAGGTGTAGCTGAAAGGCTGCCAGCGCAGCGCCTGCCAGGTGGCCTCGTTCATCAGCCACGCCGGCGCAACGAACCCCGCCGGCGCGAGCAGGCCCTGCCGCGCGAACCAGCGCACGCCGGCGGTGAGGCGGCGCGTCGCCTCGGTGAGCGTCAGGTCGCAGAACTCGCCTTCGCCGCGGGTGTAGAAGCGCCGCCGCAGCCGGTCGACTAGGCCGTGCGGCGCGCCATCGTCCTGGTGCGTGTAGCCGTGCAGGGCGATCTCGTCGCCGGCGGCGCCGCGCTGGCCCAGCCATTGCCCGAAGACCGCGGGGCTGGGCTCGCAGTGGTAGCGCGGAACCGCCAGCAGCGTGAGCGGCACCGGCGCCACCTCGGCGACCGCGCTCACCACGCGTTCGCACGCGTCGAGCCTCGACGCCGCGACGTCGTGCAGCACCACGCACAGCTGCGGTATCACGGCGTATCGGCGCCGCGCGTCATTGCGGCAGGCTCGCGGCCCGAGGGCGCGACGAGGTCGTGCCGCCGACGCGATGGGTGCCGTCGTGCAGCAACTGCCTGTAGTGCATCAGCAGCAGCGGCAGCATCTGGTTCCAGTCGTAGGACTCGGCGCGTTCGCGTGCATGCCGCGACTCCGCGGCGCGGTCGTGCCCGTGGCGGAACAGGCGCGAGATTGCTTCGGCGAACGCATCGGCGCCGTCGCCTTGCACCGCCACGCCGACGCTGTCGTCCACCAGTTCGGCCAGGCCCTCGGCCGCGCGGACCACCACGGGCGTGCCGCAGGCCATCGCCTCGAGCACCGAGAGTCCGAAGGTCTCCTGGTCGCCCGCGTGCACGAAGGCGTCGGCGCTCGCCAGGGCACGCGCCAGCGCCATCGGCTCCGACAGGTGCGGCAAGACGATCACGCGATCGCCCTGCGGAGGCGTCGGACCGGCGCCGATCGCCAGCAGCATGTAGGGTGCGCCCAGCCGCTGCACCGCCTGCGCCAGGACGTCCAGGCGCTTTTCCGGCGCGAAGCGGCCCGCGTAGATGAGCAGCCGCGTGGCGCGCGGCAGGGCGAGCTGGTTGCGCCACATCGTGCTGGCCCGCGCCGGGTGGAAGACCTGCGTGTCCACGCCCAAGGGCTGGCAGGCGACCTGATCCACGCCCCAGTCGAGGAGGTGCTGGCGCATCGCTTCGCTGGGGGCGAGCACGAGGTCAAACTGGCGGTACAGGCGCCGGGCATAGCGGCGCGCCGCGCGTGCAGCCGCGCTGCCCCAGCGGCGGCCGGCCAGCGTCGCGGCCAGCCGCTCGAGGTTCGAGTGGCAGAACGCGACCGTGGGGACGTGCAGCATGTCCGCGGCGTCGAGCGCTGCCCAGGCGAGGCGATACGGGTCGCCGGCTTCGATCACGTCCGGCTCGAGCGAGCGCAACGCGCCCGCCAACGCACGCCGGCGCAACGGCAGGCGGTACCCGCCCGACCCCGGCAGCGCCACCGCGGGCAGCAGGGCCATCCCGGGCTCGTCGGCGATCGGCGCAGCGATGGTGTGGCGCCACGCCGTGTGGCGATGCAGCCAGGCGTGCTTGGCCTGCAGGTAGCGGCGCACGCCACCGCCGGTGGCGCTCCAGAACATCGTGGCGTCGACGACATGCGGGCCGCCACGCTCCTCGCTGAGGTCGTGGATGGTCATCCTCGCCGCAGGGCAATCGATGTACCCGGCAGCCCCGGATCCGGCTGCCGGCGGGCACGTTAACTGCCCGCCAGCGAAGGGCCATGGCGCTGCGGCGCCATCGTCCCTCACAGGAAAGGAAACCCCACCATGTCCAACGACGATATTGTCGACACCTTGAACGACCTCATCGAGACGTGCAAGGACGGCGAATACGGCTTCAACGCCTGCGCCAAGCACACTTCATCGAGCGAACTGCGCACCCTGTTCCTGCAGCGCGCGGCCGAGTGCAAGACCGCGGCGGCGGAGTTGCAGCCCTACGTCGTGCAGTACGGCGGCAAGGCCGACCATGGCGGCAGCGCTTCCGGCGCGCTGCACCGCGGCTGGGTGGCGGTGCGCGGATCGCTGGTGGGCTTCTCGGACCAGGCCATGCTCGACGAATGCGAGCGCGGCGAAGACGCCGCGCTGGCGCGCTACCGCAAGGCCCTGAAGCAGGAACTGCCCGAACCGTTGATGGCCCTCGTGCAGCGCCAGGAGATGGGCGCGCAGCGCAACCACGACCAGATCAAGGCCCTGCGCGACCGCGCCAAGGCCAATCTGTAGGAACTTCCGCATCGTTTACGCGCCGGGGCTTCGTGCCCCGGCGCCATTCAAGGAGGAGAGAGCATGAAGACATTGAGCTCGCGCGCTGCGCTTTCGTTGACCGCGCTGTCCGCCGCGCTGGTGCTCGCGGCCTGCGGGCGAGACGAGCGCATTCCGGTGCCGGCCGATTCGACCGCCGCCAACGGCAGCGCCAATTCGAGCGCGCCCACGACCACGGCCGCCAACAGTGCCAACAGCACGGACAGCGCGACCGGCTCCCCCAATGCGGCGATCACCAGCAACCCGCCAGGCGCCATCGGCACCGCGTCGACCGCGCCCTTGCCGGCGGCCGATGCGCAGTTCGTGAGCAAGGCGGCAGAGGGCGGGCAGTTCGAGGTCGAGGTCGCCAAGCTGGCCGCCGACAAGGCGAGCGACAGCCAGGTGAAGAGCTTCGCGCAGATGCTGCTGGACGACCACAACAGCGCGAACGAGAAGCTGCGGCAGATCGCCAGCAGCCACGGCGTGGCGCTGCCGGCGTCGCTGCCCGACGACATGAAGAAGCAGATCGACGAACTCGGCAAGCTGTCCGGCGCCGACTTCGACAAGCAGTTCGTCAAGGTGGTGGGACTCAAGGATCACCAGCACGACATCGCCGACTTCGAGAAGGCCAGCAAGACGGCGCAAAGCGAAGACGTGAAGAGCTTCGCGCAGCAGACGCTGCCGACGTTGAAGAAGCACCTGGCCGCGGCCGAGAAGCTGCCTGCCAAGGGTTGATCGGCGCGACGGCCGTGCGCACGACCTTGACGGGTCGTGCGCGCACCTCGGCTCGCGCGCTCGCCGATGCGTTGCGCGAGGCCGAGCCGGCGCCGCGCGGCCTGGTCTACGTGACGGATGCGATGCCGGGCATTCGCCGCCTGCGCCGCGGCGGGCGCTTCGCTTATCGGCTGCCCGATGGCCGGCCTCTGCGCGACGCCCGCGAGATCGCGCGCATCCAGCGGCTCGCCATCCCGCCGGCCTACACCGACGTCTGGATCTGCCCGCTGCCCGACGGGCACCTGCAGGCGACGGGCCGCGACGCACGCGGGCGCAAGCAGTACCGCTACCACCCCGACTGGCGACTCGCGCGCGATGCCGACAAGTTCGCGCGCATGCTGGAGTTCGGCCGCGTGCTGCCGCGGATCCGCCGCCGCGTGCATCGCGATCTCGCGCAGCCGGCAGGTGCGCGTCCGGGGCGGGCGTCCGTGCTGGCGGCGCTGGTGCGTCTGCTCGACACGACCCTCGTGCGCATCGGCAACGACGAATACGCGCGCACCAACAAGTCGTACGGTCTCACCACCTTGCGCAACCGCCATGCGGACGTGCGCGGCGATACGCTGCGCCTGCGCTTCAAGGGCAAGCACGGCATCGTGCACGACGTCTCGCTCGACGATCCGCGCATCGCGCGCCTCGTGCGACGCTGCCAGGCGATGCCGGGGCAGGAGCTGTTCGAGTACGAAGACGCGGACGGGACGATTCGCGGCGTCGGCTCCGCCGACGTGAACGAGTACCTGCGCGAGGCCGGCGGCGCGGACTTCACGGCCAAGGACTTTCGCACCTGGCACGCGACCGTGCATGCGTTGCAGTTGTGCCTCGAGCCTTGCGATCAAGGCGGCGCGCGCCGCAGCGCCAAAGAGGTCCTGACGGAGGTCGCCGGCCGACTGGGCAACACCGTGGCGGTATGCCGAAAGTCCTATGTCCATCCGAAGGTCCTGGCCCTGGCGCTCGGTGACGAAGCGGCCGGCGAAGGCCCGTCCGCCCTGGCGCCGGTCGCGCGGCGCACTGGCCTGTCCGCGGCGGAAGCGGCATTGATGCAGTTCCTGGGCGGCGCCCGGCGCCCGGCGCGTCTGCGGGCATGATGTGCCCATGACCATGAAGCTGCCGCTGTCCGGCCCCAAGGAACCTGCCGAGCCGCCGATCGTGCCGCCGGACCGCGCCGGCAAGGTCGCGCTGGCGATGATGGCGGCCGCACTGCTGCTGGTACTGCTGCTGCGCCTCTTTCTCGTGCTCGTCATCGGCCTGGCCACCTATGCGCTGCATCGCGGCCTCACGCGGGTGCTTGCCCGCTGGGTGTCGGTGAAGGCGGCGCGGCGGGTGGCGCTGGGCATCCTGCTGCTGCTCTTCGCCGCGGCGGGCGTGGCCATCGCGAGCGCCACCTCGCACGTCACCTCGTCGTCCACCGACGACGGCCTGCCGCGCTTCATGCATTTCATGGCCGACTCGCTGGAGCGCCTGCGCAGCACGCTGCCGCCGTGGATCACCGAGCACCTGCCCGAGACGCCGGCGGATCTCCAGGCCGCCGGCGCGGGCTGGTTGCGCGAGCATGCGTCGGCGGTGCAGGTGATGGGCTACCACACACTGCGCGCGCTGGCCTACGTGCTCGCCGGGATCGTCATCGGGCTGCTGGCAAGCGTGCAGGCGCCCGGATGGCCGCGCGGCGACCGGCCCTTCGCCGCAGCCTGGCGCGATCGCCTGGCGCAGTTGGAAGAGGCCTTCGTCCGCGTGGCGGCGGCGCAGTTGCGCATCGCGCTGCTCAACACCGTCTTCACCGCGATCTACCTGTTGGCGGTGTTGCCGGCACTGGGCCATCCGCTGCCGTTTCGCGGCACGCTGGTCGCGCTCACCTTCGTTGCCGGCTTGCTGCCGATCGTCGGCAACCTCGTGTCCAACACCGCGATCGTGCTCACAAGCCTCAGCGTGGCGCCGTGGCTCGCGCTGCTGTCGCTGGGCTACCTGATCGCCATCCACAAGCTGGAGTACTTTCTCAACGCGCACATCGTCGGCGAGCGCATCAGCGTGCCCAGCTACGAGCTGCTGGCGGCGATGCTGGTGTTCGAGGCGGCGTTCGGCCTGCCCGGGCTGGTGGCCGCCCCGATCTACTATGCTTGGGCCACTCGCGAGCTGCGCCGCTGCGGCGCCATCTGACTCGCGGACATCCGAACGAAGGAGCGCAACCATGGGGACCGGCGACGCTGAGGCGATGGAAGGCGGCTGCGACTGCCGCGCGGTGCGATTTCGGATGACGTCGCGGCCGATGTTCGTGCATTGCTGCCACTGCCGCTGGTGCCAGCGCGAAAGCGGCGCGTCGTTCGCGCTCAACGCGCTGATCGAAGCCGATCGCGTGCAGCTCGTCCAGGGCGAGGTCGACCTCGTGCACACGCCCTCGAACAGCGGGCGCGGGCAGAAGATCGCGCGTTGCCCGACCTGCCGCATCGCGCTGTGGAGCAACTATTCGGGCGCGGGCGATGCAGTGCGCTTCGTCCGAGTGGGCACGCTGGACGATCCCGACCGCTTCCCGCCGGACATCCACATCTTCACGTCGACCAAGCAGCCGTGGGTGCAGATTCCATCGCACATGACGGCGGTGCCGGAGTACTACGAGCGCGAGCAGCACTGGCCGGCGGCCAGCCTGGAGCGGCGGCGCGTGCTGCTCGAAAGAGGCACGGGCGGCGCCTCCTGAGGCGCATCAGCGCTCGCGCGCAGCAGGGGCCTCGGCAGACGCGGGCAGGCTGTCCTCCCAATGGGTGAGCCTGACCACCGGCACCCGCGAGGCGATCCAGGCGCCGACCGCCACGAACACCGCGAGCGAGGCATAGGCGATGCGAAACGCGTGGGCGATTTGCTGCGGGGCAAGCCCTTCGACGTGCAGCGACTGTCCCTCGGCCTGGCCGGGTTGCAGCTTGAGCAGCGCGAACACCTGGCTGCGATCGGGGGCGCGGCGCTCGCTCGCCGGTGCCGCGTCGGTCGGGGACACGCCGGGGTCGGCGCTGCGCGAGGAGGATTCCGTCACCGTCGATGCGGGGCAAGGCTCATGCCGCGCAGGGTCGCGCAGCATCGACCGGCCGCGCGACTGCGAAGCTCAGCCGGGTGCGAATCCCGAACGGTGGCGCAGCAGCGCGATCGCGCCGGTGGTTTCGGGCGGCGGCTTGCTGATCGCCAGCGCACGGCCCAGGCGCGCCGCCACCTGCTCGGCCGCGAGCCTGCCGGATCGCGCCGCGCTTTCCATCGAGGCCGGCAACGCCGTGCGCGTCCAGTCGCCCGCGATCCACACGCCGTGCAGCGGAGTGAGATTGGGCGGGCGCAGCGACTCCGTTCCGGGCAGCGGGCAGGGAACGGCCATCGGAATGCGGTGCACCACCGCGTGGCGCAGCCTGGCACGTCGGGCCTCGGGGGCGAACTGAGCGATCTCGACCAGGGTGCGCATGACGATGTGGTCGTCGGCCAGCGTCATGCTCGCGTGCGCGTGGATGGCGTTGCTGGCGATCACCGAGGGCGCATCGCGCGCCACCGGCCGGATATTGGCGAGGTCATAGAAGTCCATGTTCAAGTCGTGCGGCGTCCACACGCGCGCCCAGAAGCGTTC
>DATFAY010000288.1:0-14245 GCA_035254085.1 Piscinibacter sp.
TTCCTTGAGCACCGACTTCAGCCGCTCCTCGAACTCGCCGCGGAACTTCGCGCCGGCCAGCAGCAGCGCCATGTCGAGCACCAGCACCCGCTTGTTCTTCAGCGAATCGGGCACCTCGCCGGCGACGATGCGCTGCGCCAGGCCCTCGACGATGGCCGTCTTGCCCACGCCGGGCTCGCCGATGAGCACCGGGTTGTTCTTGGTGCGACGCTGCAGCACCTGGATCGCGCGGCGGATCTCGTCGTCGCGGCCGATCACCGGGTCGAGCTTGCCCTTTCGTGCACGCTCGGTGAGGTCCAGCGTGTATTTCTTCAACGCCTCGCGCTGCCCTTCGGCCTCGGCGCTGTCGACCTTCTGGCCGCCGCGCACCAGTTCGATGGCCGCCTCCAGCGTCTTGCGGGTGAGGCCGTGCTCCTTGAGCAGCGGCCCGACGCTCTTGCTGTCGGCCGCGGCCAGCAGGAACATCTCGCTCGCGATGAACTGGTCGCCCCGCTTGGACGCCTCCTTCTCGGTCGCCTGCAGCAAGGCGCCGAGTTCGCGGCTGGGCTGGACCTGCTCGCCGCCCTCGACCTGCGGCAGCTTCTTCATCTCACTGTCGAGGGAGGCTTGCAGGCGCGCCGTGTTGACGCCGGCACGATCGAGCAGGGCCTTGGGACCCTCGCTTTGCGCCAGCATCGCCGACAGCAGATGCACCGGCTCGATGTACGGGTTGTCGCGGGTGACCGCGAGGCTTTGCGCGTCGGCGAGCGCTTCCTGGAACTTGGTCGTGAGTTTGTCGAGTCGCATGGGAGATCCTCTCGTTCCCGTCGATTTAGGGGAATTCGACGCGATTTCAAGCCTTGCGGGCCTGCGCCAGCGCAATACCGGCTCCGCGGCGCCCGCTCCGATGCGGAGCAAGGCACGTGCACACGAGCATGCGCCCGCCCCGGGCGACAATGCCGGCTCGGTCCAGAAGAACACGCAAGGACGCCTTCATGTGGAAATCGGTGGTCGCCATCTCGCTCGGCGCGGCGCTCGGTGCGCTGCTGCGCTGGGTGCTCGGCATGCGGCTCAACGGGCTCTTTCCGACCATCCCGCCCGGCACCCTGGCGGCCAACCTCCTCGGCGCCTACGTCGTCGGCCTCGCGGTGGCCTTCTTCGCCACCTACTCGGCGCTGTCGCCGGAATGGCGGCTGTTTCTCATCACCGGCTTCTGCGGGGGCCTCACCACCTTCTCGACCTTTTCCGCCGAGCTCGTCGCCTTGCTGCAGCAGGGCCGGCTCAGCTGGGCATTGGCCGCCGCCGCGGCCCACCTCGTCGGCTCGCTGCTGCTCACGCTGGCCGGCATCGCGACCGTGGCCTGGGCCCGACACTGACGCCACCGGAGAACGTCATGCAAGCTTCGCTGCTGCGCTTTTACGTCCACGAGAGCCAACGCTGCCATGGCCGGTTGTTCTGGGAATGGCTGCTCGAACAAGCGAACCGGCTCGGCGTGCGCGGGGGCTCCGCCTTTCGCGCGATGGCCGGGTTCGGACGCCACCACCGGCTGCATGAAGAGCACTTCTTCGAGCTCGCCGGCAGCCTCACGATCGAGGTGGAATTCATCGTCACCGACGAGGAAGCGCGGCAGCTGTTCGCGCTGATCGAGAAGGAAGACGTCCGCGTGGTCTATGCGCGCGTGCCGGCACAGTTCGGGATCCTGAATCCGGATGCCGGCGACCCGGCGCCAGGCGCGTCGCCGGCCGGCTGAGCCGGGCGGGATCAGCGGGCGGCGTTGTCCGAGGCAATGCCCCAGCGCTTCAAGGCATCGTCGTCCGCGACACGGGCATCGACCCAGCGCGCGCCCTCCGGCGTGTGCTCCTTCTTCCAGAACGGCGCCTGGGTCTTCAGGTAGTCCATCAGGAATTCGCAGGCCTGGAACGCCTGGCCGCGGTGCGACGAGGTGACCGCGACCAGCACGATCTGATCCAGCGGCTGCAGGGCACCCACCCGATGCACGACGCGCACGCCGCGGATGTCGAAGCGGAACAAGGCCTCGTCGACCATCGCCTCGATCGCCTTCTCAGTCATGCCGGGGTAGTGCTCGAGCTCCATCGCGCTGATGCCCAGGCCCTCGTTGCGGTCGCGCACGGTGCCGACGAACGCCACCACTGCGCCCACGCCGGTATCCGCCGCCCGCAGCGTCGCGACCTCGGCGCCGAGGTCGAAATCGGCGGCCTGGATCGTGACCCGGGCGAGCGTCATCTCAGCCCCCGGTCACCGGCGGGAAGAAGGCGACTTCGGCGCCGTCGTGCACCAGCGCCGATTCGTCGCACAACGCCTGGTCGAGCGCGCAGCGCAGCGCCTTGCCCCGCGCCAACGCGGCCGCATGCGCCGGGCTGGTGTCGATCAGCCGGTTGCGCAACTCGCCCACCGTGGTGCCGCCCGGGAGGTCCAGGCTCTGCGCGGGACCCAGCGACTCGCGGATCGAAGCGAAGTAGCGGACGGTGATCTTCATGACATCAGGTCGCTGAAGGGCAGGAAGCGTACCGCATCGCCGCGGCGGATCGCCTGCCCCGGCGGGTTGTCGACCACCCCGTCGCCCCAGACCGCCGAGGTCAGCACGCCCGAGCTCTGGTTGGGAAACAGCTCCAGGCTGCCGTCGTCGTCGAGCCGAACGCGCAGGAACTCCTGCCGGCGATCGGGGCGCGGCCAGTCGAAGCCGGCGCGCAGCATGAACGTGCGCGGCGCGAGTCGCCGCGCGCCTTGCAGATGCAGCAGCACCGGCCGCACCGCCATCAGGAAGGTGATGAAGCTGGACACCGGGTTGCCCGGCAGGCCGATGAAGTACGCATGCCCGCCCTCGGCGCGGTGCACTTCGCCGAACGCCAGGGGCTTGCCGGGCTTCATCGCGATCTGCCACAGGTCGAGCCGCCCTTCGGCCTGCACCGCCGGCTTCAGGTGGTCCTCTTCGCCGACGGAGACACCGCCGCTGGTGACGATGAGGTCGTGGCCATGCGCCGCGCGGCGCAATGCCTCGCGCGTCGCGTCGAGGCGGTCGGGGACGATGCCGAGATCGGTGCAGTCGCAGCCCAGGGCCTCGATCAACCCGCGCAGCGTGAAGCGGTTGGAGTTGTAGATCGCCCCGGGCTTGAGCTCCTCGCCGGGCATGACGAGTTCGTCGCCGGTGGAGAACAGGGCGACGCGCGGACGGCGCGCCACCCGCAGCGTCGCCGCGCCCACCGACGCCGCCAGGCCCATCGCCTGTGGCGTCAGCCGGTCGCCTCGGGCCAGCACGATCGCGCCGCTGCGCACGTCCTCTCCGCGGCGTCGGATCCACTGGCCTTCGACCGGGACGGTGTCGATTCGCACCGTGCCCTCGCCCGCTTCGCACTGCTCCTGCATGACGATCGCGTCGGCGCCGGCCGGCACCTGCGCGCCGGTGAAGATGCGCGCCGCCGTGCCGGGTTGCAAAGCGGCAGGCGGCACGCCGGCCGCAATGCGCTGGCTGACCGGAAGCTGCGTGCCAGCCACCGGCACGTCGGCACAGCGCAGCGCATAGCCGTCCATCGCGGTGTTGTCCGCCGGCGGCACGTCCAGCGTCGAGCGGACCTCCTCGGCCAGCACCCGGCCGAGCGCGTCGAAGGTCGAGACCTGCTCGGTGTCAGCGAACGGCCGGATCGCGCCGAGCAGCCGATCCAGGGCTTGCGCCAGGGTCAGCAGGCCCGGGCGCGCCGGGCTCGAAGAGGGGTGATCGGTACTCATAGCGCTCGGGGTTTCCAAGGAGGAAATGTGCCACGGCATCGGGGTCGTTGAGATCGAGCAGCGGCAAGCCCGTGGGCGCGGGCAGGCGTTGCGGGCTGTCGGTGCAGATCGCCACCACGAAGGGGTCGTTCGGATAGTGCGCCGGCTTGCCCGCGTCGGCGCGCCAGACCTCCATCTTCGGCAGGTCCGCATGCTTGAAGCCTTCGACCAGCACCCAGTCGCATTCGCACAGCTCCGCGACCAGCTGGTGCACCGTCGGCTGCGTCGGGATCTCGTACTCGCGGATCTTGGCCAGCCGCCGGTCGGAGGCGACCACAACCTCGAAGGCACCGGCCTGGCGGTGGCGCCAGGAGTCCTTGCCTTCGTGGTCGATGTCGAAGTCGTGGTGCGCGTGCTTGATCACCGACACCCGCTGCCCGGCGAGCTTGAGGCGCACGACGAGCTGCTCCACGAGGGTGGTCTTGCCCGAACCCGAATAACCACTGAACCCGACGACCTTCATCCTGCGTGCGGCGTGCGCCGCCGTGTTGTCACCCTGCGCCGACGGCGGGCAGGGTGGAGTGCTGTCTACGCATTCTGAGCGATGTACGACTTCACCGCCTGGGCATCGACCCCCATCACCGCGAAACGCTTGGGGAGCTGCTCGATGCCGCGCAGCGCCGGCGGGCGATCCGGCTCGCGCCCGAGTGCTTCGACGATGGTGTCGGCGAACTTCGCCGGCAACGCGGTTTCCAGCACGACCATGGGCACGCCGGCCTCGGCGTGCTCGCGCGCCACCTTGAGGCCGTCGGCGGTGTGGGTGTCGATCATCACGCCGAAGCGCTGCCAGGTGTCCCGGATGGTGGCCAGCCGGTCCGCGTGCGTGCTCGAGCCCGAGACGAAGCCGTAGTCGGCGATCCGCGCGAACTCCTGCGGCGCGAGGGCGAACGAGCCGTGGTCCTCGACCTCGGTCTTGAACAGCTGCCGCGTGCGCGCGGCGTCGCGTCCGAGCAGGTCGAACACGAAGCGCTCGAAGTTCGAGGCCTTGGAGATGTCCATCGACGGACTCGAGGTTTCGTGGGTCTCGGCGCTGCTGCGCACGCGGTAGGTGCCGGTGCGGAAGAACTCGTCGAGCACGTCGTTCTCGTTGGTCGCGAGCACGAGCTGCTTGATCGGCAGGCCCATCATGCGCGCGACGTGTCCGGCGCAGATGTTGCCGAAGTTGCCCGAAGGCACGGCGAAGCTCACCAGGTCGGCGTTGCTGCGGCTGGCCTGGAAATAGCCGGCGAAGTAGTACACGACCTGGGCCACGAGCCGCGCCCAGTTGATGGAGTTGACCGTGCCGATCTTGTGGCGGCGCTTGAACTCCAGGTCGTTGGACACCGCCTTCACGATGTCCTGGCAGTCGTCGAACACGCCCTCGACCGCGATGTTGTGGATGTTCGCGTCTTGCAGGCTGAACATCTGCGCCTGCTGGAAGGCGCTCATGCGGCCGTGCGGACTCAGCATGAAGACCTTGACGCCTTGCTTGCCGCGCATGGCGTACTCGGCCGCGCTGCCGGTATCGCCCGACGTGGCGCCCAGGATGTTGAGCGTCTCGCCGCGGCGCGCCAGCTCGTACTCGAACAAGTTGCCCAGCAGCTGCATCGCCATGTCCTTGAAGGCCAGCGTCGGGCCGTTGGACAGGGCTTCGAGCTGCACGCCAGGTTCGAGCGGCTTGAGCGGCGTGATCTCGCGCGTGCCGAAGATCTCGGGCGTGTAGGTCTTGGCCACCAGCCGCCGCAGGTCGGCGGCGGGGATGTCGTCGATGTACAGCGACAGGATCTCGAAGGCGAGCTCGGCATACGGCAGGCCGCGCCAGCGCGCGAGCGTGGCCTGGTCGACCTTCGGATAGCGCACGGGCAGGTACAGGCCGCCGTCCGGCGCGAGCCCTTCGAGCAGGATCTCGCAGAAGCCGCGCTCGGTTCGGTCGCCGCGGGTGCTGATGTACTTCATGGTGTGCGGGTCAGGCGAGCTCTTCTTTGCGGATGCGCACGATCGGCGCGAGCACCGTCGGCAGCGCCTGCATCTGAGCGATCGCCTGGTTCATGTCGCCCTCGATCGTCTCGTGGGTGAGGATGATCACGTCGGTCTTGGACTGGCCCTCGGCGTCTGCGTCGGCCGGGCGCTGCAGCAGCGCATCGATGGAGATGTTGCGCTCGGCCAGGATGCCGGTGATGCGCGCCAGCACGCCGGCCTGGTCGGCGACCTGCAGGCGCAGGTAGAACGAGGTGCGCACCTTCTCGATGGGCAGGATCGGGGTGGTCGCCAGCTCGTCGGGCTGGAATGCGAGGTGCGGCACGCGGTGGTTCGGGTCCGCCGTGTGCAGCCGGGTGATGTCGACCAGGTCGGCCACCACCGCCGAGGCGGTCGGCTCGGCGCCGGCGCCCTTGCCGTAGTACAGCGTCGTGCCCACGGCATCGGCCTGCACCAGCACCGCGTTCATCGCGCCCTCGACGTTGGCGATCAGCCGCTTGCCGGGCACCAGCGTCGGGTGCACGCGCAGCTCGATGCCTTCGTCGCGGCGGCGCGTGATGCCCAGCAGCTTGATGCGGTAGCCGAGCTGCTCGGCGTAGGTGATGTCGGCCGCCTGCAGCCTGGTGATGCCCTCGACGTAGCACTTGTCGAACTGGACCGGGATGCCGAACGCGATGGCGCTCACGATCGTCGCCTTGTGCGCCGCGTCGATGCCCTCGATGTCGAAGGTCGGATCGGCCTCGGCGTAGCCCAGCGCCTGCGCCTCCTTCAGCACGGCGCCGAAGTCCAGCCCCTTGGCGCGCATCTCCGAGAGGATGAAGTTGGTCGTGCCGTTGATGATCCCCGCGATCCACTCGATGCGGTTGGCCGTCAAACCTTCGCGCAGCGCCTTGATGATCGGGATGCCGCCGGCGACCGCCGCCTCGAATGCCACCATCACGCCCTTCTCGCGCGCCGCGGCGAAGATCTCGGTGCCGTGCACCGCGAGCAGCGCCTTGTTGGCGGTGACCACGTGCTTGCCGGCGGCGATCGCCTCCATCACGAGCGACTTGGCGATGCCGTAGCCGCCGATCAACTCGATGACGATGTCGATCGCCGGGTTGGCGATGACCTCACGCGCGTCGGCCACGACCTGGGCGTGATCGCCGACGATCGACTTGGCGCGCGCGGTGTCCAGGTCGGCCACCATGGTGATCTCGATGCCTCGGCCCGCGCGGCGGCGGATCTCTTCCTGGTTGCGCCGAAGCACGTTGAACGTGCCGCTGCCGACGGTGCCGATGCCGAGGAGGCCGACTTGGATAGGTCTCATGTGTGTGTGGCCCTGCAGGAGCTCAAAGGGAATGGCGTTTGCGGTAATGGTCGAGGAAGCGCGCGATGCGCCCGATCGCCTCGGTCAGGTCGTCCGAGTTCGGCAGGAACACCAGCCGGAAATGGTCGGGCTGCGGCCAGTTGAAGCCGGTGCCCTGCACGATCAGCACTTTCTCCTCGGCCAGCAGCTCGTAGGCGAACTGCTGGTCGTCCTCGATCGGATAGAGCTTGGGGTCCAGCCGCGGGAACATGTACAGCGCTGCTTTCGGCTTGACCACGCTCACGCCCGGGATCTGCGTCAGCAGCTCATAGGCGAGGTCGCGCTGGCGGCAAAGCCGCCCGCCCGGCGCGACCAGGTCCTTGATGCTCTGGTAGCCGCCCAGCGCCGTCTGGATGGCGAGCTGCCCCGGCGTGTTCGAGCACAACCGCATCGAGGCCAGCATGTTCAGGCCCTCGATGTAGTCGCGGGCGTGGCGCTTCTCGCCAGACACCACCATCCAGCCGGCGCGATAGCCGCATGAGCGGTAGTTCTTGGACAGGCCGTTGAAGGTGACGAAGAGCACGTCGTCGGCCAGCGAGGCGATGCTGGTGTGGGTCTCGCCGTCGTACAGCGTCTTGTCGTAGATCTCGTCGGCGAACACGATCAACTGGTGCTCGCGGGCCACGTCGACGATCTGCTGGAGCAGCGCCGGCGGGTACAGCGCGCCCGTCGGATTGTTGGGGTTGATGACGACGATCGCCTTGGTGTGGGGGGTGATCTTCTTCCTGATGTCGTCGATGTCGGGCAGCCAGCCCGACTGCTCGTCGCAGACGTAGTGCACCGGCGTGCCGCCCGAGAGCGCCACGGCCGCCGTGTACAGCGGATAGTCGGGCGACGGCAGCAGCACCTCGTCGCCATCGTTGAGCAGCGCGTTCATGCTCATCACGATCAGCTCCGACGCGCCGTTGCCGAGGTACACGTCGTCGACGGTGACACCCTTGATCTGCTTTTCCTGGGTGTAGTGCACCACGGCGCGGCGCGGCGCGAACAGGCCCTTGCTGTCGGTGTAGCCGGCCGTGTGCGGGAGATTGCGGATCATGTCCTGCACGATCTCGTCGGGCGGCTCCAGGCCGAACGCGGCGATGTTGCCGATGTTCAGCTTGATGATCTTGTGGCCCTCTTCTTCCATCTGCCGCGCCTTGTCCAGCACCGGGCCACGGATGTCGTAGCAGACGTTGGCGAGCTTGCTCGACTTGGCGATGGGCTTCAAAGGGTCTCTCCAGGCGCTTGTGCTGCGGCGCAAAACCTATAATTTAACCACACGCTCCCCGTGGAATCCCGTGAAAACACCGTGAAACTGCAAGCCGATCGCATCGAAGGGACGAACGCCATTTCGCGGCACAGCGCCGAGGGCGTGATCGTCAACGGCCAGGAGGTGCGGCACAGCGTCATCGTGGCCTGGAAGGGCGGCGTGCGGGAGTGGCCGGTGCGCTCGTTCGACGAGCTCGACGAGTCGCATTTCCGGTCGGTCGCCGAGCTCGAGCCCGAGGTGGTGATCTTCGGCAGCGGCGCGCGCCTGCGTTTCGCGAAGCCTGCCGTCATGCGGCCGCTCATCGAGGCGCGTATCGGCGTCGAGACCATGGACACGGCCGCCGCCTGCCGCACCTACAACGTGCTGCTGGCCGAGGGGCGCTCGGTGGTCGCCGCGCTGCTTTTCGAGACCGCGGCGCAAGGGCCGGGGTGAGGCGCCCACGAGCGAAGAGACATGCCGCTGGCCTTATAATCACGGGCTACGCCCGCGAGGCGCAACTGAGCAGAATACTTCATGACGCCAGCTCTCAATAAACCCCTGCCGGATTTTGAAGCGCTTGCAACGGGAGGCGTGAAATTCACGCCGCAAGCATTCGCCGGCCAGACCGTCGTCTTGTACTTCTATCCCAAGGACAATACCCCCGGCTGCACCACGGAAGCGATGCAGTTCCGCGACCATCACAAGGACTTCGTGAAGGCCGGCGCGGTGGTGTTCGGCGTGTCGCGCGACAACATGGCCTCGCACGACAAGTTCAAGCAAGCGCTGGAACTGCCCTTCGAGCTGATCGCCGACACCGAAGAGAAGCTCTGCCACATGTTCGGCGTCGTCAAGAACAAGATCATGTACGGCAAGAAAGTCAAGGGTATCGAGCGCTCGACCTTCCTCATCGATGGCGCCGGCGTGCTGCGCGCCGAGTGGCGCGGCCTCAAGGTCGCCGGCCATGTCGAGGAAGTCCTGAAGGCCGTGAAGGCGCTGAAGAAGGCAGCCTGAGCGGCGGCATTTCAAACCTATGGCACGGACGCGACATTGGGTTGTCGCGGCAGGCGCGATGTGCATAATGGGTCATGCTCGTGAGTTGTGAAACGCGCACTCTCTCCATCAAGCCGCACAGGCGACTGTGCGGCTTTTTTTCTTCCCTCACGCGTCGGAGCCACGCCACCCCATGCCACTGCCCAAGCCGCCTGCCAAGAGAGCCTCTCTGCTGACCCAAACCGACTTCGACTCGCAGGCCGCGCCCAAACCGGGCAAACGATCACAGAAGACCAGCCTTTCCGCGGAGCCGGCGTCTCCTGCCGAATTGAACCTGTTCGACAGCAGCACCGAGGTGGCGGCAGCACCGGTGGCCCCGATGGCGCCTGCCCAGGCGGCACAAGCCCCGGCACATCACCATGCCAAGCGGCCGGTGACCGAGCCGCGCGCGCGCAAGCCCCGCGGCGAGGGGCCGGCCAAGCTCTTCGTGCTCGACACCAACGTGCTCATGCACGACCCGACCTCGCTGTTCCGCTTCGAAGAGCACGACATCTATCTGCCGATGATCACGCTCGAGGAGCTCGACGGCCACAAGCGCGGCATGACCGAGGTCTCGCGCAACGCGCGCCAGGTCAGCCGCGAGCTCGACGCCCTGGCCGCCACCATGGGCACGCGCGACGGCAGCGGCATGTCCGAGGGCCTGCCGCTGGCCCGCACCGGCCACCGCGAGGCCGCGGGCAAGCTGTTCTTCCAGACCAACCTGGTCAACGTCAGCCTGCCGGCCGGCCTGCCGCAGGGCAAGGCGGACAACCAGATTCTGGGCGTGGTGCAGGCGCTGCGCGAGCAGCTTCCCAAGCGCGACGTGGTGCTGGTGTCCAAGGACATCAACATGCGCATCAAGGCGCGTGCGCTGGGCCTGCCGGCCGAGGACTACTACAACGACAAGACGCTCGACGACGGCGACCTGCTCTACACCGGCGTGCTGCAACTGCCCCCCGACTTCTGGGAGCGCCACGGCAAGACGATGGAGAGCTGGAACCAGGGCGGACTCACCTACTACCGCATCAGCGGACCGCTGGTGCCTGCGCTGCTGATCAACCAGTTCGTCTACCTCGAGGCTCCGGGGGCGGCGCCGCTGTACGCCAAGGTCACCGAGATCACCGGCAAGACCGCCGTGCTGCGCACGCTGCGCGAATACACCCACAACAAGAACGCCGTGTGGGGCGTCACGGCGCGCAACCGCGAGCAGAACTTCGCGCTCAACCTGCTGATGGATCCGGAGTGCGACTTCATCACGCTCACCGGCACGGCCGGCACCGGCAAGACGCTGATGACGCTGGCGTCGGGGCTGTCCCAGGTGATGGACGATCGCCGCTACACCGAGATCATCGTCACCCGGGTCACCGTGCCCGTGGGCGAGGACATCGGCTTCCTGCCGGGCACCGAGGAAGAGAAGATGGGCCCGTGGATGGGCGCCCTCGACGACAACCTCGAAGTGCTGTCCAAGAGCGACGGCGGCGCCGGCGAATGGGGCCGCGCGGCGACCAACGACCTGGTGCGCAGCAAGATCAAGATCAAGAGCCTGAACTTCATGCGCGGGCGCACGTTCCTGAACAAGTTCGTCATCATCGACGAGGCGCAGAACCTCACGCCCAAGCAGATGAAGACGCTGATCACGCGCGCCGGCCCGGGCACCAAGATCGTGTGCCTGGGCAACCTGGCGCAGATCGACACGCCCTACCTGACCGAGGGCAGCTCGGGCCTCACCTACGCGGTGGACCGCTTCAAGGGCTGGCCGCACTCGGGCCACATCATGCTGGCGCGCGGCGAGCGCTCGCGCCTCGCCGATTTCGCCAGCGAAGTGCTCTGAGGCAGCAGGCTCAGCCGCCCAGCAGCGACTTGATCTGCTGCAGGGCGGTCGGGTCCTCGATGGTCGTCAGGTCGCCGGGATCGCGCCGCTCGCACACCGCCTGGATCGCGCGGCGCAGCAGCTTGCCGGAACGAGTCTTGGGCAGCACGTTGACGATGTGCACCCGCGACGGGCGCGCGACCGCGCCGAGCTGCTGGTCGACCGTCTTCATGATGTCGCCCTCGAGGCGCAGCCGCGCGGCGTCGTCGACCAGCGCACTGGCGTCCTTCACCACGACGAAGGCCATCGCGACCTGGCCCTTGAGCTGGTCGGCCACGCCCACGACGGCCACTTCGGCAACGTTCGGATGGCTGGAGATGCTCTCCTCGATCTCGCGGGTGCCCAGGCGGTGGCCGGCCACGTTGATCACGTCGTCGGTGCGGCCGAGGATGAAGTAGTAGCCGTCCTCGTCGCGGATGCCCCAGTCGAAGGTGCTGTAGACCAGCTTGCCGGGGATGCTCTCCCAGTAGGTCTTCACGAAGCGCGCATCGTCGCGCCAGACCGTCTGCATGCAGCCCGGCGGCAGCGGGCCCTCGATCGTGACGACGCCCTTCTGATTGGCGCCGGTGAGCTCCTCGCCGGTGTGCTCGTCGAGCAGCTTCACGTTGTAGCCGTACATGGCCACGCCCGGGCTGCCGAACTTGCTGGGCGCCTTCTCGATGCCGTTGGCGATGGTGAGGATCGGCCAGCCGGTCTCCGTCTGCCAGTAGTTGTCGACCACCGGCTTGCCCAGCGCATCGGCGATCCATCGGGCGGTCGTCTCGTCCAGCGGCTCGCCGGCCAGGAACAGCGCCCGCAGCGAGCTCAGGTCGTACTGGTGCAGGTATTTCGGGTCCTGCTTCTTGAGCACGCGCACCGCGGTGGGCGCGCTGAACATCGCCGTCACCTTGTACTTCTCGACCAGGCTCCACCAGATGCCGGCATCGGGGCGGATCGGCAGGCCCTCGTACATGATGGTCGCCATGCCCGCGATCAGCGGCCCGTACACGATGTAGCTGTGACCCACCACCCAGCCGATGTCGCTGGTCGAAAAATAGGTCTCGCCCGGCTGCCCGAGGAAGATGTGCTTCATGCTCGCCGCCAGGGCGACCGCGTAGCCGCCGGTGTCGCGCTGCACGCCCTTGGGCTTGCCGGTGGTGCCGCTGGTGTAGAGCGTGTAGCTCGGATGCGTGGCGTCGACCCACACGCAGGGCACGGACGCGTCCAGGTGCTTGTTGCGCCGCGCCGCGTAGTCTTCGTCGCGGCCCGGCACCATCTCCATCGGCGCCAGCCCGCGGTCCACCAGCAGCACCTTGGCCGGCTTGTGCGCGGCGATGCGGATCGCCTCGTCGAGCAGCGGCTTGTAGGCAACGACCTTGCCGGCGCGGCTGCCCGCATCGGCGCTCACAATGACGGTTGGCTCGGCGTCGTCGATGCGGCTGGCCAGGCTGACGCTGGCAAACCCGCCGAACACCACTGAGTGGATGGCACCGATGCGCACGCAGGCCAGCATGGCGAAAGCTGCCTCGGGAATCATCGGCATGTAGATCAGCACGCGGTCGCCCTGCTTCACACCCAGTTCCTGCAGGACGGCGGCCATGCGCTGCACTTCGGCATGCAGTTCGCGGTAGCTGTAGATCTTCTCGGCGCCGGTTTCGCTGGACACGAAGATCAGCGCGTTCTGGTCGGCACGCGCCTCGAGATGCCGGTCGACCGCGTTGTGGCACAGGTTGGTCGTGCCGCCGGCAAACCAGCGGGCGAACGGCGGGTTGCTGTAGTCGCACACGGTGTCGAAGGGACGCCGCCAGTCGATGAGCGCGGCCTGCTCGGCCCAGAACGCGTCGCGCTCGGTGATCGAGCGCTGATGGAAGTCGGCATATCGGGTCATGGGCAACCTCTGGCTGTCGGGATTGGCCGGCATTTCATGCGGCGGCTCTGACGGTGCACTGACTGCGCGGGCGCGACGGGGCGCGATTTGACGGAAATCAAAGCCGGAAAACGTCCATTGCGCCTCACAAATGCGTCATAACTACTTGTCACGATTGATTTTTCCGTGGATTTCCGGTTGACGCGACAGGCCCCAACCCGTATCCTGCGCGCGATGCGTCGACCCAGCCATCCTCGCCAACCCCTGCGCGCCGCGGCCTTGCTCGCGGCGCTCGGCTTGGCAGCGGGGGCCGTGCTGGCCGCGCCCGACATGGCGGCGCGCCCATCGGCGGACCCGGTCGCTCGTCTGTTGTCCGACCGAGGCCTGCTGGACGCCCTGCCCGCCGTGCCGCTGCCCACCAGCGCGGGCGCGGCGCAACTGGCCCAACAGGTTCGCGACCAGGCATCGGACATGGTGCACACCGCGCTGACCTTCCTCGGCGTGCCCTACAAGCGCGGCGGCGCCAGCGAGGCCGCCGGTTTCGACTGCAGCGGATTCACCCGACACATCGTCGAAACCAGCCTCGGCCTGGTGCTGCCCCGGCGCGCGGACGAGCAGGCCAAGGCGGCCGGCCTTCTGCCGGTCAAGAAGGACGAGCTGCAGCCCGGCGACCTGGTGTTCTTCAACACGCTCAAGCGCACCTTTTCGCACGTCGGCATCTACATCGGCGAGGGCAAGTTCATCCACGCGCCGCGCCCCGGCGGCGAAGTGCGCGTCGAAGAAATGAGCATCGCCTACTGGCGCAAGCGCTTCACCGGCGCGCGCCGCGTGGACGGGCTCGCGCAGGCGCCGTCCGCTGTGGCAGCGGCCTCCGCCCCTGCGGCGTCGCCGGCCCCGGCCCCCTGATCCCTTCTTGCCCGCGCGGCGGCGCCGCGCAGGCACAATCACGCGATGGCCGAGAAAGTCATTCCGCTCGCCGATCACCGCTACGCGGCCAGCATTCCACTGATCCCTGCCGGCGCCGTGCCGGCAACGGGGCACGTGCTCGATCGGCTGCAGCGACCGTTGCGCGACTTGCGCATCTCGGTCACCGACCGCTGCAACTTCCGCTGCAGCTACTGCATGCCGAAAGAGGTCTTCGACAAGCAGTACGAGTTCCTTCCGCACTCGTCGCTGTTGAGCTTCGAGGAGATCACCCGGGTG
>DATFAY010000289.1:0-10185 GCA_035254085.1 Piscinibacter sp.
TTCGAGCGCGGCGCGCGCATCGCCATCCTGTCGAAGAACTGCGCCCACTTCATCATCGCCGAGCTGGCCGTCTGGATCGGCGGCTACACCACGGTGGCGATCTTCCCCACCGAGACGGCCGAGACCGTGCGCTACGTGCTCGACCACAGCGAGGCGAGCCTGCTCTTCGTGGGCAAGCTCGACCAGTGGGAGCAGCAGCGACACGCCGTGCCCGCGGACCTGCCGTGCATCGCGCTGCCGTTGGCGCCGGCCACGGGCTTCGAGACCTGGGACGACATCGTCGCGCGCACGCCGCCGCTGTCGGGCCGGCCGGCACGCGGCGCCGAAGAGCTGGCGATGCTCATCTACACCTCGGGCTCCACCGGCCGGCCCAAGGGCGTGATGGTGAGCTTCGGCGCGATCTCACGCGTCGGCGAAGGCATCGCCGCGGACCTGCGCGCGCGGGTGGGCGAGCATGGCGCGAGCCGCGTGCTCTCGTACCTGCCGCTGGCGCACAGCTACGAGCGCTCCTGGGTCGAGGCCTCCTCGCTGGTCGACGGGCGCACGCACGTCTTCTTCGCCGAGTCGCTGGACACCTTCTTGCAGGACCTGCGCCGCGCGCGGCCGACCTTCTTCCTGTCGGTGCCGCGGCTGTGGCTGAAGTTCCAGCAAGGCGTGTTCGCCAAGATGCCGCCGCACAAGCTCGACCGGCTGCTCGCCATCCCGCTCGTCGGCCGCCTGGTGGCGCGCAAGGTGCTCAAGGGGTTGGGGCTGGATCGCGTGGTCGTCGCGGGAAGCGGCTCGGCCCCGATCCCGGCCGCCCTGATCTCCTGGTACCGGCGGCTCGGGCTCAAGCTCTTCGAGGGCTATGCGATGAGCGAGGACAACTCCTACTCTCACACCTCCAACGAGCAATTCAACGCGCCGGGCTACGTGGGCGTGCCGCTGCCGGGGGTGCAGGTGCGCCTGAGCCCCGAGGGCGAGATCCTCATCAAGTCGCCCGGGCAGTTCAGCGGCTACTACAAGCAGCCGGAACTGACCGCGCAATCGTTCACCGAGGACGGCTTCTTCCGCACCGGCGACCTGGGCGAGCGCACCCCCGACGGCATGCTGCGCATCACGGGCCGCGCCAAGGAGCTGTTCAAGACCGCCAAGGGCAAGTACGTCGCGCCGGCGCCGATCGAGAACGAGCTCAACGCCCATCCGATGATCGAGCTGTCGATCGTCTCGGGCGTGGGCCAGTCGTCGGCGTTCGCGATGGTCGTGCTGGCCGAGCACCTGCGGGCACAGGCCGACCGGCCGGGCCTGCGCGAGGAGGTGCAGCGCGAATTCGAACAGCTGCTCGCGCAACTCAACCAGCGACTGTCCGACGCCGAGAGGCTGCGCATGATCGTGGTCGCGCGCGAGGCCTGGTCGATCGACAACGGCTGCCTCACGCCCACCATGAAGATCCGTCGCAGCGTCATCGAATCGGCCGTGGCCGAGCGTGTCGGGCAGTGGTACGCCGCGGACGCCCGCGTGCTGTGGGAATGAAGGGACCGCACCCGTGAACGCTCCAGCCGGCCCGGCGCACGGCGGCGACCGCGTGGCCGAGGCGCTGCAGGCGCACGGCGTGCGCCATGTCTTCACGCTGTGCGGCGGGCACATCTCGCCCATCCTGAGCGCCGCCAAGGCGCGCGGCATCCGCATCGTCGACCTGCGCGACGAGGCCACTGCGGTGTTCGCGGCCGACGCCAGCGCGCGCCTCACCGGCGTGCCGGGCGTGGCCGCCGTGACCGCGGGCCCGGGCATCACCAATACGCTGACGGCGCTGAAGAACGCGCAACTGGCGCAGTCGCCACTGGTGCTGCTGGGCGGCGCCGCGCCCACCGCGCTGCAAGGCCGCGGCGCGCTGCAGGACATCGACCAGCGCGTGCTGGTGGCGCCGCACGTCAAGCGGTTCATCAAGGTGCGGCGCGTGCGCGACCTCGCGCCGGCGGTCGAGCAGGCATTTGCCCTCGCCGCGAGCGGCGTGCCGGGGCCGGTGTTCATCGAGTGCCCGGTCGACCTGCTCTACGACGAGGCCTCGATCCGGCAGTGGTATGCCGATGCAGCCGGCAAGGGAAACTCCCTCGCCGATCGCGCGCTGCGCTGGTACCTGAACCGACATGCGCGCCGCATGTTCGAAGGCAGCGGCGAGCACGCGCCGCCGCGGGTGCGTCCGGTCGAGGTGCCGCGCGCGTCCGATGCCGCGCTGAAGTCCGCGCGTGACGCCCTCGTTCGCGCCGAGCGGCCGCTGATGGTGATCGGCAGCCAGGCGGTGAGCTGCGCCGGCGAGGTCGCGGCACTGGCCGAGGCGGTGACACGCCTGGGCGTTCCGGTGTACCTGTCGGGCATGGCGCGCGGGCTGCTCGGGCGCGACCATGCGCTGCAGATGCGCCATCAGCGGCGACAGGCGCTGCGCGAAGCCGACTGCGTGCTGCTGGCCGGCGTGCCCTGCGACTTCAGGCTCGATTACGGGCGGCATGTGCGGCGCGGCGCCACGCTGATCGCGGCCAACCGCAGTGCCAAGGACGCGCGGCTGAATCGCCGGCCCGACATCGCGGCGCTGGGCGACGCGGGACATGTCCTGCGCGCGCTGGCCGATGCCGGCGCGGGCAGCGCGTCGTCACGCTGGTCGGGATGGACCGCTCAGCTGCGCACGCGCGACGTCGAGCGCGAGGCCGACATCGACCGCCAGGCGCAGGCCCGCGGCGACTTCGTCAACCCGATCGCGCTGCTGCGCGCGGTCGAGCAGGCGGCGGGCGACAACGCCGTGCTGGTGGCCGACGGTGGCGATTTCGTCTCGACCGCCGCCTACGTGCTGCACCCGCGCAGCCCGCTCGGCTGGCTCGACCCCGGCGCCTTCGGCACGCTCGGCGTGGGCGCGGGGTTCGCGATCGGCGCCGCCCTGGCGCGCCCCGGCAGCGAGGTCTGGATCGTCTTCGGCGACGGCGCCTGCGGCTACGGGCTGGTCGAGTTCGACAGCTTCGTGCGCCACGGCATCCCGGTGATTGCGCTGGTCGGCAACGACGCCGGCTGGACGCAGATCGCGCGCGAGCAGGTGAAGATGCTGCACGACGACGTCGCGACGGTGCTCGCGCGCACCGACTACCAGGCGGTGGCAGCCGGCTTCGGCGCGCAGGGACTGGTGGTGAAGACGCCGGCCGAGGTGCCCGCCGCGCTCGCGCGCGCTCGCGCCCTGGCGCGCGAGGGCCAGGCGGTGCTGGTCAACGTGTGGATCGACAAGACCGAGTTCCGCGAGGGATCGCTGTCGATGTGAGCAGCGCCGCCCTCAGTGCGCGCCGCCGTCGCCCATGTGCGCGCCCTTCTTCGGCTTGGTGAGCCAGACCACCGAGATCATCAGCACGAACAGCGCCGACGACAGGTAGAACAAATCGGTGGCCGCCATCGTGTAGGCCTGCTGGTCGATCAGGCGGTTCACCACCGCGAGCCCCTGGTCGGGCGAGAAGCCGCCCGCGCCCAGCTGCGACAGCGTGCCTGCCGCGGTGTCGTTGCCGCGATTGATGGTCTCGGCCAGGTGCGCGTGATGCATGCTCGCGCGCCGCTCCCACAAGGTGGTGAAGATCGAGGTGCCGACCGCGCCCGCGGTGATGCGCACGAAGTTCGACAGGCCCGCCGCCGCCGGCATGCGCTGGCCCGGCAGCCCCGAGAACACGATCGCCTGCAGCGGGATGAAGAAGAAGGCCATCGCCGCGCCCTGCAGCACGGTGGGGATCATGATGCCCTCGAAGGGCGTCTGCGTGTTGAAGCGCGAACGCAGCCACAGCACCAGGCCGAAGCCGAGGAAGGCCACCGTCGCGAGCTTGCGCGGGTCGATCTTGGTCACGTTCTTGCCGACCCAGGGCGACAGCATGATCGCGAGCACGCCCACCGGCGCCATCGCCATGCCGGCCCAGGTCGCCGTGTAGCCCATGTACTGCTGCAGCCACAGCGGCAGCAGCACCACGTTGCCGAAGAACAGGCCATAGCCCAGCGAGAGCGACAGCGTGGCGAGCGCGAAGTTGCGCTGGCCGAAGAGGCGCAGGTCGACGATCGGGTGCGGATCGGTGAGCTCCCAGGCGATGAAGAACAGGAACCCCACCACCGCGACCACCGCCAGCACCACGATCTGCGTGGAGTTGAACCAGTCGAGCTCCTTGCCCTTGTCGACCATGATCTGCAGCGCGCCGATCCACAGCACGAGCAGCCCCAGGCCGACGACGTCCAGCGGCACCTTGCGCGGCCCCGGGTCGCGCTTGTGGTAGATCGACCAGGTGACCAGCGCCGCGACCAGTCCGACCGGGATGTTGATGTAGAAGATCCACGGCCAGGCGATGTTGTCGGTGATCCACCCGCCCAGCAGCGGCCCGACCACCGGCGCGACCAGCACGGTCATCGCCCACATGGCCATCGCGGTGCCGCCCTTTTGCGGCGGGTAGCTGCTGAGCAGCAGGGTCTGCGACAGCGGGATCATCGGCCCGGCCACCAGGCCTTGCAGGACCCGAAACGCGATCAGCATGCCGATGTTGGGCGCCAGGCCGCACAGCCACGAGGCGAGCACGAACAGCAGCACGCTGGCGGTGAACAGGCGCACCTGGCCGAAGCGCTGCGTCAGCCAGCCGGTGAGCGGCACGCTGATCGCATTGGCGACCGCGAACGAGGTGATGACCCAGGTGCCCTGCGAGGGGCTCACACCCATGTCGCCGGCGATCGCGGGGATCGACACGTTGGCGATCGACGTGTCCAGCACGTTCATGAAGGTCGCCAGCGACAGCGCCACCGTGCCCAGCACGAGCTGGCTGCCGTGCAGCGGGCCGGAGGCGGGCGCGGCGGGCCGCGGCGGGGCGGCGGGCGCCGGCGGCGCGGCGTCGAGCGTGGTCGATGCGCTGCTCATCGCGCCTGGCTCAGTGGACGGCCGTCAGCGCAAGGCGCTGGGAGGCAGCCGCGGCCGCCGCGGCCGCCGCGGACACGCGCGTCGCCGAGCGGCCGAGGTTGGCGACGATGATGTCGTGCACCATGCGATCGGCCGCGGCCTGCTGGGTGTCGAAGGCCTGCGTGGTGTTGGTGCGCGCGTTGCTCGCGGTGGTGAGCGGCTGGCCGTTCTGCTCGGCGATGTCGACGGTGGCTTCCATCGACAGGCCCACGCGCAGCGGATGCTCGTTGACCTGCTTGGCCTCGAGCTCCACGCGCACGGGCACGCGCTGCACCACCTTGATCCAGTTGCCGGTCGCGTTCTGCGCCGGCAGCAGCGCGAACGCCGCGCCCGTGCCGGCACCCAGGCCGGCCACGCGGCCCTTGTACTCGATCTTGTCGCCGTAGACGTCGGCGTGCAGCGTCACCGGCTGGCCGATGCGCATCTGCCGCAGCTGCACTTCCTTGAAGTTCGCCTCGACCCAGACCTGGTCGAGCGGAATGATCGACATCAGCGGTGTGCCGGCCTGGATGCGCTGGCCAACCTGCACCGTGCGCTTGGCCACCTGGCCGGCCACCGGCGCCGGCAGCTCGGTGCGCTGCACCGCGAGGTAGGCCTCTCGCACCGCGGCCGCGGCACGCTGCACGTTCGGGTGGTTCTCCACGCTCGTGCCTTCGGTGAGCGCCTTGTTGCTGGCAGCCTGTTCCTTGGCCGCGGCGAGTGCCGACTGCGCGCCCGCCAGCGCGCTCTTGGCCGACGCCAGCGCCGTCTCGGCGTGCTTCATCTCCTCGCCCGCGACGGCGCCGCTGGCCACCAGCGGGCGGCGCCGGTTCACGTCTTCGTTGGCGCGCGCCACGTCCGACTGCATGCGCGCCACCTCGGCCTCGCGCAGGCGGATGTTGGCGTCCAGCGCGGCGTTGTTGGTGTACATCGTGCGCACTTCGCGGACCGTTTGCGCGAGCTGCGCCTGCGCGCGCTCGAGCGCGAGCTTGGCATCGCTCGGGTCGAGCTTCACCAGCGGCTGGCCGGCTTTGACGATGTCGGTGTCATCGGCCAGGATCGCGAGCACGGTGCCGCCGACCTGCGGCGTCACCTGCACCACCGGCGCCTGCACGTACGCGTTGTCGGTGCTCTCGTAGTGGCGCAGGTACAGGGCCCAGTAGGCCCCATAGGCCAGGCCCGCGAGCAGCGTGACGCCGGCAACCGCCATCAGCGCGGGCTTGCGCTTGGCGGCCGAGACGGCGGGGGCCGGGGCCGGCGTGGCCGGCGGGTTGCTCGAAGCGGCCGGCGCGTTGTTCTGGTCGTTGCTCATACGGCTCCTTGAAGACGGTTCATCGTTGTGTGGTGGACGCGCTGCCGGCTTGTGCCAGCGCCGGGTCGGGCATCGCGTCGGCGTGGAAGCCGCCGCCCAGCGCGCGGGCCAATGCCGCTTCCGCGCTCAGGTGGCGCGCCTTGAGGTCGGCGCCGGCGCGCCGCTGCGCGAGCACGTTGGTCTCGGCGGTGAGCACCACGAGGTAGTTGCCGAGGCCCGCGCGATAGCGCTGCGTGGCGAGCTCGTAGGCCGCTTCGGCGGACTTGGATGCCTCGTCCTGCGCGCGCTGCTGGCGCTCCAGCGACTGCAGCGTGCTCACTTCGTCGGCGACTTCGCGCAGCGCGCGCAGCAACGCGCCGTTGTAGGCCTCGATCGCCGCGTCGACCTCGGCGTTCTTGGCGCTCAGGTTGGCGCGCAGCCGGCCGCCCTCGAAGATCGGCAGGCGCAACGCAGGCCCGGCGCCGTAGGTCACGCTGTCGGTCTTCAGGAACTTGTCCAGGCCCAGGCTGGACAGGCCGACGAAGCCGATCAGGTTGACGTTGGGATAGAACTGCGCGCGCGCCACGTCGACGTCCTTGAGCGCGGCTTCGACCCGCCAGCGCTGCGCCACCAGGTCCGCGCGGCGGCCCAGCAGGTCGGCGGGCAGGCCCGCGGGCAGCGGCATCGGTTTCACGCCGGCCAGTTGCGGCGTGAGTTCGCCCAGCGCATTCGGGCCCTGGCCGGTGAGCTCCGACAGCGCATGGCGGGTGCGCGCGATCTGCTCTTCCAGGGATTCGAGCTCGACCTGCGTCTGTGCGATGAAGCCTTCGGCCTGTCGCGCCTCGACGTTGGTGTCCAGCCCGGCCCCGATGCGCTGGCGCACCAGGCTCGACGTCTGCTCGCGCTGCGTCAGCGCCTGCCGCGCCACGGCGCGCGCGTCGACCAGTCGCGCGAGGTTGGCGTAGGTCGCGGCCACGTTGCCCGCGAGCAGCACGCGCGCCGCCTGCGCATCGGCCTGCGCGGCGCGCAACTGGCCGACCGAGGCGGCAATGGCCGCGCGCTGGCGCCCGAACAGGTCGAGCTCCCAGCCCGCGCTGATGCGTGCTTCGTTGCTCCAGCGCGTGCTGCCGGCCAGCGGCGGCGGATACAGGCCGTTCTTGGTGAAGCGCTGGTCGGTCATGTCGAGCGAGCCGTTCACCTGCGGTGCGCGCGCGGCGTTGGCCACGTCGACCGCGGCCTGCGCCTGCACCAGTCGCGCCTGCACCGCCTGCAGGCTCGGCTGCTGGGCGAGCGCCTTGTCGATCAGCGCGTCCAGTTGCGGATCGCCCCAGCCCTTCCACCAGTCGGTCTGCGGCCACGGCGTGGCGCTCGCTTCTGCGCCGGCCTGCGCCGGCGACATCATCTTGTGCGAAGACGGCACCGCGCCCGAGGTGCTGGCGCAACCGGCGACCAGCGCCGCGGTCGCGAGCACGGCCCCGACCATGGTCGCGGCGGTCCACCAGGTCGGCGGCACCGCCCGCGACAGGCGGCCCGCAGGCGCCGGCTCCGCGGGCGGCGCCCGGCGCGTGCGATCGTCTTCAGGCGTGCAGGCGCGGCGGGCGCGCGGGCACAAGGCGTTGTTGTTCATTTCCCATCCTCGTTCAAGTCCTGCAGTGCGTGCCCGTTGAGCAGCATGCGCTGCAGGAACTCCTTCAGTTGCGTCCATTCCTGCTTGTTGAAGCCCCGCAGGAAATCGTTGTTCACCTCGGCCAGAACGCCCGGCACCTGCTCCGCCGCGGCCGCGCCCTCTGGCGTCAGCCGCAGGTGCACGACACGCCGGTCCGTCTCGGAGCGCACCCGTTCGATCAGGCCCTTGACCGCCAGCCGGTCAAGCATGCGCGTCACCGCGCCGGCGTCGACGCTCATCTCGCGGGCGAGCTCGAACGCGGTGTCTGCACGGCCGGTCTTGATCAGCCACAGCGGCTTCCATTGCGCGTCGGTCAGGCCCAGCCGCCCCATGCGCGACTCGACCTCGCGCCGCATGCTCAGCATCAGCTGGAACAGCAGGTGCCCCATGCTGCCGCCCATGTCGTAGTTCTCTCCGACATAGAAGCAGGCGGCGCGGCGTGAGGCTTTGGGCGAGGCGGACATCGTGGTGTGGCGGTGAAGGCATCCTAGGCAGCCTCTCCTGACAGCGTGTTGTCAGCAGCGACCCCTCGGAGCAGTCTAGGCAATAATTGATCAGGCAAATTTTGCCCGGGCATGCAAATCCCCACGGAAGCTGGGGGATTGATTCCACAGCCGCCTGACGTGCCGACCACTAGACTGCATCCATGCCCACCCCTTCTCACGTGCCCGCGGCAGAACGCCCCGCGGTGCCGCCCGTCCAGGCCAAGAGTGTTCGCCCACTGGCCGGGCTGGCGCCTTTCCTGCGCCCGTACCGGGGCCGCATCGCGCTGGCCGGCCTCTTCCTGGTGCTTGCCGCGGTGAGCACGCTCGTCTTTCCGGTGGCGCTGCGATCGCTCATCGACCAGGGCCTGGTGTCGGCCGACCCCGGCCAGCGCGTGATGGCGCTGCGCCAGCACTTCTTTGCGCTGTTCGCGGTCGGCGCCGCGCTGGGCGTCTTCTCGGCCTGCCGCTTCTACATGGTGACCTGGCTGGGCGAGCGGGTCACGGCCGACGTGCGCAACGCGGTGTACTCGCACGTCGTGCAGCAAAGCCCCGAGTTCTTCGAGACCACGCAGACCGGCGAGGTGCTGTCGCGCCTGACCACTGACACCACGCTGGTGCAGACCGTCGTCGGCTCCAGCCTGAGCATGGGCCTGCGCAACAGCGTGATGGGCGTGGGCGCGATGGCGATGCTCATCATCACCAATCCGTACGTCATGTCGCAGGTGCTGGGCATCCTGGTGCTGGTGGTCCTGCCTTCGCTGTACTTCGGCCGCCGCGTGCGCAAGCTGAGCCGCGCCAGCCAGGACCGCGTCGCCGACTCCAGCGCGATCGCCGCCGAGGTGCTCAACGCGATCCCGGTGGTTCAAAGCTACGTCCAGGAGCGGCGGGAGGCGGCGCGCTTCGACGCATCGACCGAGAACGCCTTCGGCACCGCGGTCAAGCGCACGCGCATGCGCTCGTTCCTGGTCGCCTTCATCATCACCGCCACCTTCGGCGCCCTGCTGTGGGGCCTGTACCAGGGGACCGAGGCGGTGATCCGCGGGCAGATCAGCGCCGGCCACCTCGGCGAAACCGTCGTCTACGTGATCATCCTGGTGTCGTCGGTGGCGGTGCTGGCGGAGGTCTACGGCGATCTGCTGCGCGCGGCCGGTGCCACCGAGCGGCTGATGGAGTTGCTCTCGGCACGCTCGCCGATCGCCTCGCCGAGCGCGCCGCGGGCCCTGCCGCCCACCCGCGGCGGCTCCGCCGTCGTGCTCGAGAACGTGAGCTTTCGCTATCCGTCGCGGCCGCAGCATGCGGCGCTCTCGCACGTCAGCCTTGTCGTGCGCCCGGGCGAGACGGTGGCCCTGGTCGGCCCGAGCGGCGCCGGCAAGAGCACGGTGTTCCAGTTGCTGCTGCGCTTCTACGACGCGGCCGAAGGCCGCATCAGCCTGGACGGCGTCTCGGTGCGCGAGGCCGCTCTGGGCGACTTGCGCCAGCGCATCGGCATCGTGCCGCAAGACAGCGTGATCTTCTCCGCCAACGCGCTGGAGAACATCCGCTACGGCCGCCCCGACGCGACCGACGACGAGGTGGTGGCCGCGGCGCGCGCCGCCTTCGCGCACGACTTCATCATGGCGCTGCCCGAGGGCTACCGGACCTTCCTCGGCGAGCGCGGCGTGCGGCTGTCGGGCGGCCAGCGGCAGCGCATCGCGATCGCGCGCGCGATGCTCAAGAACCCGCCGCTGCTGCTGCTCGACGAGGCCACCAGCGCCCTGGACGCCGAGAGCGAGCGCATGGTGCAGGCCGCGCTGGAGTCGGCCATGAAGGACCGCACGACGCTCGTTATCGC
>DATFAY010000290.1:0-2584 GCA_035254085.1 Piscinibacter sp.
CTGGCCGCCGCTCTCGCGCCGGGCCTGCATGAACAGCGCGCACAGCAGCCCGTCGGGGCGCAGCCAGGTGCGCAGCCGCGCCGCGTACTCGACCCACTGGTCCGGGTGCAGTGCGCACAGGCAGGTCTGCTCGTAGACGGCGTCGCAGGGCTGCTCGGGCTTCCACTGGAGCACGTCGGCGCGCAAGAGCTCGGCGTGCGTGCCGGAGTGCGCGAGCCGCTGGCGCGTCATCTCGACCGCACCGGGCGCATAGTCGAGCGCGGTGACGCGGCAGCCCGCCGCGGCCAGCGCCACCACTTCGTGCCCCGAACCGCAGCCGGGCACGATGACGGTGTCGCCGGCGCGCAGCACGCCCGCCGCCAGCCAGGCGGCCAGCTGCGGCCCCGGCGCGCCGCGGTCCCAGGGGATGTTGCCCTGCGCGAAGCGCTGTTCCCAGAACGCGACTCCCGGACCTTGCATGGACTCCATCCTCTCGGCGCCGCACGGCGGTGTAAGCTGATGATCGCCGAGCGCCTGCGAAATCTCAAGGCAGTCTCGGGGCGGCGCGCCGATTGATCGGGGTCAATGGACTCGGGCGCCTCGCCCGTATGCTGCCGACATGCCTTCACGCCGCCACTGACGCGCCCATGCTTCATTCGCGCCAACGAATCCGCCGAACCGCATTGCAGATGCTGTTCGTGTGGCTGTTCGCGCTGGCGTCGAGCATCGTCAACGCGTGCGTGCCGCAAGCGTCGCCGTCCCGCACCGCGGGGCCCGTGGCGGTGCAGACGGTGCAGAAGCAGGCGAGCGAGCTCCATTGCCACGACGTGGACGCCTCGGCCGCCGACCCGGCGCCAACGCCGCCGGTGCCGCATGTCGACAAGACGCCGTGCAGCAAGTTCTGCGACGAACCCTCCACCGGCGCGCAGGCGGTCAAGCAGCAGCTCGATCCCTTCGGCGCCTCGTGGCTCGCTGCCATGCCGGTCAGCGCGGCCATCACCATCGCCGTCCCGCGCGTGTGCGGCGCCTTCGCGTCCGAGCGAAGCGCGTGGCGGCCGGCGATACCCATCCCGATCGCCTTCCTGCGGCTGACCTTGTAGCGCGCCCGCGTGCCGCCTGGCGGACCTGGTCCGCAGCGGTGGCACGCACCCGTTCGTGTCCCTTCCGGCGCTGCTGCGGCAGCCGCCACGAACACGCCACAAGGCCAGCCATGCCCGTACTGCATCCTCTTCCTGCTTCGTCGCCCAGCGGCGTGCGCCGCCGCCGCCGTGCTCCCGGCTGGTTCGCGGCCGCGCTGCTGGGCGGCACCCTGTGCGCCGCGGCGGCGCAGCCGGCCGCGCCCGGCGCCGACGTGCAAAGCCTGCTCGAGATCGCGCGCGCGCAAAACCCCGAACTGGCCGCGATGCGCCTCGAGGCCGACGCCGCGGCGCAGCGAGTCCAGCCGGCCGGCGCGCTGCCCGACCCGATGCTTCGTGTCGAGCTGGAGAACATCAACAACTACGGCAGCGACGCGCGCCCGAACCTGCTGCCGTCGCGGGTCGGCGAGACCAAGTACACGGTGATCCAGGCGCTGCCCTGGTGGGGCAAGCGCGACCTGCGGCGCGACGTGGCCGCCGCCGATGCGCAGCAGGCCGGCGCCCGCACGGCCGCCACCTGGAACGAACTGGCCGCGCGCATCAAGAGCAGCTATGCGCAGTACTACCTCGCGGCCGGCAACGAGCGCCTGACGCAGGAGATCCTCGACCTGATGGCGCGCCTGGAGCAGGTGGCGCAGTCGCGCTACGCCGGCGGCCTGGTGGCGCAGCAGGACGCGATCCGCGCGCAGCTCGAGCAGACGGCGATGCGCACCGAGTTGATCGCGCTCGACAACGACCGCCGCCAGGCGCAGGCCCGGCTCAATGCGCTGCTGGCACGCGACGCTGCCGCGCCGCTGGCGGCGCCCGAGCGCCTTCGCCCGCTGCCCGCGCTGACGGTGCTCGACGCAGCCGCCTTGGCGCGGCGCGCCGCCGACGCGAACCCGCTGGTGCGCGCCGAGCAGGCGCGCGTGCAAAGCGCCCAGAAGGCACGCGAGCTCACGCTGCGCAACCGCTATCCCGACCTGCAGCTGGGCATCTCGCCCACCCAGATGGGCACCCGCGTGACCACCTGGGGCGTGATGCTCGAAGTCAACATTCCGCTGCAGCAGTCGGTGCGCCGTGCCCAGGAGAGCGAAGCGCAGGCGATGGTGGCCGCGGCGCAGGCGCGCGCCGAGTCGGTCGCCAACCAGCTGGTGGGCGAGCTGGGCGAGAACCTGGCCGGCATCGAGGCCGCGCGGCGCACCGAGTCGCTGATCACGGCGCAGCTGCTGCCGCAGTCGGAGCTCGGCCTGCGCTCGGCGCTGGCCGCGTACGAGAACGGCAAGGTCGACTTCGCCACCTTGCTGGACGCGCAGCGGCAGATCCGCAAGGCGCGCCAGGATCGCCTGAAAGCACAGGTCGAGGCGCAGATGCGCCTGGCCGAGATCGAACGCATCGTGGGAGAAGACCTGTGAAAGCATCGTCGTCCTTGACCGTCATCGCGCTGCTGTGCGCCGTCGGCGCCGGTGGCTACTGGCTGGGCGCGCGCA
>DATFAY010000291.1:0-21667 GCA_035254085.1 Piscinibacter sp.
ATTAGTCCCAGCTCAATGCACCACCAGTTTGGTACTCCGTCACCCTGGTCTCAAAGAAGTTCTTCTCCTTCTTAAGATCAATCATCTCACTCATCCACGGGAACGGGTTGCTCGTGTTCGGGAACAACTCATCCAACCCGATCTGCTGGCAGCGGCGGTTGGCGATGAAGCGCAGGTAGTCCTTGAACTGGCTGGCGTTCAGGCCGAGCACGCCGCGTGGCATGGTGTCTTCGGCATATTTGTACTCGAGCTCAACCGCTTTCATGAACAAGGCCTTGATCTCGGCCTTGAACTCGCTGGTCCAGAGTTGCGGGTTCTCGAGCTTGATCTGGTTGATGAGGTCGATGCCGAAGTTGCAGTGCATCGACTCGTCGCGCAGGATGTACTGGTACTGCTCGGCGGCGCCAGTCATCTTGTTCTGCCGGCCCATCGCCAGGATCTGGGTAAAGCCGACATAGAAGAACAGGCCTTCCATCAGGCAGGCGAACACGATCAGCGACTTGAGCAGCTTCTGGTCGTTCTCGGGCGTACCGGTCTGGAAGGCGGGGTCCATGATCGCCTCGATAAAGGGGATCAGGAACTGGTCCTTGTCGCGGATCGAGGGGATCTCGTTGTATGCGTTGAAGATCTCGGACTCGTCCAGGCCGAGCGACTCGACGATGTACTGGTAGGCGTGCGTGTGGATCGCCTCCTCGAACGCCTGGCGCAGCAGGTACTGGCGGCATTCCGGCGCCGTGATGTGGCGGTAGGTGCCCAGCACGATGTTGTTGGCGGCCAGCGAATCGGCGGTGACGAAGAAGCCGAGGTTGCGCTTGATGATGCGGCGCTCGTCCTCGGTCAGGCCGTTCGGGTCTTTCCAGGTGGCGATGTCGCGGGTCATGTTGACCTCCTGCGGCATCCAGTGGTTGGAACAGGCGGCGAGGTACTTCTCCCAGGCCCACTTGTACTTGAACGGCACCAGCTGGTTGACGTCGGTCTGGCCGTTGATGATGCGCTTGTCGGCGGCGTTCACCCGCCGCGTACTCGACGCTTCGGCCTTGGTGGCCTGCGGTGCGCTCGCGCCGGACACCGCGTTCGAGCGCAGCGTCGTGGAATGCGGAATGGTGCTCTCCGCGGCCATCACAGGAGCCAGCGCGGGAGACGGATGGGCCGCGCGCGCTTGAGGCGGAATGCTCTGCGCGGGGCTCGATGTGTTCGATGTCGAGGGACTGACTTCTTCTTCCCAAACCAACATGGTGGATGTTTCCTGTGCGTTCGAATTATCGGAGTGTTGCGTCTAAACACCAAGCACTTCTTGACATTGGACGCGCTTCGCTGTTGCTCGCTGTTGCGTCATTGCATCGACGCGGCGCGCGCCGATGCGTTGCGATGCGGGCGTGCACGCGAAGCTCGCGGCACGCGCATCGCATCGCGCTCTCACTGGCACGCTTCGCAGGTCGGATCGTCGATCGCGCAGAACTTGATGTCGGTCGCGACCGCGCCGGCGGCGCCGGCCGCTTCGGCCATCTGCGCCTTCGCCGCCGCGGCCACCGCATCGAGCGATCCCGCGCCGCCGCCACTGGCCACGGCATTCAGATTGCCGGCCTTCACCGTCGACTTCTCCGCATGGGTCGCACCCACCGTGCGCAGGTAGTAGGTGGTCTTCAGCCCGCGCGTCCAGGCGAGCTTGTAGGTCTCGTCGAGCTTCTTGCCCGACGCACCGGCCATGTAGATGTTGAGCGACTGCGCCTGGTCGATCCACTTCTGGCGGCGCGCCGCCGCCTCGACCAGCCACTCGGTCTCGACCTCGAACGCGGTGGCGTACAGCTGCTTGAGCTCCTCGGGCACGCGGTCGATGCGGCGCAGCGAGCCGTCGAAGTGCTTGAGGTCCATCACCATCACGTCGTCCCACAGGCCCAGGCGCTTCAGGTCGCGCACGAGGTAGTGGTTGATCACCGTGAACTCGCCCGACAGGTTCGACTTGACCGACAGGTTGCCGAAGCTGGGTTCGATCGAGGCGCTCACGCCGATGATGTTGGAGATGGTCGCCGTCGGCGCGATCGCCACGCAATTGGAGTTGCGCATGCCGTGCTGCTGGATGCGCTGGCGCAGCGCGTCCCAGTCCATCGACGCGCTTCGGTCGACGTCCACGTAGCCGCCGCGCTGCTCGGCCAGCAGATCGAGCGAGTCGATCGGCAGGATGCCGCGGTCCCACAGCGAGCCGCGGTAGCTGGAGTAGCGCCCGCGCTCCTGCGCCAGCTCGGTGGAGGCCCAATAGGCGTGGTAGCAGACGGCTTCCATCGAGCGGTCGGCGAAGTCCACGGCAGCCTGCGAGGCATAGGGCACGCGCAACTCGTGCAGCGCATCCTGGAAACCCATGATGCCCAGCCCCACCGGGCGATGCCGCAGGTTGGAGTCGCGTGCCTTCTTGACCGCGTAGTAGTTGATGTCGATGACGTTGTCGAGCATGCGCATCGCCGTGGCCACCGTCTTCTTCAGCTTGGCCTGGTCGATCTGCCCGTCCTTGATGTGGTGCACCAGGTTGACGCTGCCGAGGTTGCACACCGCGATCTCGCTCTCGCTGGTGTTGAGCGTGATCTCCGTGCACAGGTTGCTCGAGTGGACGACGCCCACGTGCTGCTGCGGCGAGCGCACGTTGCAGGCGTCCTTGAAGGTGATCCAGGGATGGCCGGTCTCGAACAGCATCGAGAGCATCTTGCGCCAGAGGTCCTTGGCCGGCATGCGCTTGAAGAGCTTGATCTCGCCGCGGTCGGCGCGGGCCTCGTAGGCGGTGTAGGCCTCCTCGAAGGCCTTGCCGAACTTGTCGTGCAGGTCGGGACACGTGCTGGGCGAGAACAGCGTCCAGTCGCCTCCTTCCATCACGCGCTTCATGAACAGGTCCGGGATCCAGTTCGCGGTGTTCATGTCGTGCGTGCGCCGGCGATCGTCGCCGGTGTTCTTGCGCAGTTCGAGGAACTCCTCGATGTCGAGGTGCCAGCTCTCCAGGTAGGCGCACACCGCGCCCTTGCGCTTGCCGCCCTGGTTGACCGCGACCGCGGTGTCGTTGACGACCTTCAGGAAAGGCACCACGCCCTGGCTCTTGCCGTTGGTGCCCTTGATGTGCGAGCCGAGCGCGCGCACGTTGGTCCAGTCGTTGCCCAGGCCGCCGGCGAACTTGGACAGCAGCGCGTTCTCTTTCAGCGCCTCGTAGATGCCGTCGAGGTCGTCGGCCACCGTCGTGAGGTAGCAGCTCGACAGCTGCGAGCGGTGCGTCCCGGAATTGAACAAGGTCGGCGTGCTCGACATGAAGTCGAAGGTGGAGAGCACTTCGTAGAACTCGATGGCGCGCGCCTCGCGATCGATCTCGCCCAGCGCCAGGCCCATCGCGACGCGCATGTAGAAGGCTTGCGGCATCTCGATGCGCACGTCGTTCACGTGCAGGAAGTAGCGGTCGTACAGGGTCTGCAGGCCGAGGTAGTCGAACTGCAGGTCGCGCTCGGCCTTGAGCGCGGCGCCCAGCTTGACGAGGTCGTACTGGAGCAGCCTCTCGTCGAGCAGTTCGGCCTGCACGCCCTTCTTGATGTAGCTGGGGAAGTACTCCGCGTAGCGCGTGGTCATGTCGGCTTGCAGCACCTCTTCGCCGAGGATCTCCTTGCGGATGGTGTGCAGCAGCAGGCGCGCCGTCGCGCGGGTGTAGCCCGGGTCCTTTTCGATCAGCGTGCGCGCAGCGAGGATGGCCGCCTTGTGCACCTCCTCGATCGGCACCCCGTCGTACAGGTTGCGCTTGGTCTCGGCCAGGATCGGCTCCGGCCGCACGTCGGCGCCCAGGCCTTGGCAGGCCGACTCGATCAGCGTCTGCAGGTGCTTCAGGTTCAGCGGCACGCGCTGCCCGCCGTCGACCACGGAGATCGCGGCCGGCGCCTCGGGCGCAGCAGCCTGCCCCTGCTTGGCGCGCTCCTGCGCACGGCGTTCGCGGTACAGCACGTAGGCGCGCGCCACTTCGTGGTGGCCGCCGCGCATGAGCCCGAGTTCGACCTGGTCCTGGATGTCCTCGATGTGGAAGGTGCCGCCGCCCGGGCGCGAGCGCAGCAGCCCACGCACCACCATCTCGGTCAAGCCATCCACCGTCTCGCGCACGCTGGCCGATGCCGCTCCTTGGGTGCCGTGCACCGCGAGGAAGGCCTTCATCAGGGCCACCGCGATCTTGTTGGGCTCGAAGGTGACCACGGCACCGTTGCGGCGAATGATCTGGTAGCCCTGGTAGGCCGATGCCGCGGCCGAAGCGGGCGTGGCGGCAGCAGGAATCGGGACGGAAGGCGAGGAACGGGTGGCGGCGGTTTGCATACGGGTCCTTCTTGGAAAGCGTTCAAACGCTCACGCGGCGGCGGGGCCGCTCGAGCGGTTCAGCGGGTGGATTTCTTGTGCTTGATTGCGCTGCAGCGACAGGCACTTCGGGCCTTGGCGCTGGCTTGCCGTGCCGGTGCGCGGACCGGTCGGCTGTGGAAAAGGCTGTGGAGATTCAGTGGAGTGCACGTGAATGACTCGATTCGCTCGGACACTACATCTGGGGCACCGACAGCACTTTAAACACTACCTATAGCGTACCCTATTCGGACAAGCACTCATACCCGCGCGTGCGAAACCCATCCACCGCACGCGGCGGAGCTTGCGCAATGTCGGTGTTTTTGCTCAGGCGAGCGCGGCGAAGCTCTCGCGCGGCCACTGCAGCGCGATCTGCAGGCGCGGCCAATCGAACCCGGGGCCGGGATCGATCTTGCGGCCGGGTGCCACGTGCTCATGGCCGGCGACGTGTCGCAGCGGATAGCGCGTGGCCAGCGCGCGCAGCACGCGCGCCAGCATGTCGTATTGGGCCACCTCGAAGGTCTCGCCCTCCAGGCCTTCGAGCTCGATGCCCACGGAGAAGTCGTTGCAGTTGTCCTGCCCCTGCCACGACGACGGCCCGGCATGCCAGGCCCGCTCGTCGCACGACACGAACTGCAGGGCCTCGCCGTCGCGGCGAACGAAGAAGTGCGCAGACACCTGGAGCCCCCGGATGCGCTGGTAGTACGGGTGGGCATCCCAGTCGAGCTGGTTGGCGAACAGGCGCTCGACCGCGTCGCCCCCGTATTCGCCGGGCGGCAGGCTGATCGAATGGATCAACGCCAGCGAGACGCGGGTGCCGGGCGGACGCGGCCCGAAGTTGGGCGATGCGCAGCGGCGCGCGCCGCGCCACCAGCCGTCGTCCCAGCTGCGCCGGCCGATGTCAGGACCCGCCGCGTTCGCCATCGAAGCTGTCGCCGCCCACGCTCACGCCCAGGCGGGCCATGCGATAGCGCATCTGGCGCAGCGACAAGCCCAGGCTCGCGCCTGCCGCCGTGCGGTTGAAGCGATGGCGCTCGAGCGCACGCAGCAGGATGTCGCGCTCCACCTCGTCGAGGTATTTGGCGAGGTCGTCCGGCAGCGGGGAGGCCTGCGGCGGGGGCGCCGGCGGCTCGGGGGCCAGCATCGCCGGATCGATGCGGGTGTTCTCGGTGATGAGGTCCAGTTCCTGCGCGGCGCTGTCGGTGAACACCGTCTCGGGCAGGCCGAGGTCGAACACGTCGATCGCTTCGCCGCCGGACAGGGCCACCGCGCGGTGCAGGAGGTTCTCCAGCTCGCGCACGTTGCCGGGGAAGGGATAGCGCATCAGGTGCACCAGGGCGTCGCGCGTCAGGCGCGGCGGCGGCGAGACGTTGGCGTCGCGCGCGATGCGCTCGAGCACGCGCTCGGCGATGGCCTGCAGGTCCTCCAGCCGCTCGCGCAGCGGCGGCACGCGGATCTGGATCACATTCAAGCGGTAATACAGGTCCTGGCGGAACTTGCCGGCGAGCACCTCGGCGCCCAGGTCCTTGTGCGTGGCGCTGAGCAGGCGCACGTTGACCGGCAGCTCGCTGACGGCCCCCACGGGCCGCACCGAGCGCTCCTGGATGGCGCGCAGCAGCTTGGACTGCATCGACAGCGGCAGGTCGCCGATCTCGTCGAGGAAGAGCGTGCCGCCGTTGGCCGCCTGGAAGAAGCCCTCGCGGTCCTCGGCGGCGCCGGTGAATGCGCCCTTGCGATAGCCGAAGAACTCGGCCTCGAGCAACTGCTCCGGGATGGCGCTGCAGTTGACCGCGATGAAAGGCATGTTGCTGCGCGCGCTGACTTCGTGGATCGCGCGCGCCACCAGTTCCTTGCCCGTGCCTGATTCGCCGTTGACGAGGACCGGCGCCATGCTGCGCGCCACCTTCTCGACCAGCGTGCGGACTTCCTGCATGGCCGCCGAGGTGCCCGCCATGCGCGCAAGCGCAGGGCTGGCCGGCGGCGCCGGCGGCGGCATCGCGCGCGCCGGCCGCGGCGCCGGGGCGCCCGCGGCTGCACCCGCCGGCGCGACGGCGCCATGTTCGGAGGGCAGGCTCGACGGCACCATCGTCGGCACCGTCGACGGTGCCCGGCCGAGCGCCGACGCCACGACCGCGCGGAACTGCTTCAGGTCGACCGGCTTGGTGAGGTAGTCGTAGGCCCCTGCCTTCAAGGCTTCGACCGCGTTTTCTGCCGAGCCGTAGGCCGTGATCACGATCGCCTTCTCGCGCCGGCCGGTCTCCTCGAGACGGCGCAGCAGGTCGAGGCCGGTGCCGTCGGGCAGGCGCATGTCCGTGATGACGGCGCTGTAGGTCCGGTCCTTCAGGTGCAGCAGCGCTTCCTCGACGGACCCCGCGGTCTCGACGTCGTAGCCCTCGCGCAGCAGCGTCAGTTCGTACAGCGTGCGCAGGTCGGGCTCGTCGTCGACGACCAGCAGGCTGAAGTGGGACGGAGAGGACATCGTGTCGCTTGGGCTCACATCGAAAGGGGTTCGGCTGTCTGGGCGAGCTGCCCGCGGCGCATCACCACATTGAACTCATTGCGCGTCGGATCGCCCGGCGTGCGCAGGCGGTAGTCGATGCTCGCGCCATAGCGTTCGCACAGCTCGCGGCAAATATACAGGCCCAGGCCGGTGCCGCGGCTGCGTGTCGAAAAGAACGGCTCGAACAGGTAGCGCTCGACGTCGGGAGGGATGGGCGGCCCGTCGCTGGCCACGCACAGGCGCACGCTGGCGTCGTCGGGGGTGGACAGGCGCACCTGCACCGATCCCGGCTGCTTGCTGGCGTGGCGGTAGCCGTTGTCGAGCAGGTTGATCAGCACGCGGCGCAGGTGCTCGGGGTCGAACACCGCGCCGAGCGGCTCGCCCGGCAGGTCGACCTGCACGACGCCGTTCGCGGTGAGCGGCACCCCCGCACCTTGCGCCCAGCCGGCGCACGCCGACTCGACCAGCGCGCAGGCGTCGATGACGCCGGCATCGACCACCGTGCCGGGAGCGACCTCCATCACGTCGTCGACGATGCGCTTCAGCCGCTCGACGTTGTCCGTGACCATCTGGGTGAGCTGCTTCTGGCCGGGCGTGGTCGCGTCCTCGGAAAGCAGTGCGTTGGCCTGCGCGATCGCTGCCAGCGGATTGCGGATCTCATGCGCGATGCCGGCCGACACCCGGCCCATGGCGGCCAGCTTCTCCTGCCGCGTGCGCGCCTGCATGTGGCGCACGTCTTCCATGAGCAGCACGCAGAACTCCTCGCTGGCGGTCGACTCGTGGCGGCGCGTGAAGCGGATGCGCACGCGCAGCATCCTCGTCTCGCCGGGCTCGAACTCGAGCAGCACGTCTCGACCCGATTCGGGCCACACCGCATCGACGAACGCGCGATCCACCGTCTTGACCAGCCCCGACCACGCCTCCACGCCGCGAAGCTGGAAGGGCGCCGGGCGGCACATGCCGCTCGGCGCGAGCAGGCGGCGTGCCGCGGGATTGGCTGCGCGCACGCGGCCGCGCCGGTCGACCACCAGCACGCCATCCTGCATCTCCTCGATGACCAGCCGGTTCAGCTGCGCCTGCTGGCGCGCCAGCTCCAGGCTGCCCTTGGCCGTGAGCTCCTCGCGCGCCAGGCGGCCCGCGAGCTCGCCGGCCAGCACCGTGATGACGAACAGGCCGCTGCCGGCCAGCCCCGCCTGGGTCATGAGCGTGGTGGCCTCGCCGCCCGCCAGCACCGCCAGCCAGGCCGAGCCGAGCAGCGCCAGCGCCACGCCGGCGGCCGTCGCGAGCGCCTGCAGTCGCGGCGTGAGCACGCCGGCCATCAGCACCGGCAGCACCAGCAGTGCCACGTAGTTGAACGAAGACGCCGGCGACAGCAGGTGCAGCCCGGTGAAGCAGACGATGTCCGCCCCGATGGTCGCGAGCCATTGCGGCCCGCGCAACCGCGCCAGCTCGTGCGGCTGCACCGCGCGCTTGAATCGCGGCAGCAGCCACATGCTGAGCGCCAGCACGGCATAGGCCAGGCTGACCATCGCGACCGCGATGCTGGGCCGGGTGCCGAAGACGCCGGCCAGCATCACGGTGAGCATCAGTGCCACGCCGAGCGCGGCGCGAGCACCGAGGAACACGCGGTAGATGCGGTCGAACGCCGTCTGTCCGGCGCTGATGATGCGACGCGCCTGGCGCGACAGGAAACGCGAGTCGGGGGTGGCGCCCGCCGCGGCCGCGAGGCCGGCGTCGTAGCGCGACTCGGCCTCGTCGATGCCGGAGTCGTCGTTCAGTTGCGTGTCGGCGCCGACGCCGATGGCGCCGAACCACGACTCCTCGGGCGGTTCCGGGCGCCGCTTCTTGCGACGCTCGCCGCGCCGGCGGTCGCCCGGCACTGCGTCCGCGTTCATGGGCACGGCCTTCGGCGCAGTGAGGCGCACCGCGCGGTCGGATGACGCAGGACGTTCATGCGCTCGGATGGGCCTTTTCAAAGGCGGCCCGGTGGGCTTCGCCGCAGAAGAGTCCGCCGCGGCCGGGCAGCGCCTCGTTGCGCGGCAGGTGCAGGCCGCAGTGCGCGCAGGCCACCATGGTTTCCTGCTTCGGCGCGGCCGAGCCCCCGTTCGCACGCTCGCCCGGGGACAGCGGCCGCCGCCCGCGCGCCAGCCACAGCACCACGACCACGACGACCAGCAGCACCAGGTATTTCATATCGTCGCCGCCATCGTCAAAGCACCGGAGGACGGTGCAGCACCACCTCGAACACGAAGCGCGTGCCGACATAGGCCAGCAGCAGCAGCCCTGCTCCGGCGTACAGCCAGCGGGTCGCGCGGGCGCCGCGCCAGCCGAACACCCTGCGGCCCGCGAGCAAGGTGGCGAAGACCGTCCAGGCCAGCAGCGAGAACACCGTCTTGTGATTCCAGTGCCAGGGCGCGAACCACCAACCGACCACGAGCGTGGCGCTCAGCAGCACGAAGCCGGCGACGACGAAGCGGAAGGTGAGCCGCTCCAGCCGCAACAGCGGCAGCCCGACGTTCGCCGCCTGGCCGTTGCCGCGCTGCGGGAGTGCGCGCATCTGCCGATCGGCGCGATTGAGCATGGCGGCGTGCAGCACCGCCGCGCCGAACAGGCCATAGGCGGCGATCGCGGTCACGATGTGCAGCGGCTCCCAGCGCGACACCATCTGCGGCCGCAATTCGCCGGGGAAGAGCAGCGCCAAGAGCACCGCGGTGAAGCCGAGCGCCGCCAGGCTTCGCCGCACGCCCAGCAGCGGCAGCCAGCGGCTCTCGATCAGGTACACCGCGATCACCAGCCACAGCGTGACCGAGAACGCCGGCGCGAAGCCGAAGCGCGCTCCGGTGACGTCCGACCCGATGCCCGCGATGTCCAGTGCGATCGCCAGTGCATGCGCCAGCCAGGCGACGACGAGGCTGGCGCGCACGCCGGTCGTGGCACGCTGCGGCAGCACCGCGGCGACGGCATAGGCCAGCAGTGCCAGCGCCCCAGGCAGCATCGGCAGCGGCGCGGTCTCGAACGATAGAATCATCCGCAGAGTGTACTTTTCGCGTCCCATGTGCAGCACTCCCGCCGCACAGCCCCCGCGGGACCGCTTCCCAACATGGCTTCCACCCTCACCGACCGGCTGAGCCGTCTCGTCAAGACGATGCGCGGCCAAGCGCGCATCACCGAGTCCAACGTGCAGGACATGCTGCGCGAGGTGCGCATGGCGCTGCTCGAGGCCGACGTGGCGCTGCCCGTGGTGCGCGACTTCATCGCCCGCGTCAAGGACAAGGCCCTCGGCGCGGAAGTGGTGGGCTCGCTGTCGCCGGGGCAGGCGCTGGTGGGCATCGTGCACCGCGAACTCGCCGCCACGATGGGCGAGGGCGTGTCCGACCTGAACCTCGCGACGCAGCCGCCGGCGGTCATCCTGATGGCAGGCCTGCAGGGCGCCGGCAAGACCACCACCACCGCCAAGCTCGCCAAGCACCTCATCGACAAGCGCAAGAAGAAGGTGCTCACCGTGTCGGCCGACGTGTACCGGCCGGCGGCCATCGAGCAGTTGAAGACCGTGACCCGGCAGGCGGGGGCCGAGTGGTTCCCGTCCAGCGCCAGCGACCAGCCGGTCGCGATCGCCCGCGCGGCCCTCGATTACGCGCGCCGCCACTACGTGGACGTGCTGCTGGTCGACACCGCCGGCCGCCTGGCGATCGACGAAGCGCTGATGACGGAGATCGCCGAGTTGCACGCCGAGCTCAAGCCGGTCGAGACGCTGTTCGTGGTCGACGCGATGCAGGGCCAGGACGCGGTCAACACCGCCAAGGCCTTCAAGGAAGCGCTGCCGCTCACCGGCATCGTGCTCACCAAGACGGACGGCGATTCGCGCGGCGGCGCGGCGTTGTCCGTGCGACAGGTCACCGGTGCGCCGATCAAGTTCGCCGGCGTCAGCGAGAAGATCGATGGCCTGGAGGTGTTCGACGCCGAGCGCCACGCCGGACGCATCCTCGGAATGGGCGACATCGTCGCGCTGGTCGAGGAGGTCAGCAAGGGCGTCGACATGGCGGCGGCCCAGAAGCTCGCCGAGAAGGTGAAGTCGGGCAGCGCCTTCGACCTCAACGACTTCCTCTCGCAGATCTCGCAGATGAAGAAGATGGGCGGCCTGTCGGGGCTGATGGACAAGCTGCCCACGCAGATGACCGCCAAGGCCGGTCCTGTCGACATGGACAAGGCCGAACGCGACGTGCGTCGCATGGAGGGCATCATCTGCTCGATGACCCCGCTCGAGCGGCGCAAGCCCGAGCTCATCAAGGCGACGCGCAAGCGCCGCATCGCCGCCGGCGCCGGCGTGCAGGTGCAGGAAGTGAACCGCCTGCTCAATCAGTTCGAGCAGATGCGCGACATGATGAAGAAGATGAAGGGCGGCGGCATGCTCAAGATGATGAAGCGCATGGGCGGCATGAAGGGTTTTCCCGGTCCGCGTTGAGCGGATGTGCATCGGCGGCGTGCTGCCAATGCAGGCTCCGCCCGGGGGCCGAACTGGCGTGCACGAATTGACCGGCCTCGCTCGGCGGGCTATGGTCCGGCGTTGATCACTTGCAGCACCCCGCCTTGAGTTCCCTCGTCATCGCCGTCGTCTTCCTGCTTGCACTGGCCCTGGTCTGGTGGGGCGTGCGCTCGCGCGCCGCCCGCCGCTCCGATCCCCACCCCGGCGACAACCTCGACACCGTGGCCGGCTGGCCGCCTCAGGCCACGCGCGTGCTGACCAGTGCGGAACGCCAGGCCTACGACCTAGTGCGCTCGGCCTTGCCGGCGCACATGGTGCTCGCGCAGGTTCCGCTGCAGCGCTTCCTCAAGGTTCCCACGCGCAACTCCTACGCCGAGTGGCTGCGCCGCGTGGGGCAACTCAGCGTCGACCTGCTGGTGTGCGATCGCCACTCGCAAGTGATCGCGGCCATCGAGGTGCAAGCCGGCGACGAGCCGCCGAGCGGACGGGCGCTGCGCCGGCGCGACCGCCTGCTGAAGGTGCTGAAGGCCGCCGAGATTCCCACTCACGTGTGGTCGGGCAGCAAGCTGCCCACGGTCGAGGCGGTGCGCGAGGCGATCGCCCCCGCCCCGGCCCCTGCAGAAGCGGTCCCGCCCGCGAATCCGGCGGCCGCCCGGTCGCTGCCCGGCCGCCTCGTGAACTCGGGGGCGCACACCTTCGCGCAGATCGTGCGCGAGCCGCCGCCGGACGACACCACCGAACTGCGCGAGCCGCCGCCTTCGACCTGGTTCGACGACTTCGATTCGGCGCCGGCACCACTGGCCGGCGAGCCGGCGAAAGAGAGCAAGGATCGGCCGGCCCGCTGAGCCCGGCCCAGCGCGATCTAGCCCAGCAGCGCGTTGGCGAACTCCCGCGCGTCGAAGGTCTCGAGGTCTTCGAGCTTCTCGCCCACGCCGATGAAATAAACAGGCACCGGCCGCTCGCGCGCGATCGCGGCCAGCACCCCGCCCTTGGCCGTGCCGTCGAGCTTGGTCACGACCAGCCCCGTGAGTTGCAGCGCATCGTCGAAGGTCTTGACCTGCGCCAGGGCGTTCTGCCCGGTGTTGCCGTCGATCACCAGCAGCACCTCGTGCGGCGCGCCTTCCTGCGCCTTGCCGATGGTGCGCTTGATCTTCTTGAGCTCTTCCATCAGGTGCAGCTGCGTCGGCAGGCGCCCGGCCGTGTCGGCGATGACCACGTCGCGCCCGCGCGATTTGCCGGCGACCACCGCGTCGAAGGTGACGGCGGAGGGGTCGCCGCCCTCCTGGCTCACGATGTCGACATTGGTGCGGCCGGCCCACACGGCGAGTTGCTCGCGCGCGGCGGCGCGGAACGTGTCGGCCGCCGCGAGCAGCACTTTTTCGCCCGCCTCCGCGAGGTGGCGGGTGAGCTTGCCGATGCTGGTCGTCTTGCCCGCTCCGTTGACGCCCACGACCATGATCACGGTCGGCGAGGCCTCGCCGATCGTCAGCTGCTTTTGCAGCGGCGCGAGCAGGTCGGTGATCGCGTCGGCGAGCAAGCCCTTGACTGCGGCAGGGTCCGTGGCTCGGCTGTCCTTCACGCGGCGCTTCAGGTCGTCGAGGAGGAATTGCGTCGCCTTCACGCCGGCATCGGCCATCAGCAGCGCCGCCTCGAGCTCCTCGTACAGCGCGTCGTCGACCTGGGTGCCGGTGAAGACCTGCGCGATGCTCGAGCCGGTCTTGCGCAAACCCGTGCGCAGCTTGGCCAGCCAGCTGCTGCGCTGTGGCGGCGCTTCGGCTTCGGCGGCCGGATGCGATGGCGACGGTTGGGCGGGCGCGACCGAAGACGGCGGCTGGGCCGCGACGGGCTCGGCCGCCGGCGGCGCGCCGAAGCCCAGCTTCTCGCGCCAGCCGCGCTCCGGCGGTGAAGATTCGACGGCTGGCGTCGGGGCCTCCGATGATGCCGGTGCAGCGGGTTCGGTGGGCGGCGACTTCTTCTTGAAGAAACTGAACATGCGCGGAGCTTCGCGGTCGAGGGAAAGTTGGGCAAGCGAGGCGTCGATCGGCCACGCTATAATGTGCGGCTCAGGCGCTTTAGCTCAGTCGGTTAGAGCGACGGAATCATAATCCGCAGGTCCGGGGTTCGAATCCCTGAAGCGCCACCAAATCGAGAAGCCTTGTAAGTCAACAGCTTACAGGGCTTTTTTCTTTGGGCGCCACCCGGCGGCCGCGCTGCGCCTTCATACGAATTGCGCCTCGCGCGGGGCGCACTTCCATCGTTCATCGATCGCGTCAGGGAGGTACGCTCCCGCGCAACAGGATCGGGTCGGTTTCGCCAGTTGGTTGTCCTGAGGATGTCTGCCGCAAGTCCGTGCGGCGACAGATGCCCGTCCGGATGCCTTCATGCACAAACCCGCCTATTCCGCTCCGCAAGTCGCAGGCCTGTTGGTCGGACTGCTCGGCGTGATCACGGCAGTGCGCTGGCTGTTCCAGGTGGACGCCATCACGCGCCTGGTGCCGGACTCCGAGCACCTGGGCATCGTCAACCCGCTGCTGTTCATCGCGGCCGGCATCTGCTTCTTCATCGCAGCGCGTCGGCCCCGGCCGGGTACCTGGCCGACGCGCCTGTGGGCGATCTGCATCGCCGCGCTCGTCGCATTGCCTGTGGCCTACCTGTTCGAAAGCGCGACGGGCATCGACCTCGGAATCGACTTCGTCCGCGCCGGCACGGTCGCAACGGTCGCCAATCCACATCCCGGCCGACTGTCGCCGAACGGCAGCCTGGCCTGTCTGCTCGCCGGCATCGCCTTCTGGCTGCATGGCCGGCGCCCCACCAAGGCGGGCCAGTTCGTTTTCCTGGCGGCGGTCCTGGCGATCTCCGTCATCGGCCTGGGCGGCCTGGTCGGCTACTTCGTGGGCCTGGAGTCGCTGTACCAGGTGGCGAGCTTCAACCGCATGCTGCCGCCCACCGCCTTCGGCCTGTCGGTCGTGGGCGCAGGCCTGTGGACGCTTCGCGAAGCCTGCCTGACCTTCGACCCCGAGGCCCTGCAGCGAAGCGAGCGGCGCATCAAGCGACGTTCGATCGCGGTCATCACGTTGGTCGCGCTGGCGGGCGGTGTCGCCGGTTTCGCCGTCATGCGCGACACGTTCGAGCGATCGGTGTCGCAGAACATCCTGCTCACCGCGACGACGAACGCCACCTCGCTGGCCCACGCCATCGAGGTCAGCCTGTGGTTTCCGAAGACGGTGGCGACTCGCCCGGCGGTGCGGCAGACCCTGGGCAAGCTGGGCACGTCATCCAGCCAGTCGCAGGCCCAGGATTTCCTGCAGCAGGTGGCCGACAGCCTCGTGACCGCCGACCTGACGGGCGTGGAGTTCCACGATGCCGGCGGCGCCCGGCTGGCGCAGGCGGGCTCGATGGTGCGTGCGCACGCCCTGGTCGTTCAGAGCCTGACGAATGCCGGGCAGACCGCCTTCCTGGTCTGGAAGGACGGCTACGTGCTCTTCGCCGAGAACGAGGTGCTGGTCGATGGGCGCGTCGTCGGGCGGGTGCTCACCGAGCAGCGCATGCCGCTGTTCGACCAGCTCCTGGCCGACATCCGTGCCTCCAGCGACAGCTCCGACGTGGCGATCTGCGGCCGCCAGGGCGACATGGCGGTCTGTGCGCCGAACTGGCTCAGGCCGGCCGGGTTCGTGACGCCCATGTTCGACGCGGCGGGCGCGCCGGGCCTGCCGGTCACCAGGGCCCTGCTGGGCGAGCGTGGCGTGCGATTCCACAAGGACCGACGCGGCATCAACGTCGTCTCGGCGTTCGCGCCGGTCAAGGATTTCGGGCTCGGGCTGGCGGTGAAGACCGATGCCGAGTCCCTCTACGCGCCGCTGCGCTCGCGCCTGAAGCTCCTGGTGCTGTCGCTCGTGGGCATCGTCGCGCTGGCCATCTATGCCCAGCACAGCCAGGTCAGGCCGCTGCTCCAGCAACTGGTCGCGAGCGAGCGAAGGGTGAAGTCCATCCTCGAAGACCAGACCGAGCTCGTGTCGCTCGCCAAGCCGGACGGCGAACTCACCTACGTCAACCCGGCCTATGCGAGGCACTTCGGGTTGACGCCCGCCGAGATGGTCGGCACGAACCTGTTCGACCATGTCGAGGCCGTGGACCGCGAGGCCGTCCGGCAGGTGATTGCGCAGGTCATCTCGACGGGCCAGACCGCCAACGGCGAGAACCGGATGGTGTCGACCACGGGCACCGAGTGCTGGGTCGCCTGGACCAACCGCCTGCAGCACGACCCCTCGGGCCGGCCGATGCTCCACTCGGTTGGCCGCGACGTGACCGAGCGCAAGCTCGCCGAGGTGGCGTTGCGGACCAGCCAGGCCCTGCTGGCCCGCATGGGCCGGGTCGCCGGCGTGGGCGCCTGGGAGCTCGACCTGGCCACGGGCAGCCTCAAGTGGAACGACGAGACGCGGCGGCTGCACGAGGTCGAGCCCGATTACGACCCGACGCTGGACACCGCGCTCGCGTTCTTTCCGCCCGAGAGCCGACTGGTCATCGCGGCGGCCATCCGCGCCGGGAAGGAGCGCGGGGAGCCCTGGACGCTGGAGCTGCCTCTGGTCACGGCCTCGGGCCGGCAGATCTGGGTGCGGACCCAGGGCGAAGCGGAGTATCAGGACGGCCGGCCGGCACGGCTGGTCGGCGCGATCCAGGACATCACCGAACGGATGCTGGCCGAACGCGGCCTGCGCGCACTCACCGCCGTCTTCGACGCGACGACGGACTACGTGGTGCAGCTGGATACGAGAGGCCGCATCACGTACATGAACCCGGCCGCGCGCCGGCGCACCGGCGTCGCGCTCGGTGCGCCGATCGAGCATCTGACGCTCGCGGACTTCAATCCGCCGCAGACCCTCGCGCGATTCGTCTCGGAGGTCGGGCCCGCCGCGATGGCGACCGGCGTCTGGGTGGGCGAATCGACGGTCTGGGATGGCGAGCGGCGCGAGTTCCCGGTCAGCCACATCGTCATCGCCCACCGCGACAAGCACGGCCAGGTCGAGTATTTCTCCGGCCTCATGCGCGACATCTCGGCCGCCAAGGCGGCCGAGCAGGCGCTGCGCGACAGCGAGCATCGCCTGCGCATGGTGACCGACAACCTACCGGTGCTGATCTGCTACCTCGACCGCGACCTGCGGTTCCGATTTGCCAACCGGACCTACCAGGAGTGGTTCGGCCAGGACACGGCGCCGCAGATCGGGTCGAGCGTGCGCGAGTACTACGGCGAGCAGGCCTGGACGCAGATCGAGCCCCGGCTGCGCGCCGCGCTGGAAGGCGAGGAGGTGTCCTACGAGCGGGACATGGTGCATGCGGGAGGACGCCGCCACATCAAGGCCACCATCGTCCCGGACCGCGACGAGCAGGGCCGGGTCGTCGGCCTGTATGCGCTCACCAGCGACGTCACCTCGTACCGCGAAGCGCAGCGCGCGCTGCAGGACAGTGAAGCGCGCCTGCGCACCGTGGCCGATGCGCTGCCGATGCGGGTGGCCTACATCGACGCCGACGAGCGCTACCGCTTCAACAACCTGGCATACGAACGCGGCTTCGGCAGGAGGCGCCAGGACCTGTGCGGCCTGACCGTGCGGGAGCTGCTGGGCGACGCCGTCTACCACTCCGTCGAGCCCCACATTCGCCGCGCGTTGCGGGGGGAGTCGGTCACCTTCCAGAGCGAGATGGCCAGCGGAGGCAGCTTTGTCTGCTACGAGGCCCACTACATCCCGCAGCTGGCCTCGGACGGCAGCACGGTGCTCGGCTTCCACGCGGTGATCAGCGACATCACCCGCCAGAAGCTCGAGGAGCGGCGGCTGGTCGAGCTGGCGCGCGTAGACGCGCTGACGGGGGTGGTCAATCGGGCGGGCTTCGAGCTGCGTGTCGCGGAGGCGATGCAGCGTTGCCAAGGTACGGGCGGCTTGATGGCGCTGATGTACCTCGACATCGACCGGTTCAAGCAGATCAACGACCGATTCGGTCACGACGCGGGGGACGCCCTGCTGCAGGCGTTTGCACGCCGGCTGACGCACACGCTGCGCGCCACCGACACCATCGCCCGCCTGGGAGGCGACGAATTCACCGTGATCATGGAAGGCGTGCCCGGGCCCGAGGTAGCCGGCGCCGTGGCCAACAAGATCGTGCAGGCCATGAGCGCGCCTTTCGTGGTCGGCCAGCAGACGATCAAGGTCACCACGAGCATCGGCCTGGCGTTCTACCAAGGCGACGCCACGACGGTCGAGGCGCTCGTCAAGCAGGCCGACGTGATGCTCTACCAGGCCAAGGGGGCCGGCCGCAACAACGTGCAGGTGGCGCTTCGTCTCGTCGAAGGCGGCCGGGCTTAGCGGCACGGATCAGTGTTCTATCCGTATTGACGAATGGACAGAAGCTGCCTAGCCTAGAGTCTTTCCGGCACCCCTGCGCCCGCGCGAAAGGCACCCCATGCGTACCCGCCAACTCCTGGCCGCCCTGCTGCTGACCCTGGCCTCCACCTGGGCCGCCGCCCAGGACAAGGTCGTCTACCACATCGCCGATGCGCAGACCCAGGCACTGTCCGCGCTGCGCAACCTGCGCAACCACCTGGACGTGGACCCCACCGCGCAGATCACCGTCGTGGCCCACGGCAACGGCGTCGATTTCCTGATGGAGGACGCGAAGGACAAGTCCGGCACGGCCTACGACGCGCTGGTTGCCGGGCTGAAGGCGCGCGGCGTCAGGTTCGAGGTCTGCGAGATCACGCTGAAGAACCGCGGGCTCAAGCGCGAGCAGTTCATCCAGGAGGCCGATTTCACCCCCTCCGGCGTCGTGCGCCTGGCCAAGCTGCAGATCCAGGGCTACGCCTACATCCGGCCCTGACCCGGCCGCTTCAGGCGCGGCGCAGCGGGCGCTGGCTGGTCAGCGCCAGCGTGCCGATGCCGCCGCCGTTGCGCGCGCGGCTGTAGCCCAGCGCGTGCAGCAGCGCGCAGGCGTGGGCCGAGCGCGCGCCCGAAGCGCAGTACAGCACGATCTCGCGCGAGCGATCGGGCGCCAGCTCCAGCAGCAGCCCCTGCAGTTGCGGCAACGGCATGTTCAGCGCGCCCTCGATGTGGCCACCGGCGAATTCGGCGGGCGAGCGCACGTCGACATACAGCGGCTCGCCCGCGGCGCCAGGGTGTGAATGGGCATGTGCCATGGTCGGACTCCGTGTTTCCACCAGTTTCGCGTCAGCAACTCTCACATAATATCTGCATGTGCTTATATGGCAATAGGCAAATGAGGAGACTGCGTGCACCCCGATGACTCGCCGCCGAGCTTACCGCTCGGCGACCTGGGCCTTTCCGGCCCCTCTTCCCCATCCGGCCGGATCCGCAAGGCCCCCGAGGGGTTTCTGGATGCCGACGGCGTGAAGACGGTCTGGCGCGAGGCCGCCCAGGGCCGGCGCGACTTCATCCGCCGCGTCTTCTCGACCGCCGCGGCCGGCGCTGCCGCCGTGGCCGCGCCGCGCGCCCTGGCCCAGGCCAACCCGGTGCCTGCGGAAGGCGGCGACCCGAACATCCTGACCCTGCCGGAGCACAGCACCGGCCTCGGCCGGGCGGTGGCCACCGACGGCTACGGCAAGCCCTCGAAGTACGAGGCCAATGTGCAGCGCCGCCAGAGCCCCGGGCTCACGCAGACGGCGCAGGCGTCGGTGTCGTTCGCGCCGCTGCAGTCGCTGTTCGGCATCGTCACGCCCAGCGGCCTGCACTTCGAGCGGCACCACCAGGGCTGGTGGGACATCGACCCGTCCAAGCACCGCCTGATGATCAACGGCGCCGACGAGACGCTGGTGAAGACGCCCAAGGTCTTCACGATGGACGAGATCATGCGGCTTCCCGCGGTCTCGCGCTTCCACTTCATCGAGTGCGGCGCCAACTCGGGCATGGAGTGGGGCAACGTCGCGGTGCCCACCGTGCAGTACACGCACGGCATGCTCAGCTGCAGCGAGTTCACCGGCGTGCCGCTGAAGCTGCTGCTCGACCAGTGCGGCGTCGACACCAAGCGCGGCCGCTACGTGCTGGCCGAGGGCGCCGATGGCTCGTCGATGACCCGCACCATCCCGATGGAGCTGGTCGAATCCGGCGAGGTGCTGGTGGCCTACGGCCAGAACGGCGAAATGCTGCGGCCGGAGAACGGCTACCCGCTGCGCCTGGTGGTGCCCGGCGTGCAGGGCGTGAGCTGGGTGAAGTACCTGCGCCGCATCGAGGTCGGCGACCAGCCCTACGCCACCAAGGACGAGGCCATCCATTACATCGACCTGATGCCCGACGGCCGCCACCGCCAGTACAGCAGCACGCAGGAGTGCAAGAGCGTGGTGACCACGCCCTCGGGCGGCCAAGTGCTGCTCGACAAGGGCTTCTACAACATCTCGGGCCTGGCCTGGTCGGGCCGCGGCAAGGTCAAGGCGGTGGACGTGTCGGTCGACGGCGGCCGCAACTGGCGCCCTGCCCGCCTGCAGACGCCGGTGATGAGCAAGTGCCTGACGCGCTTCAACATCGACTGGGTCTGGGACGGCAAGCCTGCCATCGTGCAAAGCCGCGCCACCGACGAGACCGGCTACGTGCAGCCCAACTACCAGCAACTGCGTGCGGCCCGCGGCAAGCGGTCGATCTATCACAACAACGCCATCCAGAGCTGGCTGGTGCAGGAGAACGGGGAGGTGCGCAATGTCCAGCTCTCGTGACCCGCGCCGCGGAATGGGCCTCCCGATGCGCCGTGTGATGCGCCGTGTGACCCTCACCGCCATGGGGCTGCTCGCCGCAGGCGGGGCCTTGGCGCAGGCCGGCACCTATCCAGGCCTGGGCCGCCCGGCCACGCCCAAGGAACTGGCCGCCTGGGACATCGACGTGCGCCCCGACTTCAAGGGCCTGCCTGCGGGCGAGGGCTCGGTCGCGCAGGGCCAGGACGTCTGGGAAGCGCGCTGCGCGTCCTGCCACGGCGTGTTCGGCGAATCCAACGAGGTGTTCTCGCCGCTGATCGGCGGAACGACGGCCGAGGACGTGAAGACCGGCCGCGTCGCGCGCCTGAACGACCCCACGTTCCCGGGCCGCACCACGCTGATGAAGGTGGCCACGGTCTCGACGCTGTGGGACTACATCCACCGCGCGATGCCGTGGAACGCCCCCAAGTCGCTCAAGGTCGACGAGGTCTACGCGGTGACCGCCTTCCTGCTCAACCTGGGCGGCGTGGTGCCCGACGACTTCGTGCTGTCGAACAAGACCATGGCCCAGGCCCAGGCCCGCCTGCCCAACCGGCTGGGCATGACGACGGCGCATGGCCTGTGGCCGGGCAAATCGCTGCCCGGCACGATGCCCAAGCCCGACGTGCTGGCCAAGGCCTGCATGAGCAACTGCGCCGTCGAGCCCAAGCCGGCCTCGCTGCTGCCCGACTTCGCGCGCAATGCCCATGGCAACCTGGCCGAGCAGAATCGCCCCGTCGGTGCGCAACACGGTGCCGACACGACGCGGCCAGCCGGCGCGGGCCCGGCGGCCCCGGCGCCGAAGCCCGCCGCACCGGCCACCGCCGCGGCGGCGCCGAAGGCCATCGGCCTGCTGCAGGGCAGCGGCTGCGTCGCCTGCCACGGCGTCGACAGCAAGATCGTCGGGCCGGCATTCAGGGACATCGCTGCCAAGCACGGCAGCCGCGACGATGCGCTCGCCTACCTCAGCGGCAAGATCCGCTCGGGCGGCACGGGCGTCTGGGGCGCCATCCCGATGCCGCCGCAGACCCTGTCCGAGGCCGATGCGCAGACCATCGCGCAATGGCTGATGGACGGCGCGAAGAAATGAATGTTGAATCCGCTTGTGGCGCCGCGGCGCCGATGAATACCGTACCCTGTCCCGTATGTGCTGCAAGGAGAGTGAGAGCATGCTGAACCGTCGTGAGATGCTGGCGAAGAGCGCCACCGTGGCCGGCCTGATGGCTTCGGCAGGCCTGTGGCCCGCCGTGGCCCGGGCCGAATGGAACCAATCGGCCTTCGACGCCAAGAGCCTGGCCGACGCGGTCAAGGCGCTGGGCGGCTCGGCCCCCGTCGAAAGCAAGGACGTGACCATCACCGGGCCCGACATCGCAGAGAACGGCGCGGTCGTGCCGGTCGGCGCATCGACCGCGCTGCCGGGCGTCAAGCGCCTGCTGATCCTGATCGAGAAGAACCCGTCGGTGCTCGCCGCCGCCTTCGAGGTCAGCGATGCCGTCGACGCGAATTTCGCCACCCGCGTGAAGATGGGCCAGTCGTCCAACGTCTACGCCGTGGCGATGATGGCCGACGGCAAGGTGCTTTACGCCCAGAAGGAAATCAAGGTCACGCTGGGCGGCTGCGG
>DATFAY010000292.1:0-2014 GCA_035254085.1 Piscinibacter sp.
CGCGGCGGCCGCGTTGGGGTGGTTCAGGATCGCCACCACCACGTAGCGATGGCCGCTGGCCGAGAGCACATAGCCGGCCACCCCCGCCACGTCGCGCAGCGAGCCGCTCTTCAGGTGCGCTTGGCCGACGGCGCCGGTGGCACGGCGCATGGTTCCGTCGACCCCGCTCACGGGCAGCGAGCTCATCAGCTCGGGCATGACCGGCGAGCGCCAAGCGGACTGGAGCAGGCGCGCCAGCAGCAGGGCGCTGACCCGCCCCTCGCGCGAGAGGCCCGAGCCGTTGTCGATCACCATGCCGCGGGTGGCGTCCTCGCCCAGGCGCTGCGCGGCCCAGCCCTGCAGCAGCTCGCGCGCCGCGCCCGGCGAGCCGGTGCCGCGCTGGACCGCCGCGAGCGTGAGGAACAACTGCTGGGCCATGGTGTTGTTGCTGAACTTGTTGATGTCGCGCACCACTTGGGCCAGCGGCGGCGAGTCCAGCGTGAAAGCGGGTGGCGTCGAGGGCGCCGCGCCGTCGCGCACGGTGCCGCTCAGGCGGCCGCCCATCTCTTGCCACAGGCCGCGCAGAAAGCGTTCGTCGTAGCGTTTCGGGTCGACGTAGGCGACGGGCCATTGCTTCTCGCCGCAGGCGGCCGGAAAGCCGCCCGCGAAGTGCAGGCGGGTGCCGTCGGCGAAATCGGGCTTGAGCGCGGCACGCCAGTCCTCGCAGGGGCCGGTGGTCAAGGTCACGGACGCATCGGCCTGCATGCCGGCCATCGGTGGCTCCACGCCCAGCGTCGCCACGCCGCGCAACGGGTCGGGCGTGAAGGTGAGCAGCAGTGAACGGAAGTTCAGCAGCAGCGCATCCGGCTGCACGTTGTAGGGGCGCAGCGCCTCGCCATCGAAGTCCGCCGGCGCCTGCTCGGCGGCGACGAATGCGCTCCGGTCGAGGACGATGTCGCCGTGGATGTCGCGCACGCCCAGCTGGCGCACGCGGCGCAGCAGCAGCCAGGCACGCTCGAGCACGAGGCCAGGGTCGCCGCTGCCCTTGATGACCAGGTTGCCCTCGAGCACCCCTTGCGCCGGGTCCAGCTTGCCGTCGAGCCACACAGGGGTCGACCAGTTCCATGCCGGGCCGAGCAACTCGAGCGCGGCGTCGGTCGTGAGCAGCTTCATCAGCGAGGCGGGATTGACCGGCCGCTGCGGCTGCCACGCCAATCGCGACGAGCGCGCGCCGACCTCCTGCACCACCGCCACCAGGGCGTCGCGCGGCACCTTGGCACGCTGCAGCGCCATCTCCACGTCTCCCGGCAGCGCACGCGCGGCCGCCTGCACGGGCAGCGCGGACGCGAGGAGCAGGGCGCACATGCACCCGGCGGCAAGCACATTTTTTGGCAGCATCGGTCGATGATCGCACGCGGCACCGGCTCTAAACTCGCTGGATGGCGACACTGCTGGCCTTCGATACCGCGACTGAGCGCACCAGCATCGCGCTGGCCGCCCGCGGGCAGATCTGGCAGCGCGGCGCCGGCGGTGGCGCGCAGGCGTCCGCGGAGCTGGTGCCTGCGATCATGGCGCTCCTGGCACAGGCCGGCGTCGCTCTGCGCGAGCTCGATGCGATCGCCTTCGGGCGCGGCCCCGGTGCATTCACCGGCCTGCGCACCGCCAGCTCGGTCGCCCAGGGCCTGGCGCTCGGCGCCGGCAAGCCGGTCCTGCCCATCGACAGCCTGCTGGCCGTGGCCGAGGACGCGCGCGACGGCGATGCCCCGCAGCGGGTGTGGGCGGTCACCGATGCGCGCATGAACGAGATCTACGCAGCGCACTATGCATTCGACGGCGCGCACTGGTCGACGCTCTGCGCGCCCCGGCTCACCACCGCGACCCTGCTCAACGAAGCCTGGCGCGAGGACGAGCCGATGGTGGTGGCGGGCTCGGCGCTCGGCGCCTTCGACGACCTGGACACCGGCCGCGCGCGCCGCGTGCCCCATGCCACGCCGAGCGCCGTGGCGATGCTGCCGCTGGCACAGGCGCTGTGGTC
>DATFAY010000293.1:0-5324 GCA_035254085.1 Piscinibacter sp.
CGATCGCTGGCTCGTCGATGCCGTGTCGCTGAGCCCCTGCGGCGCGCGCCGCCTGCGCGAGCTCGCGCCGCGGGCCACCGTGGTGCGCGAACTTCGCTGGCCGGCGCATTCGCTGGTTCACGCCGCCTCGGTCGTCGAGGACGCGGATGCCCGGCCGGCTGCGGGCGCATCACCCGTGGACGGCGCGCTGCCCGGCACGGCGCTGCAGATGATCGACCGGCATCAGCATCCGGCCGCGGTCGACGCGCGCGGGCGGCTCGCCTTCGGAGGCTGCACGGTTGCGGATCGCCTGCTGCGGCAAGGCCTGCCCGATCACGGCGCCTGCCTGGCGGCGGCCGTTGGCGCGTGGCTGGCCAGCGACCTGCCCGCCTGGCGCGCCGAGACGGCCTGCCACGCCGAGCTGCCGCATGCGGCGTCGGCACTGGCGCGGCGGCCGCACTGGCTGCACGCGATGGAGCGCAGCCTCTCGACGGAGGCGGGCGTCACCGAAGCGGCGGTGGTCGAGCGGTTGTCGCAGCGCGGCGAGTGGGAGACGGCGGTCTTCTTCGCTGCCGCGCAAGGCGAAGCCCCCGGCGTCTTGAAAGCCCGTCTTGCGGCCCTGTGCGCGGCCGACGGCGCAGCCGATGCGGCCGTGGTCGAAGTGGTCGCCTTGCCCCGCGGCGCACGCGCCGAGATCGACCGGCCGGCGCTCTTGCGCGGCGAGGTGCCCGAGATCAGGCGCGAGACCGGCGCGCTCGACGAAGCCCCCCGCGACGAGGTCGAGGCGGCGCTGCACGCGATCTGGAGCGGCCTGCTCAAGCGCGAGCGCATCGACATCGAGGAAGACTTCTTCGACCTCGGCGGCCAGTCGCTGCTGGCGTCGGTGATGCTCTACCAGGTCGAGGAGAAGCTGGCGGTGCCGCTCGACATGGAAACGCTGCTGGCCTCGCCGACCATCGCCGCCCTGGCGCGTGCGGTGCGCGCGGGCGGCAGCGCGGCCGGCGGCGTTGCGCCGGACCTGGCGGCCCGAGTGGTGCTGCCCGAGGACATCGTGCCCGCTGGCACATGGCAGGCGGGGGCGCCGCAGGAGATCTTCCTGACCGGCGCAACCGGCTTTCTCGGCGTGCACCTGCTGGCCGACCTGCTGCAGGCGACGCCCGCGCGGGTGCATTGCCTCGTGCGTGCCCCGGATGCGGCAGCCGGCGCGCAGCGGCTGGCCGACGCGCTGCGCAGCCATGGCCTGTGGCGCGCCGAGCATGCCGCGCGCATCGTCGCGGTGCCGGGCGAATTGGACCGCCCGCTGCTGGGCCTCGCCGAGGAGGCCTTCGCGGCGCTCGCCGAGCGCATCGACGCGATCTACCACAACGGCGCGATGGTGAACTTCATCTACCCGTACCACTCGCTCGAGCGGGTGAACGTGCTGGCGACCCAGGACGTGCTGCGGCTGGCGTGCCTGCATCACGCCAAGCCGGTGCACTACGTCTCCACGGTGGGCGTGCTCGACCGAGGGGCGCCGGCGATCCCCGAGGTGCTCGACATCGCATTGCACGACCGGCTGATGGGCGGCTACGAGCAGAGCAAATGGGTGGCGGAGCAACTGGTGTGCCTGGCTGCGCGGCGCGGCCTGCCGGTGTCGATCTACCGGCCGTCGCGCATCGTGGGCCACTCGCGCACCGGCCGCATGAACACCGACGACCTGTTCTGCCGCCTGATCAAGGGCATCGCGCTCTTCGGCAAGGCGCCGGTGGACACCGGCTACGACAACATGCTGCCGGTGGATGTGGCCAGCCGCGCGATCGTGGAGGCCTCGCTCAACCCCGAGGTGCACGGGCATGCGGTGCACGTGGTCAACCCGCAGTGGAACTCGATGAACGCGCTGCTCGACGCCATCGAGGCGCGGGGTCACGCCATCGAGCGCCTGGGCTACGAGCCCTGGCTCGAGCAACTGGCCCGGCACGTGCGGCAGGCACCGGACCATCCGCTGGCGATGCTCATCCCGGTGCTGCGCAAACTCAACCCGGTGGCCGACCCGACCGTGGGCCAGCGCCTGCCGATCGCGCACGACCACCTCGCGCGCTGGGCTCCCCAGGCCCTCGCCCAAGGGCTGCGACCGGTGGAGGAGTGGCTGGCGGCGTACTTCGCCTACTTCGAAGCCAGCGGCTACCTGCCTGCGCCTGCCGCTTCGGCCGTGCCCGTCACGCGGGCCTCGCCGTCCGTGCTCGTGTCCGAGGCCGAGGCCGAAGCCGGATAGCGCCTTTCGCCGGCCTCGGCGCCGCCGGGCGCCTCCATACCATCGCGCTTCGCATGCGCCGACTGTCCGTTGGAACAGGTCGGCCGCCCTGTCTGCGGGATGTCAAACAATGCGCTCTGAAACTATCCTCGCGCATCCCGCGATGTCGAATCGGCATGGCGTTTCAGCGGGGGGTGTGATAGGCACAGAAGGGTGTCCGTATGTAACTCTCCTTCCGGTACAGCCCTCATTCTTTCGTCATGATCATTGGGATACCGTTAGCCCGTGCTCGCACATCGATGAAGTGGACCGTGACCAGAGGGGAGCCGAACTGGTTTGGAGGCCGATTCATTGCCATGAAGTATCAACATCACCTGACGGAGTCTCAACGCGCGCAGACATCTTCCCAAGGCCTCGGGGCGCGGGGCCGGATCAACGGTTTTCGGAGGCTGTAATGTTGATCTCTTCTCAATCCAACGGAGGGTTGGAGACACTGTCGCGCATCATCAATGAGATCAGGCCATCGTCCGATTTCGTCGATCAGCTCGACCAGTTCACCACCAAGCTCAACGAGGTCATCCCCTTCAACCGCTGCGTGGTGCTGCACGAGCGCGAAGGCAAGGGCATCTCACGCGGATTCGTCTACCGCAACGGCGGCGCGCTGGACCAGCCGTATGGCCGCTCCGGGCAATCGTCGTGCGGGCCGGCCATCGGCATCGACGACTACGTCAAGCGCTTCTCCACGACCGACCGGCTGGACCACGCCTTTCGCTGGACCGACCGTGGCGCGGCCATGGCCGATGCGAGCCCGCGCGTGGCCGAACTGGTGGCGCACATGCGCGGGGGCTCGGGCGTCGCGGCGAGCGTGCGATCCATGATGGCCGGCACCGACGACGTGGGCACGATGCTGCAGTTCGAGTGCGCCGGCGTGTCCATGCACCAGGTGCTGCTGGTGAGCTTCGTCGCGTTCTACCTGCATTCGACCTTCACGCTGCACGCAGTGGACCCGAACCTGCAAGACGACTTCTTCGGCATCAACCTCACCGGCAAGGAGCGCGATGTCCTCAAATGGGTCGTCGAAGGCAAGACCTCGTGGGAGATCGGCCGCATCCTGTCCACCTCCGAGCGCACCGTCAAGTTCCACCTCAAGAACGTCTACGCCAAGCTCAACGTCTGCAATCGCGCCCAGGCCGTCGCAGTGGTCAACCGCCTGCGCCTGATCTGAGCGGGGCGTGACCATGACGTTCAAGGAAAAGATCGTGGCCTTCGTGGCCAAGCACGGCTACACCTACCGCAGCTACGTGCTGTCCATCCTGCTGTTCCCGCCCGCGGCGGTCTACATCGCCTGCAAGAAGCCTGGCGTGCCGATGCCCGGGCGCATCGCGCTCAACGTGGTGGCGGTCACCACGCCGCCGTTCATCGGCGCAGCGACCTTGATGATGCTCAAGTTCGCGCTCGACCTCGTGCGCCACGCCTTGTAGCCCGGCGCGGCGTGCGGCACCCGACGCAGCGGGTGCGTCGGCCCTCTGGGACAATGCGCCGCGACAGACAGCGCAACCAGAGCCGACGAATGCACATCCACGAGATCCGGCAGCGCCTGCGCGGGCTGGGCGCCGGGCCGACCCATGAGGAGCGCGTGCTGCGCCTGTGGGCACAAGCGAAGCCCCAGGACAGCGGCCGCCGCGCGCTCGAGAACTTCCTGCCCAAGCCCTTGCGCGCCGCACTGCCCGCGCTGGCGGACGAGCTGGCCGCCCTCGCGCGCCTTCGCTCGGCACACCCGGGGGACGATGGCTCCGAGCGGCTGCTGGTGGAGCTGACCGATGGCCACGCGGTGGAGAGTGTGCTCCTGCCGCGCGACGGGCTGTGCGTGTCGACGCAGGTCGGCTGCGCGGTCGGGTGCCTGTTTTGCATGACCGGCCGCGACGGGTTGCTGCGCCAACTGCGCAGTGCCGAGATCGTGGCCCAGGTATCGCTCGCGCGCACCCGCCGCGCGGTGCGCAAGGTGGTGTTCATGGGCATGGGCGAGCCGGCCCACAACCTGGACAACGTGCTGGAGGCGATCGACCTGCTCGGCACGGCCGGCGGCATCGGCCACAAGAACCTCGTCTTCTCCACCGTCGGCGACCTGCGCGTCTTCGAGCGGCTGCCGGCGGGCCGGGTCAAGCCGGCGCTCGCGCTGTCGCTGCACAGCACGCACGAAGCGCTGCGCGCCCGGCTGCTGCCGCGTGCCCCGCGCATCGCCCCGCACGAACTCGTGACGCTGGGCGAGCACTACGCGAGATCGAGCGGCTATCCGATCCAGTACCAGTGGACGCTGCTCGAGGGCGTCAACGACGGCGACGATGAAGTGGAGGGCATCGCGCGCCTGCTGGCGGGCAAGTACGCGATGATGAACCTCATCCCCTACAACGCGGTCGAGGGACTCGGCTTCAAGCGGCCCGAATGGGAGCGCGCGGCGGCGATGGCGCGTGCACTCAACCGGCGCGGCGTCCTCACGCGCTTGCGCCGCTCGGCCGGACAAGACGTCGACGCGGGCTGCGGCCAACTGCGCTCGCGTTCGCTGGCCGGCGAGCGCGAACCCATCCCGATCGTCGCGGTGCCCTGACTGAGCCGCGGGCGCGCATCGTCCGCCGCGCGCGCAGGGCGCACCGCGGCCTTGGCGGCGATACGTAGTTTCGCCCTTGTGCGGGGCACGGGACGTCGCGACACTGGGCCCATCATCGACCCGTGCCCGCGCCGGCTCTCGAGGCGGCATGCGGATTGCGGCGCTCGTTTCAACCCTCCCGGAGCCACCATGACACGACATCCGTTCCGCTTGCTCGCGGCCCTGGCCGCCATTGCGTCGCTGTGCACCGCGGCCTTCGCCGCCGACTTCATCAACGTGCTGACCGGCGGCACGAGCGGGGTGTACTACCCGATGGGCGTGGCGCTGACCCAGATCTACGGCAAGGCCATCCCGGGCGCGAAGGCGTCGGTCCAGGCCACCAAGGCCTCGGCCGAGAATCTCAACCTGCTGCAGGCCGGGCGCGGCGAAGTCGCCTTCACGCTCGGCGATGCGCTCTCCGACGCATGGAAGGGCGAGGCCGACGCGGGCTTCCCGGCGCCCCTGAAGAAG
>DATFAY010000294.1:0-2000 GCA_035254085.1 Piscinibacter sp.
TTCGCGATCCTGTATCGCGCCAACCACCAGGCGCGTGTCTTCGAGAAGGCGCTGCGCAAGGCGAACCTCCCCTACAAGGTGTCGGGCGGGCAAAGCTTCTTCGACCGCGCCGAGATCAAGGACCTGTGCGCCTGGCTGCGCCTGTGGGTCAACAACGACGACGACCCGGCGTTCCTGCGCGCCGTGACCACGCCCAAGCGCGGCATCGGCCACCAGACGCTGGGCCAGCTGGGCGAGTTCGCCGGCAAGTGGAAGATGAGCCTGTACGAGGCGCTGTTCGCCGAGAGCCTGGGCACGGCCATCAGCGCGCGCGCCATCGGCTCGCTGCACGAGTTCGGTCGCTGCGTGAACGACCTCGAGTACCGCGCGCGCCACACCGTGGGCGCCGAGGACGCCAAGGCCTTCCTCGTCGGCTGGCTCAAGGACATCGACTACGAGAAGCACCTGTACGAAGGCGAGGACAGCGAGAAGCTCGCCGCTGCACGCTGGACCAACGTGCTCGACTTCGTCGACTGGATAGCCAAGCGCTGCGGCGGCGAGATCGAGAACGACGGCGGGCTCGCGGTCGAGACCGAGAAGAAGAGCGTGCTCGACGTCGCGCAGACCATCTCGGTGATCATCAGCCTGGCCGAGCGCGGCGACGAGCAGAACGTGGTCACGCTGTCGACCCTGCACGCCGCCAAGGGCCTGGAGTGGCCGCACGTGCTGCTGGCCGGCGTCAACGAAGGCCTGCTGCCCTTCAGGAGCGACGACGAGGAGATGACGGCGCAGCGCCTCGAAGAGGAACGCCGCCTCATGTACGTGGGCATCACGCGTGCACGCAGCACGCTGGCCGTCAGCACGCTGCGCCGGCGCAAGCGCGGACGCGACACGGTGCAAGGCGTGCCCAGCCGCTTCATCGCCGAGATGAAGCTGAACGAAGCGACGACGCGCGAGGATCCGCGCGAAAAACTGAAGGCCTTGCGCGCCGCCGCGGCGCAGCGCGCCGCCCAGGCGCTCGACGACAAGGCCGCCTGAGCCGCGTAGTCCCCGTGCTTGCCCTGTGGCGCTTGCGCGCCTGCTCGCCACAATCCTCGCCACACCGAACCGCGCGAGGACCACGATGACCGACACCACCGACCACGCGGCCGTTGCGCCGGCCGACGCCTTGCACGCGTCGCCGCCGACCGCCGCGGCCGCCACCCTGGGCGCATTGACCGCGCTGTGCGCCGGCATCGCCATCGCCGCGTCGGTGGGCGTGCTGCCCGAGGCGCTGCTCTTCGCCTTCAAGCCGCTGACGACCTTGCTGATCATCGTGCACGCGGCGCGGCGCACGGGCGGCGACGCTTCCGTGCGCCGCGGGGTGCTGCTCGGGCTCGCGCTTTCGCTGGCCGGCGACGTCGCGCTGCTGTGGCCGCAGCAGGGCTTCCTCGCCGGGCTGGTGTCGTTCCTGCTGGCGCATCTGGCCTACGTCGTGGCGTTCTCGCGCGCCGAGCGATTCGCGGCGCGGCGCTGGCCCTTCGTCGCCTATGCGGTGGCGGCGGGCACGGTGCTGTCGCTGCTGTGGCCGGGCGTGCCGGCGGGGCTGCGGGTGCCCGTGGTCGTGTACGTGCTGTGCCTCGCGACGATGGCATCGCAAGCCGCGGTGGTGTGGCGCGCGGGAGCAGCGGCCGGTGGCGGGACGCGGCGGGGTGCGGTGCTGGCGCTGGGCGGTGCGCTGTTCGTCGTGTCGGATTCGCTGCTTGCGACCAATAAGTTCGCGGGCGGGGTGCCGTGGGCGGGGCTGTGGATTCTTGCGACTTACTGGGCGGCGCAGTGGTGCATTGCGTCTTGGGTGGCGCCGGTGGCTGCTGGGGTCGATCCTCGTACCCGGTCGCCTTACTTGCACGGCTGATCTCGCGACTCGGGCATCGAGCCCGAGCCGCTCGCCGGCCGCTGCGCTGGTCGATCCCCGTGAACGGGGCCCCTCGCCCTTCGCTGCGCGGCCTACATCCCCTTGAACAACCCCGTGAAGCTGCGGC
>DATFAY010000295.1:0-2450 GCA_035254085.1 Piscinibacter sp.
GGCTCGTTGGGGCCGAGCGATCCGGCATTCAGCGAAACCACGGCGTATGCGCCCAACAGCCCGTACTCGGCCTCCAAGGCATCGAGCGACCACCTCGTGCGTGCCTACCACCACACGTACGGGCTGCCCACGCTGACGACCAACTGCAGCAACAACTACGGGCCCTATCACTTCCCCGAGAAGTTGATCCCGCTCATGATCCTGAATGCGCTGGACGAGAAGCCGCTGCCGGTCTACGGCGACGGGCTCAACATCCGCGACTGGCTCTACGTGCGCGATCATTGCGAGGCCATCCGCCAGGTGCTCGCGCGCGGACGCGTCGGCGAGACCTACAACGTCGGCGGCAAGAACGAGATCCGCAACATCGACGTCGTGACCACGGTGTGCCGCAAGCTCGACGCCCTTCGTCCGCGCCGCAGCGGCCGGTACGAAGAGCTGATCACCTACGTGAAGGACCGCCCGGGCCATGATCGCCGCTACGCGATCGATCCGAGCAAGATCGAGCGCGAGATCGGCTGGCAGCCCGCCGAAACCTTCGCGAGCGGCATCGAGAAGACCGTGACCTGGTACCTCGAGAACACCGCCTGGGTCGCGAGCGTGCGCAACGGCGACTACCGGCACTGGCTCGACAAGCAATACGGCGCCGCGGCGGCCAAGGCGGCAGTGTGAAGATCCTGCTGTTCGGCAAGGGGGGCCAGGTCGGCTGGGAGCTGCAGCGCTCGCTGCAGACGCTCGGGGATCTGGTGGCGGTCGATTTCGACAGCACCGAGCTGTGCGGCGATTTCGCCCGGCCCGATGCGGTCGCACAAACCGTCCGCAAGGTTCAGCCGGCCTTCATCGTCAATGCCGCGGCGCACACCGCCGTCGACAAGGCCGAGAGCGAACAGGAATTCGCGCGCACCCTGAACGCCACCACGCCCGGCGTGCTGGCTCGCGAGGCCGCCGCGATCGGCGCGTGGTTGATGCACTACAGCACCGACTATGTGTTCGACGGCAGCGGCGTGGCGCCCTGGACGGAAGACTCGCCGACCGGGCCGCTGAGCGTCTACGGCCGCACCAAGCTCGAAGGCGAGGAGGCGATTCGCGCGAGCGGCTGCAGGCACATCATCTTTCGTACCAGCTGGGTCTATGCGTCGCGCGGCGGCAACTTCGCCAAGACCATGCTGCGCCTGGCCCAGGAGCGCGACAGCCTGACCGTGATCGACGATCAGCACGGCGCGCCCACGAGTGCGGAGCTGCTGGCCGACCTCACCGCCAATGCCTTGCGAACGAGCCTGGTCCGCCCCGATGTGGCCGGCACCTACCATGTCGTTCCCCGCGGAGAGACCACCTGGCATGGCTACGCGAAGCACGTGATCGAGTTCGCGCGGGCCGCCGGGCTGCCGATCAAGACTGCCCCGGACGCAGTGAAACCCGTGCCGACGAGCGCGTTCCCCACGCCGGCCCGGCGCCCGGGCAACTCCCGCATGAACACCGAGAAGCTGCGCAGCACCTTCGGCGTCTGGCTGCCCGAGTGGCGCTGCGGCGTCGAGCGGATGCTGACCGAAGTGCTGGGCCGCTGAGCAACACAACACCAGGGACAAGGACGCCATGAATCGAAAAGGCATCATCCTCGCGGGCGGCTCCGGCACCCGCCTCCATCCGGCGACGCTGGCGGTCAGCAAGCAGTTGCTGCCGGTGTACGACAAGCCGATGGTGTACTACCCCTTGTCCACCCTGATGCTGGCCGGCATCCGCGACATCCTGCTCATCAGCACGCCGACCGACACGCCGCGTTTCGAGGCGATGCTGGGCGACGGCGCGAAGTGGGGCATCAACATCAGCTACTGCGTGCAGCCGAGTCCGGACGGCCTGGCGCAGGCGTTCATCCTCGGGCGCCGCTTCGTCGACGGACAGCCGAGCGCGCTGGTGCTGGGCGACAACATCTTCTACGGGCACGACTTCCAGAGCTTGCTCGCCAACGCAGCCGGACGCGACCGCGGCGCAAGCGTGTTCGCCTATCACGTCCTCGATCCGGAGCGGTACGGCGTGGTGGAGTTCGACCGTGACCGGCGCGCCTTGAGCATCGAAGAGAAGCCGAAGACACCCAAGAGCAACTACGCGGTGACGGGCCTGTACTTCTACGACGCTCAGGTATGCGACATCGCGGCGGACATCAAGCCATCGGCGCGCGGCGAGCTGGAGATCACCGACGTCAACGCCCGCTACCTGGCGGCGTCGCAGCTGAACGTCGAGATCATGGGTCGCGGCTATGCATGGCTGGATACCGGCACACACGACAGCCTGCTCGAGGCCGGGCAGTTCATCGCGACGCTGGAGAAGCGCCAGGGCTTGAAGGTCGCCTGCCTCGAGGAAGTCGCCTACCGGTCCGGTTGGATCTCCGCCGAGGCCTTGGAGCGGCAGGCCGCGCCCATGCTGAAGAACGGCTATGGACAGTACCTGATGAAGGT
>DATFAY010000296.1:0-5857 GCA_035254085.1 Piscinibacter sp.
AGCTGATGCCGCCGGATCCGCAAACGCGGGCCAAGGCGCGCCAGCTGCTGTTCACGATGGAGCACGAGCTGTTCAGCTACATCGACGCCCTCGAAAAGAATCTCAAGTCGGCCGACAAGTCGCGGATGCACATTCGCGACCGCCTGGTCGAACTGGCGCCGATGTTCAACAAGCAGAAGTTCCTGCTCGGCGACGACTTCTCGATGCTCGACGTGGCGATCGCGCCGCTGCTGTGGCGCCTCGACTACTACGGCATCGACATGTCCAAGAATGCCGTGCCGCTGCTCAAGTACGCCGAACGGATCTTCTCGCGCCCGGCGTACATCGAGGCGCTGACGCCCTCCGAAAAGGTGATGCGCAAGTAGGCGCACAAGCCACGGCATGGTGACGCCCGCTCCCCCGCCCAGCGCCGGCACGTCGACGCGCCCGTACTTGATCCGGGCGTTGCACGACTGGTGCACCGACAACGGCTTCACGCCGTACATCGCCGTGTTCGTCGACGCGAGCGTGCAGGTGCCCACCGAGTACGTGAAGAACAACGAGATCGTGCTCAACATCGGCTTCGAGGCCACGACGGCACTCAAGCTCGGCAACGAGCTGATCGAGTTCAAGGCGCGCTTCGGCGGCGCGTCGCGCGAGATCGTCGTGCCGGTGGACCATGTCATCGCCATCTATGCGCGCGAGAACGGGCAGGGCATGGCCTTTCCGGTGCCCAGCGACGCCACGCCGGGCACTCCCCACGCGCCGGAGCCCAGCGCGACGATGGCCGGCAAGAACCCCAGGCTCTCGCTGGCCGATGCACCGAGCGCCGAGAACGAAGGCAGCACGCCGCGCGACGGCGACACGCCGCCCGAGCCACCCACCGGCGGCCGCCCGACCCTCAAGCGCATCAAGTAGGTCCGCCCTGCGCCGGCCGGTGGGCCGGGGACGCGACTTATACTGCGCGCCTCCCGCTGCCACGGTCGCCATCAGGGCGGCTGCAGCGCCGGCTTAGCTCAGCTGGTAGAGCACCCGCCTTGTAAGCGGAAGGTCGTCCGTTCGATTCGGACAGCCGGCACCAACTTCCCCACCGCCCATGCCGGCCCCATGCCGGGCCGTCGGATGCCGCTCACTCGGGCGCGGACCTGTGCAAACCGAAAGCGCAGGACTTCTGCGACGAGTCCCCGGGTCAGAAGCGCCCGCGGTAGCCCGCCGATCGCGTTCGTCAAGCAACAAATGCGCGAGCGGTCGCGCACTTTCATCTCTTCCAGCTGGTTGCACTTTCGCGCTCAGCGCGATTGAACCCTGATGCGGATTGGGCTACCCTGCCATCCCCGCTGGCGCAGGACGTCTTGCAGGCGGGGTTCCAACTGTCGCAGCTTGGCCGCCACCGAGGCGTTGGCGGCCAGCAGCGTCCAGCCCTCCTCGTCGATCGGACCTGCCTTGACGTGCGGGGCGAGCGCGACGGGCAGCACGGGGGCAATGGCGGCCAAGCGGGCATTCGAGTCCTGCAGCCGCTGACGCAGATGTGCCAGCGGCGCGCTGCGTGCCAGCGCGTCGGAGATGGGAAGCGAGTCGGGTACGAGTTGGGGCTTCGATGAGGGTGACTTCGCGTTCACCCGAGGAGTGTAGCGATGCAGATTCTGATCACTCATGGCAGCTTGGCGCGCACCCGGGTGCTGCACTTCAATCGCTGGCAACTGCTCAGTGCCCTGGCTGGGCTGAGCGTCGTGCTCGTGCTGCTGTCGGGCACCATCTACCATTTCATTTTCCTGAAGGCCGCACGCGAAGGCTGGCCGGTGGTCAGCCAGGTGATGAAGCTCGTCGTCCGAGACGAATTCGCGCAGCGCGACCGCTTCATGCGCGAGAACCTCGACGCCATGGCGCGCCGGGTGGGCGAAATGCAGGCCAAGCTGATCAAGCTCGAGGCGATGAGCGAGCGGGTGTCCGGCCTCGCCGGTGTCAAGCCGGAGGAGATCGAGCAGATCAAGCCGTCGACCGTCGCTGCCGGCGGCAAGGGCGGGCCGTTCGTGCCGGTGTCCTCGCCGTCGCTGGACCAGCTCAAGGGCTGGGTCGGTGCGCTGGACGAAGAGTCCGACCAGGACGCCGATCTCTACACGATGATCGAGTCGCGCCTCTTGGAAACGCGCCTGCAGTCGATGATGGTGCCCAACAGCCGCCCCATCGAGGGGCCGATCGGCTCGGGCTTCGGCTTCCGCTCCGACCCGTTCACCGGCCGCCCTGCGCTGCACACCGGGCTGGACTTCCCGGCTGAAGTGGGCACGCCCATCCACGCCGCGGCCGGCGGCGTGGTGCAGTTCGCCGACCTGCATCCGCAGTACGGCAACCTGATCGAGGTCGACCATGGTCACGGCCTCGTCACCCGCTATGCCCACACCTCCAAGATGCTCGTGCACGCAGGCGACATCGTCCGGCGCGGCCAGGCGATCGCGCTGGTGGGCACGTCGGGGCGCTCGACGGGGCCGCACCTGCATTTCGAGGTGCTGCTCGACAGCGTCCCGCAGAATCCGGCCAAGTTCCTCACGCTGTCGGATGCGAACAGGGCGCTGGCCAAGGCCGGCCGGGGCGGGGCGGACGCTGGCGGCATGCCGGGCAGGTAAACTCAAGGGTTTGGCGACGGGCCGCCTTGCATTGGCAGGCCCTGGCCGCACCTTCCCGCAGTCTTGCCTTCGCGCCGGTGTCGCGTGACACCGGCGTCTACGTTGCTTCCAAATCCGACGCCGCATGTTGCCCCGACTTCTCACCCAAATCTTCGGTAGCCGCAACGAACGACTGCTGAAGCAGTACCGGCGCGTCGTCTTGCAGGTCAATGCCCTCGAGCCGCAGTTCGAGGCGCTCAGCGACGCTGCGCTGCGTGCCAAGACCGACGAGTTCAAGGATCGCCACGCCAAGGGCGAGACGCTCGACAAGCTGCTGCCCGAGGCGTTCGCGGCAGTGCGCGAGGGCAGCAAGCGGGTGCTCAAGATGCGCCACTTCGACGTCCAGCTGATCGGCGGCATGGTGCTGCACGACGGCAAGATCGCCGAAATGCGCACCGGCGAGGGCAAGACGCTGATGGCGACGCTGCCGGTGTACCTGAATGCGCTCACCGGCAAGGGCGTGCACGTGGTGACGGTCAACGACTATCTCGCCCGGCGCGACGCCGAGTGGATGGGCCGGCTGTACACCTTCCTCGGCCTCACCGTCGGGGTGAACCTGCCCAACATGGCGCGCGAGGAGAAGCAGGCGGCCTATGGCGCCGACGTGACCTACGGCACCAACAACGAATTCGGCTTCGACTACCTGCGCGACAACATGGTCCACGACACGGCAGACCGCGTCGCGCGGGGCCTGGCCTACGCCATCGTCGACGAAGTGGACTCGATCCTCATCGACGAGGCGCGCACGCCGCTCATCATCAGCGGCCAGGCGGAAGACCACACCGAGCTGTACGTGCGCATCAATGCCATCGTGCCGCAGCTCAAGAAGCAGATCGGCGAGCTCGACCTGCGCACGGGCGAGGGCGTCATCGATCCGGGCGACTTCACGGTCGACGAGAAGACGCACCAGGTCTTCCTCACCGAGGCGGGCCACGAGAATTCCGAGCGCATCCTGGCCAAGGCCGGCCTGCTGCCCGACGGCGCGAGCCTGTACGACGCGGCCAACATCACGCTGATGCACCACCTGTATGCGGCGCTGCGGGCCAACCACCTCTATCACCGCGACCAGCACTACGTCGTGCAAGACGGCGAAGTGATCATCGTCGACGAGTTCACCGGGCGCCTGATGACCGGGCGGCGCTGGTCCGACGGCCTGCACCAGGCGGTCGAAGCCAAGGAAGGCGTGCCGATCCAGAGCGAGAACCAGACGCTCGCGTCGATCACCTTCCAGAACTACTTCCGCATGTACGGCAAGCTCGCCGGCATGACCGGCACGGCCGACACCGAGGCCTACGAGTTCCAGGAGATCTACGGGCTCGAGACCGTGGTGATCCCGCCCAACAAGCCGACCATCCGCAAGGACGAGCTCGACCTCGTCTACAAGACCGCGCGCGAGAAGTTCGACGCGGTCATCGAGGACATCCGCGACTGCCACACGCGCGGCCAGCCGGTGCTCGTGGGTACCACCTCGATCGAGAACTCCGAGCTCATCTCGGGCCTGCTGACCAAGGCGAAGCTGCCGCACCAGGTGCTCAACGCCAAGCAGCACGCCAAGGAAGCCGAGATCGTGGCGCAGGCCGGGCGCCCGGGCGTCATCACCATCGCCACCAACATGGCCGGCCGCGGCACCGACATCGTGCTGGGCGGCAATGTCGAGAAGCAGATCCAGTTCATCGATGCCGACCCCGAGCTGAGCGACCCCGACAAGGTCGCCAAGGCGAAGCAGCTTCGCGACGAGTGGCAGAGCCTGCACGAGAAGGTGAAGGCGCAGGGCGGCTTGCGCATCATCGCCACCGAGCGCCACGAGTCACGGCGCATCGACAACCAGCTGCGCGGCCGCTCGGGCCGCCAGGGCGACCCGGGCTCCTCGCGCTTCTACCTGTCGCTGGACGACCCGCTGATGCGCATCTTCGCCGGCGACCGCGTGCGCGCGATCATGGAGCGGCTGAAGATGCCCGACGGCGAGGCGATCGAAGCCGGCATCGTCACGCGCAGCATCGAGAGCGCCCAACGCAAGGTCGAGGCGCGCAACTTCGACATCCGCAAGCAGCTGCTCGAGTACGACGACGTCTCCAACGACCAGCGCAAGGTCATCTACCAGCAGCGCAACGACATCCTCGAGGCCGAAAGCCTCGAGGCCCAGATCGCCAGCCTGCGCCAGAGCACGATGGAAGACGTCGTGCGCACCTTCGTGCCGGCGGACAGCGTCGAGGAGCAATGGGACCTTGACGGCCTGGAGAAGGTGCTGCGCGAGGAGTGGCAGCTCGAGGTGCCGCTCAAGGCGCACGTCGAGAAGAGCGACACCGTGACCGACGAAGACATCGTCGAGATGGCCGTCAAGGCGGCCGACGCGATGTTCCAGTCCAAGGTCGAGCGAGTGGGGCTGGATCAGTTCACGCCCTTCATGCGCATGATCCTGCTGCAGTCCATCGACTCGCATTGGCGCGAGCACCTGGCCGCGCTGGACTACCTGCGCCAGGGCATCCACCTGCGCGGCTATGCGCAGAAGAACCCGAAGCAGGAATACAAGCGCGAAGCCTTCGAGCTGTTCAGCCAGCTGCTCGACGTGGTGAAGATGGACGTGACGCGCGTGCTGATGACGGTGCGCATCCAGTCGCAGGAAGAAGTGGCGCAGGCGGCCGAAGCGATCGAGGAGAAGGTCGAGCGCATCAGCAACGTCACCTACACGCATCCGAACGAAGACGGCAGCGTCTCGCAAGAGGCCGACCCCGTGCCGCTCGCCGCGCAGGTGCCCAAGGTGGGCCGCAACGATCCCTGCCCCTGCGGCAGCGGCAAGAAGTACAAGCACTGCCACGGCCGCTTGGCTTGACCGCCGAGGAGTTGCCATGCCCGTCAATCTGAGCGCTCCCGACCCCAAGACGATTCACGCCGTGCCGGGCGTCAAGCTCGGCATCGCGATGGCCGGCGTGCGCAAGGCGAATCGGCGCGACCTGCTGGTCGTGACCTTGGCCGAGGGCTCGCAGGTGGCCGGCGTGTTCACCCGCAATCGCTTCTGTGCGGCGCCGGTGCAGCTGTGCCGCGAGCACCTGGCGGTGAGCGCCGGTGCGCGGGCGCTGCTCGTCAATACCGGCAACGCCAATGCCGGCACCGGCGAAGACGGCCGCGCGCGGGCGCTGTCCACCTGCGTGGCGCTGGCCAAGCAGCTCGGCATTGCGCCTTCGCAGGTGCTGCCGTTTTCCACCGGCGTGATCATGGAG
>DATFAY010000297.1:0-37839 GCA_035254085.1 Piscinibacter sp.
TGCTCGGTCCCCGCCGCCAGGTCGCTGCTGCGCGCGCGCTGGCTGTGCAGCTTGATCTGCAGGCGCAGGTCGTTGACCGAGTCGGCATTTCGCAGGGCGTCCTCGTAGGTCACCATCTGGTTCTCGTAGAGATCGAACAGCGCCTGGTCGAAGGTCTGCATGCCGAGCTCGCGCGAGCGCTTCATGATCTCCTTGATCTCCGAGACCTCGCCCTTGAAGATCAACTCCGAGATCAGCGGCGTGTTGAGCAGGATCTCGACCGCCGCGATGCGGCCCTTGCCTTCCTGGCGCGGCAGCAGCCGCTGCGAGACCAGCGCCTTCAGGTTCAGCGACAGGTCCATGAGCAGCTGGGCCCGGCGCTCCTCGGGGAAGAAGTTGATCACCCGGTCGAGTGCCTGGTTGGCGCTGTTCGCATGCAGCGTGGCCATGCACAGGTGGCCGGTCTCGGCGAATGCGACGGCATGCTCCATCGTCTCGCGGTCGCGGATCTCGCCCATCAGGATCACGTCCGGCGCCTGGCGCAGCGTGTTCTTCAACGCGGCCTCCCAGCCGTCGGTGTCGATGCCGACCTCGCGCTGGGTCACGATGCAGTTCTTGTGCGGGTGCACGAACTCCACCGGATCCTCGATCGTGATGATGTGGCCGAAGGAGTTCTCGTTGCGGCAGTCGACCATCGCGGCCAGCGAGGTGCTCTTGCCCGAGCCGGTGGCGCCCACGAAGATCACCAGGCCGCGCTTGGTCATCGCGACGTCCTTGAGCACGCGCGGCAGGTTCAGGGTGTCGATGGTCGGCAGCGTCTGCGGGATCGTGCGCAGCACCAGCCCGACGTTGCCCTGCTGCATGAACGCGTTGACCCGGAAGCGCCCGATGCCCTGCGGCGAAATCGCGAAGTTGCACTCCTTGGTGCGCTCGAACTCCGCGGCCTGCTTGTCGTTCATCACCGAGCGCGCCAGCGCCAGCGTGTGCTGGCCGGTGAGCGGCTGCGGCGACACCTTGGTCACCTTGCCGTCGACCTTGATGGCCGGCGGGAAGTCCGCGGTGAGGAACAGGTCCGAGCCGTTGCGCGACACCATGAGGCGCAGCAGGTCGTTGACGAATTTGGAAGCCTGGTCTCTTTCCATACTGCAGCCCTCAAAGGAAGCTCAATTCTGCGACAGCAGCGCGGACAGCCGCGCGCTCACCTGGCGCAATCGCAGCGACAGGCGCCGCGACAGCGAAGCGAGCAGCGCGACGCCCAGTCGCGGCTCGCGGGTGATCATTTCGTCCAGCCGCCGCGCGTCGACCACGGCCAGCGTGCACGGCGTCAAGGTGGCACACGAGGAAAAGCGCGCACCGGCGTCCAGCAGCGACATCTCGCCCAGCATGTCGCCCGCGTGGGCTTCGGCCAGGCGCGAGGCCCCGCCCGGCGGCTGGCCGCGGCCCACCGAGAGCCGGCCCTCGAGCACGATCAGCATGTAGTCGCCGAGTTCGTCCTGGGCGATCACCTCGCGCGCCACGGGCACCTGCACGAACTCCAGATAGTCGCTCATGCGGCGCAGCTCGTCGGCATCGAGTGCCACGACGTGCCGGTCGGCGCCCCACAGCCGCGCGAACATCTCGGCGCCCTGCGCCCGATCGAAGGGCGTTGCGCCGATCTGCGACGCGCGATCGCGCCACGACGACCGCGCTGTCGCGGCCTCGCCAGGCTCCTGCACTGTTGTCGAGAAGAAGGCCGCGTCGTCCGCCGGCCCGGCGGCGGGCGCGCGCTTGATGCGGGCCAGCAGGCGCTTCATTGCAGCGGTTCGGTGGCGCCCCGGCGGCTTCGGCCGTGGGTCATCAGCCCGGGAAGTTTTCCGGGAACTTCGCCTTGCCGCGGGCCTCGGCGGGCGAGACGATGTTGCGGCGGACGAGGTCGGCAAGGTTCTGGTCCAGCGTCTGCATGCCCATGCTGTTGCCGGTCTGGATGGCGGAGTACATCTGCGCCACCTTGTTCTCGCGGATCAGGTTGCGGATGGCGGCGGTGCCTAGCATGATCTCGTGCGCGGCGACTCGGCCCGAGCCGTCCTTGAGCTTGCACAGCGTCTGCGAGATGACGGCCACCAGCGACTCCGACAGCATCGCGCGGACCATCTCCTTCTCGGCCGCGGGAAAGACGTCGACGATGCGGTCGACGGTCTTGGCCGCGCTCGACGTGTGCAGCGTGCCGAACACCAGGTGCCCGGTCTCGGCCGCGGTGAGCGCGAGGCGGATGGTTTCCAGGTCGCGCATTTCGCCCACGAGAATCGCGTCCGGGTCCTCGCGCAGAGCGGAACGCAGCGCGTTGGCGAAGCTGAGCGTATGCGGGCCGACCTCGCGCTGGTTGACCAGGCACTTCTTCGACTCGTGCACGAACTCGATCGGGTCTTCGACGGTCAGCACGTGGCCGTACTCGTTTTCGTTCAGGTGGTTGACCATCGCGGCCAGCGTGGTCGACTTGCCCGAGCCGGTGGGGCCGGTCACCAGCACCATGCCGCGCGGCTTGAGGGCGAGCTCGGCGAACACCTTGGGCGTGGCCAGCTGTTCGAGCGTGAGGATCTTCGAGGGAATGGTGCGGAACACCGCCCCCGAGCCGCGGTTCTGGTTGAACGCATTGACGCGGAAACGCGCGAGGCCCTGGATCTCGAACGAGAAGTCGCACTCCAGCGTCTCTTCGTACGCCTTGCGCTGCGAGTCGTTCATGATGTCGTAGACCATGTCGTGCACTTGCTTGTGCTCGAGCGGGTCGACGTTGATGCGGCGCACGTCGCCATGCACGCGGATCATCGGCGGCAGGCCGGCCGACAGGTGAAGGTCGGACGCCTTGTTCTTGACCGAGAACGCCAGCAGTTGGGTGATGTCCATGGAAACCGTGTGTGGGTGCGCCGCGTGCAACGCGTGGAAGGGCGCCGGGGCCGTGGCCTGCGAGATACTGCGGGCCATTATGGCGACGATCGCAGCGAACATACAACAAGTGCGCGCTCGCATTGCAGCGGCCTGTGCCGCGGCGCAACGACCTGTGCAAAGCGTCACGCTGCTGTGCGTGAGCAAGACCTTCGGGGCGGACGCGGTGCGCGAGGCGCACGCTGCCGGCGAACGACGCTTCGGCGAGAACTACGTGCAAGAGGGCATCGACAAGATCGATGCGCTGCCCGATCTGCGCGCCGATCTCGAGTGGCACCTCATCGGACCGCTGCAGAGCAACAAGACCCGCATCGTGGCCGAACGCTTCGACTGGGTGCATTCGGTGGACCGCCTGAAGATCGCGCAGCGCCTGAGCGAGCAGCGCCCGGCATCGCTCTCGCCGCTGCAGGTGTGCCTGCAGGTCAACGTGAGCGGCGAAGCGAGCAAGAGCGGCCTCGCGCCGCGCGAGGTCCGCGAAGTCGCGCGTGCGGTCGCGGCGCTGCCGCGCCTGGAGCTGCGCGGCCTGATGGCCATCCCTGAACCCGCTGCCGACCTCGATGCGCAGCGGCGACCGCATGCCATGCTGCGCGAGCTGCTGGAGACGCTGCAGCGCGACGGGCTCGCGCTGGACACGCTGTCGATGGGCATGACCGCGGACCTCGAAGCGGCCATCTTCGAAGGCGCGACCATCGTGCGCGTCGGTACGGCGATCTTCGGCGGCCGGCCCTCGCTTCAGCCCGAGACGCGCTGACGAGCGAGCGGCCTGGGCAAAGCGCCGCGCCAGAACACCGCCACGTTGCCCGCCGCGACCAGCGCCAGCCCGGCCAGCGCGGCCGGCGTCCATCGGTACCCTTCCAGCCAGACCGACACGTTCAGTGCCACGACCGGGAACAGCACCGTGCAATACGCCGCGCGATCGGCGCCCAGCCGGCCGACCAGCGTGAGGTAGGCGGTGAAGCCGATCACCGAGCCGGGGATCGCGAGATACAACCACGCCGCAACATAGCGCGCCGATCCATCGAACGTCGGTGCCTGGCCGGTGAGCAGCGCATACGCGGCGGTCGCGCCCGCGCCCGCCAGCATCGCCCACGCGTTGGTCTGCAGCGGGGTCTGCCCGCGCTGCTGCATCGCGCCGGACAGCAGGTTGCCGAGCGAGAAGCAACAGGTGCCGGCCAGTGCGAGGCCCAGGCCCCACAGGGTTTCGCGCCGGCCCAGGTCCTTCGCGATCTCGCCGCCGAACAGCAGCAGCAGGCCGGCCAGCCCGAGCGCCCCGCCGAGCATCACCTGCGGCGCCATCGGCTTGCGTTGAAAGAGGCGGCCGTTCAGCGCATTCCACAACGGCGCCGTCGAGAAGCACACCGCCACCAGGCCGCTGGCGATCCAGCGGCTGGCATGCAGGAAGCACAAGAAGTTGAGGCAGAACAGGCACAGGCCCTGGCACACCAGCAGCGGCCACACCGGGCGCGACGGCCAGCGCCATTGCCGCCGCCACGCGAGCCAGGTCATCAGCAGCGCGGCGGCCAGCACGAAGCGATAGACGATCGACCACGGGATCGGCACGACGCCGACCTGCCACTTGAGGGCGATCCAGGTCGTGCCCCAGATGAGCACGGTGATGAGGTACAGCCAGGCACTGGTCATGGCACGCAGTCTGGGTCCGCGCGGCCGCGTCGAGTGGCAAGAACTTGCGCATTTGCGCGGCCGCGCACGTGCCGCCGGCATGCGGCGTCGTAAGCTGTGCGGCATGCAGGCGATCGGCCAATGGGATGTCGGGTCCGCGCTGCTGCGCTCGCGGGCGCGGCTGGCGCGTGCCTGCGCGCTGCCGGGCGGCGCGTGGCTCGCGCACTGGTGCAACGCCGACACCAAGACGGCGTACCTGCGCCCGGGCCATCACACCCTGTCGTTCTATCTGGAGGGGGGCCATGCGGTGCGCTGCCATGAGGCACCGGCCGCGCGCGGCGCGCCGGGTTCGCTGTGCACGCTGCCGGCCGGGCACGAGTCGCGCTGGGACGTGAACGGCTCGCTGCAACTGCTGCACCTGTACCTGCCGGTGCTGCGGCTGTCGCAGGCGGCCGAGCGGTGGTTCGATCTCGATCCGCGCAGCGCGACGCTCGCCGAGCGCATCTACTTCCAAGACGAGCGGCTGGCGGCCCTGTGCGCGCGCATCGCGTCCACCCCTTGGGACGACAGCGATGCGCCGCTGCGGCTGCAGCAGCTCACGCTCGACGTGCAGGCGCACCTGCTTGCGGCGCATGCCGTGCGCGGCGCCAGCGCGGGCCGGGTGCGCGGCGGCCTCGCACCCGCGGCGCGCCGGCGCGTGCTGGAGTTCATCGAGAGCGGGCTGGCCCAGGGCGTGTCGCTGGCCGACTTGGCCCAGGCGGCGTGCCTGTCGGAGTACCACTTCGCCCGCATGTTCAAGACGAGCTTCGGTTGCAGCCCGCACGCCTGGGTGATGCAGCGGCGCGTGGAGCGCGCGCGTGCGCTGCTGGCCCGAGGGCGCCTCTCGCTGGACGAGGTCGCGCGGCGCTGCGGCTACGCTCACCTGTCGCACATGAACGCCGCGCTGCGGCGCGCCGGACTCGGCTCGGCCTCGACGCTGCGCGCAGCCGCCGGCGGCGATCAGATGTCGAGCGCGGTGACGTTCTTCACTTCTTCCATCACCGCGTAGGTGCGGGTCTCCCGCACGCCGGGCAGCGTCCAGATGACCGAGCCGATGAACTCGCGGTAGGCGCCCATGTCGGCCACCCGGGTCTTGAGCAGGTAGTCGAAGCCGCCGGCGACGAGGTGGCACTCGAGGATCTCGGGGCGCACCTGCACGGCCGCCTTGAAGTTGTCCATCACGTCGTGCACCGTGCGGTCGAGCAGGATCTCGACGAACACCAGCAGGCCGGCCCCCAGCTTGGCCGGATTGAGCCGCGCCTCGTAGCCCAGGATGAAGCCGTCGCGCGTCAAGCGCTTCACGCGCTCGAGCACCGCGGTGGGCGAGAGATGCACTTCCTCGGCGAGCTTCAGATTGGAAATGCGCCCGTCCTTTTGCAGCACGCGCAGAATCTTCGCGTCGATCTTGTCGATGCTCGCGAGGCCGGGAGCGTTGAGGGCCATGGCTGGATTTCCACGAAGTTGATCGGCCTTCTTTGGAGAGAAATGCTGGAGGCGAGCCGCTAACCTAGACATTAATTCTAGCGGTCGCCACCACGCCGAGGTCCATCATCATGTTCACCGCCCCGCCGCCGGCTGCGCGCCTGCCCGCTCCGTACCGCGACGAGAACGAGGTGCTGCGGCAGCTGTCGGCGGCGCTTGCGCAGAGCCTCGACTGGACCGCCGTGCAGGCCATGGCCACGCCCTGGGTGCAGGCGGTGCGCGACAAGCCGGCGCCCTTCTGGGCGATGGAGTCGCTGCTGCGCGAGTACCCGATCTCCAGCGCCGAAGGTCTCGCGCTGATGCGCCTGGCCGAGGCGCTGCTGCGGGTGCCCGACGCCGAGACGGCGATCGCGCTCACGGCCGACCAGCTCGGCAAGGCGCAGTTCGATGCGGCCAGCGGCGGGCCGCACAAGATGCTGGCCAGCCTGTCGGCCAGCGCGATCGCCCTGTCCAAGAAGTTCCTCCCGGACGGCGAGGCGCAGACCGGGCTGATCAAGCGCCTGGGCGCGCACACCGTGGTCGCGGCCACGGTTCGCGCCATCCAGCTGCTGGGCCGCCAGTTCGTGCTCGGCCGCTCGATGCGCGAGGCGATGGACGAGGCCGCGGGCGCGCGCCGCCAGCAGGCCGGGCTGCGCTTCAGCTACGACATGCTGGGCGAGGGCGCACGCACCGAGGCGCATGCGCGGCGCTATCTCGCGGCCTACGTCGCGGCCATCGGCACGATCGGCGGCGACACGGCCGCTGCCGCTCCCGAGTCAGCCGACGGCATCTCGATCAAGCTGAGCGCGCTGTTCTCGCGCTACGAGGACGCGCAGCGCCAGCGCGTGTTCGCCGAATTGCTGCCGCGGGTGTGGACGCTGATCGAAGGCGCGGCGCGCGCCAACATCAACCTCACCATCGATGCCGAGGAAAGCGACCGGCTGGAGTTGTCGCTGGACCTGTTCGAGGCGCTGGCCGGGCGCATCGCGCGCGACTTCCCGCAGTGGCGCGGCTTCGGGCTCGCGGTGCAGGCCTACCAGACGCGCGCCCACGAGGTGGTCGACGAGGTCGCGCGCATCGCTCGGGCGCAGGGGCTGCGCTTCATGGTGCGGCTGGTCAAGGGCGCGTATTGGGATGGCGAGATCAAGCGCTCGCAGGAGCTGGGCCTGGCGGGCTACCCGGTGTTCACCCACAAGCATCACACCGACATCGCCTACCTCGCCTGCGCTCGCGCGCTGATCGGCCACAACGACGTGATCTACCCGCAGTTCGCCACGCACAACGCCGGCACGATCGCGGCGATCCTGCACATGGGCCGCGACGCCAAGTTCGAGATGCAGCGCCTGCACGGCATGGGCGAGGCGATGTACCGCGAGGTGATGCAGTCGTCGCCGGTGCCGGTGCGGGTGTATGCGCCGGTGGGCGAGCACCGCGACCTGCTCGCCTACCTGGTGCGCCGGCTGCTCGAGAACGGCGCCAACTCCTCCTTCGTGCACCAGCTGGCCGACGAGTCGGTGGACGTCGCCGCGCTGCTCGCCTCGCCGCTTCCGCCCGCGAGCGAGCCGGCGCTGCCCATGCCGCGGGCCTTGTACGGCTTCGATGGCCACAGCGGCCGCGCCAACTCGATGGGCGTCGACCTCGCCTGCCTGGCCGAGCGCGAGCCGCTCGAGCGAGCGATCGAGGCGACCGAGCTGGCGCCCGTGCCCGAAGCAACCGCCGCGCAAATCGACGCCGCGATGCAGGCCCTGCAGGCCGCCGGCGGTGCCTGGAACGCGACGCCGCTGGTCGAGCGCTGCGCGGTGCTGCGCCGCGCCGCCGATCTGCTGGAGGCGCGCCTGCCCGAGTTCTGCGGCCTGCTGGTGAAGGAGGCCCACAAGACGCTGGGCGACTGCGTGGCCGAGGTGCGCGAGGCGGTGGACTTCTGCCGCTACTACGCCGATGAGGCCGAGCTTCGCCTGGCGTCGCAGGCGCTGCCGGGGCCGACCGGCGAGAGCAACGAGCTGCGCCTGCATGGTCGCGGCGTGTTCGTGTGCATCAGCCCGTGGAACTTCCCGCTGGCGATCTTCACCGGGCAGGTCGTCGCTGCGCTGGTGGCGGGCAATGCCGTGGCTGCCAAGCCGGCCGAGCAGACGCCACGGGTCGCGCAGCGCATGGTCGCACTGCTGCACGAGGCCGGCGTGCCCGCCGATGCGCTCGCGCTGCTGCACGGCCCGGGCGAGACGGTGGGCGCCTCGCTGGTGGCCGATGCGCGCACCGCCGGCGTGTGCTTCACCGGCTCGACGGCGGTGGCCAAGGCGATCAACCGCAGTCTCGCGGCGAAGGACGGCCCGCTCGTGCCGCTGATCGCCGAGACCGGCGGCATCAACGCCATGCTGGTCGACTCCACGGCGCTGCCGGAGCAGGTGGTCGACGCGGTGGTGCAAAGCGCCTTCCGATCGGCCGGCCAGCGCTGCTCGGCATTGCGCCTGCTGTGCGTGCACGAGAGCGTGTCCGACACCGTGATCGAGATGGTTGGCGGCGCGCTGCAGGAGCTGCGGGTCGGCGACCCGGCGCAGCTGGCGACCGACGTGGGCCCGCTGATCGACGCCGAAGCCTTCGACGCGATCGGCGCGCAGGTGGCTCGGCTGCGCCGCGAAGCACGGCTGATCGGCGAGGCGCCGCTGCCGGCGGGCGCTGCGATGAAGAACCTGCTGGCGCCGGTGGCGTTCGAGGTGGCGCGCATCGCGGACGTCAGGCAGGAGATCTTCGGCCCGGTGCTGCACGTGGTGCGCTGGCGCGGCGACGTGCAGGGCGTGATCGGCGAGATCAACGCGCTCGGCTACGGCCTCACGCTGGGCATCCAGACCCGCATCGACAGCCGGGCGCTGCGGCTGGCGCAGGGCGCGCGCATCGGCAACGTCTACGTCAACCGCAACATGATCGGCGCGGTGGTCGGCGTGCAGCCCTTCGGCGGCGAAGGGCTGAGCGGAACCGGCCCGAAAGCGGGCGGCCCGCATTACCTGTACCGCTTCTGCGCCGAGCAGACGCTCACCATCAACACCGCGGCGGCCGGCGGCAATGCCGCGCTGCTGGCCAGCATCCCCGCCGGCGGCTTCTGAGCCGCCCGACGGCCGCCGCAGCCGGCATCAGCGATGCTGGTAGCGATGCTCCTGCGTGCGCCCGCCGTAGCCGTACGCGCTGCCGCGCAGGTCGGCGACGTGCACATACGAGTGCTCCGCCACTGCGCCGAGCAACTCGCGCATGGTGTCGTGCGCGGCCTCGAGGTAGGCCGACTTCTCCTGCTTGGTGTTGGTCTCGTCGGTGATGCTCACCATCCAGTGGTAGGAGCGCGGCTGGCCGGCCCCGAGCGGCTCGGCGGCGATGAACCATTGCGCCGGCGCGATGAAGTCGACCACCACGGCCGTGAGGCGGGCGTCCTTGCCCAGCACGCGGGCGGTGAGTTCGGTGGCCCGCGCGGCGATGCGCTGCGCGAGGGCGGCGTCGGCGTCGCCCGAGACCTGGATGTGGATGTAAGGCATGCGGCTTCTCCTGGGATGACTTGACCGCTTCACTCTAGGCGCCGACCATTGTGCTGAGAAGCGAGATGATGTGCTCGCATTCGGCAGAAACTCTGATGAATCACCTCGATCCCCTCTGGCTGCACAGCTTCACCGCCATCGTCGACGCCGGCGCGGTGGCGCGTGCGGCGCAGCGGGTGCACCGCACGCCGTCGGCCGTCAGCACGCACCTGCGCCAGCTGGAGGCGGTGCTCGGCGCGCAGCTCATCGAGCGCACCACCCGATCGATGCGGCTGACCGCCGAGGGCGAGCGTTTCCTGCCCTACGCACGCCGCCTGCTCGAGCTGCAGGACGCCGCGCGCGAGGCCTTGCGGCCGGCGCGCGAGGCGCCCGTGTGGCGCGTCGGCGCGAGCGAATACTTCATGCCCGCCCGGCTGGCCGAGATGCTCTCCGTCTTCGAGCGCGAGGCCGACGGCGCCCGCCTGGAGCTGCTGTGGGCCAGCTCGGCGCAGCTGCAGCGACTGTGGGCCGCCGGCGAGGTCGATCTGGCCGTCGTCACCAGCGCGGTGCCGCTGCGCGAAGCCCGCCTGCTGCGGCGCGAGCCGTTGGCCTGGGTGGCTGCGCCCGGCCACGTGCCCGCCGCCGACCGGCCCACGCCGCTGGTGCTGCTGGGGCCGGAGTGCCCGGTGCGCGAGATCGCGCTGGCCGCGCTGGCCCGCACCGGCCACCCGCACCACGTGCGGCTCAGCTGCGGCGGCAGCCAGGCGGCGGTGGCGGCGGTGCGCGCCGGCTGGGGCGTGGGCTGCCTCAACGCTTCGGCGATCCCGGCCGACCTGCTGCGCCTCGCGCGCGACGATCCGCGCCGCTGGGCCTCTCCCGGCCGGCTCGCGTTCTACCTGCTGGCCAAGCCCGCGATGGGGCCCGCGGCCAAGGCGCTGGCCGACTGGTCTGCGTCCCTGCACTGAGCCGGGCTCGACCCTCCTTTGCGTACACTGGTTCGATGGACACGATCGCATTCATCGGCGGCGGCAACATGGCCAGCGCCATCATCGGCGGACTGATCAAGAGCGGCCGCGACCCGCGTTCCATCCTGGTCATCGACCCCGGCGACGCGCAGCGCGACAAGCTGCGCGGCGACTACGGCGTGCAGACGCTGCCGTCGGCCGACGCGTCGCTCGAAGACGCATCGCTCGTGGTGTGGGCCGTCAAGCCGCAGTACTTCCAGATCGCCGCGCTGCCGTGCGCGCCGCATGTGGAGCGTGCGCTGCACCTGAGCGTGATGGCGGGCATCCGCAGCGACGCCATCGCCCACGCCGCGCGCACCCAGCGCGTCGTGCGCGCGATGCCCAACACGCCGGCCCTGATCGGCCAGGGCATCGCGGGCCTGTTCGCCCGCCCCGCCGTGAACGCGGATGAACGCCTGCGCGTGGAGCAGGTGCTCGGCCCCACCGGCCAGGTGCTGTGGGTCGAGCGCGAAGAGGACCTGGACGCCGTCACCGCGCTTTCCGGCTCGGGCCCGGCCTATGTCTACTACTTCGTCGAGGCCATGATGCAGGCGGCCGTCGAGATGGGGCTCTCCGCCGCGCAAGGCAAGCAGCTGGCACTGGCCACCTTTGCCGGCGCGACCTCGCTGGCGGCAGCGTCGACCGAGCCGCCCGAGGTGCTGCGCGATCGGGTCACCTCCAAGGGAGGCACCACCCACGCGGCGCTCGTTTCGCTCGAGTCCGACGGCGTGAAGGCGGCGTTCGTGAAAGCGCTCAAGGCGGCGCAGCGGCGCGCACGCGAACTCGGCGACGAGTTCGGCCGCGCCTGATTCGAGGCATGAGCGGCGCGCGGCGCGCCCTGCTTCGCCTGTGGCTGCGCGCCCCGGGATCGCTCAGCCGGCGCATCGCCGCACTGGGGCGGCACTTCGCGGTGCAGACGCTGTATCAGGGGCCCTTGGGTCTGACCGATCGCGAGCGCGGCGACGTCGGCAACGCCCGCAGCTGGGTGCGCGAGGTGCTGCTGCGCGTGGACGGCCGGCCGCTGGTGTGGGCGCGCAGCGTGACCCCGCGGCGCGCCCTGGGCGGGCCGTGGCGCGCGCTGCGGGGGCTGGGCACGCGGCCGCTGGCCGACCTGCTGTTCAACGACCGGCGGGTGCGGCGCACGCCGCTGCGCCGCGAGCACCTGCTGCGCGGCTCGACGCTGCAGCGGCGGCTCGCCAGGCAATGGCAGGCCGCCACCGGCGCGCCGCCGCCGCGCGGCATGGTGTGGGCGCGCAGCTCGGTGTTCCGGCGCCACGGGCCGCCGCTTCGCGTGATGGAAGTCTTCGCGCCGGCGCTGACATGGATCAAGCCGCCGCGCGTCGCACCGCCGCGCGTTCGCGACACTCGGCGCTGATCGGCGCGGGCATATTGCACGCGCGGGCCCGAGGCCGCGGCGGCTCCATGCCCGCCTCGGCGCAAGTCATGCAAAGCCTGCATGACGAATGGTGAAAAACTCGGCACGCGCGAGCCTACAGTCTCGGCCCATGCAGGCGGTGCGCGCCCCGGGCTCGTCACGAGCGGGTCAAGAACGCGCCGTCACCTCGAACACCTTTTCGCGGAGACAGACGATGAGCAATCTTTCCTACGTCAGCGACAGCCCGGACAGTCCGTGGCAGACCTACCTGTCGCAAGTCGAACGTGTGCTGCCCTACCTCGGCCCGCTGGCGCGCTGGGGCGAGACCCTCAAGCGCCCGAAGCGCGCGCTGATCGTCGACGTCCCCATCGAGATGGACGACGGCTCGGTGCGGCACTTCGAGGGCTTTCGCGTGCAGCACAACCTGTCGCGCGGCCCGGGCAAGGGCGGGGTGCGCTACCACCCCGACGTGACGCTGGAAGAGGTGATGGCGCTGGCCGCATGGATGACCATCAAGTGCGCGGCGGTTGGCCTGCCCTATGGCGGCGCCAAGGGCGGCATCCGCGTCGATCCCAAGCAGCTCTCGCACAAGGAGCTGGAGCGCATGACGCGCCGCTACACGAGCGAGATCGGCATCATCATCGGGCCGCACCGCGACATCCCCGCGCCGGACGTGAACACCAACCCGCAGATCATGGCGTGGATGATGGACACGTACTCGATGAACACCGGCGCCACCGCGACCGGCGTCGTCACCGGCAAGCCGATCCATCTCGGCGGCTCGCTCGGCCGCGTCAAGGCCACCGGCCGCGGCGTGTTCGTCACCGGCCGTGAAGCGGCGCGCCGCATCAACCTCGAGCTCAATGGCGCGAAGGTCGCGGTGCAGGGCTTCGGCAACGTCGGCTCGTCGGCCGCCGAGCTGTTCGCGCAGGCTGGCGCGAAGATCGTCGCCGCGCAGGACCACACCGGCACGATCTACAACGGCCATGGCTTCGACCTGGCCGAACTGATCCCCCACGTGAAGGCCACCGGCGGCGTCGCCGGCTTCAAGGGCAGTGAGCCGATGGCCAACGAGGAGTTCTGGGACGTCCCCTGCGACATCCTCATTCCCGCCGCGCTGGAAGGCCAGATCACCGCCGACCGCGCGCGCCGCACGCAGGCCAAGCTGGTGCTCGAGGGCGCGAACGGCCCGACGGTGCCGTCGGCCGACGACATCCTCGCCGACCGCGGCATCCTCGTCGTGCCCGACGTGATCTGCAACGCCGGCGGCGTGACGGTCTCGTACTTCGAGTGGGTGCAGGATTTCTCCAGTTTCTTCTGGACCGAGGACGAGATCAACGTGCGCCTGGACAAGATCATGGTCGACGCGCTGCGGCGCATCTGGGGCGTGGCCGACCAGCACCGCATCACGCTGCGCACCGCGACCTTCGCGGTGGCCTGCGAGCGCATCCTCGCTGCGCGGGAGGAGCGCGGCCTGTACCCCTGACCTTGGGGGGTCGACCCTCACCGACGCTGTCATCGGCAACGTTAGACTTCGCGTTGCAGCCACGCCGGCCACCAGGCCGGCCGGTGCGTCAAGCCGGGCCCGCGCCCGGCTTGCGCTTTTTGAGAACAGCCCGACGTCCGGAGACCCCGATGAAGCGAAGCCTCTGCCTGCTCACCACCGCGCTGCTCGCCGCGCCAGGCACCTGGGCGGCCGACCCGCAACCGACGGTCGAGAAGTGCGACCGCGAGATGGGCAGCCTGGCCGTCGCCGAGCCGCAGTCCCACGTGTTGAGCAGCCTGTCGCGCTACAGCCTGGGCTCGCCGTCCATCATGCTGCGCATGATCGCGCAGGAGTCGGGCTGCTTCGCGGTCGTCGAGCGCGGCGTGGCGATGCAGAACCTGCAGCAGGAGCGCGAGCTGGCCGCGGGCGGCCAGCTCCAGGGCGGCTCGAACATCGGCGGCGGCCAGATGCAGGTCGCCGATTTCGTGATGACCCCGGCGGTGCAGTTCAGCGACGACACGGGCGGCGTCGGCGGCACGGTGGGCAACCTGCTCGGCCGCGCGGGCGGCCTGCTCGGCCAGATCGGCGGCATCGCCGGCGGCGTCAAGTTCAAGGAAGCCCAGACCACGCTGCTGGTGGCCGACGTGCGCTCGGGCATCCAGGTGGCCAGCGCCGAAGGCAAGGCCAGCAAGATGAACTTCAGCCTCGGCGGCTGGGGCTGGAACGGCCTGGGTTGGGCCGCCGGCGGCGGCTACAGCAAGACGCCCGAGGGCAAGCTGATCGCGGCCAGCCTGCTGGACAACTTCAACAAGGTCGTGATCCAGATCCGCAACAAGCCGACGCTGATCCGCAGCACCTCGGTCGCCTCGCAGCAGAACGCGGCGCAGTCGATCCCGGCCACCGGGCCCGGGGCGGCACCGATCGCGCCGATCGCCGCGGCCCCAATCGCGCAGCCGGTCGGCGGCGCCTTGCCGGCGATGCTGGTCGGCGCGTTCTCGGGCCAGTACAGCGGCGGCGAGCAGGGCGTGTTCTCGGTGCTGATCGGTGCGGATGGCCGCATCTCGGGCGTCGGCCAGTCGTCGGCCAGCGCGAGCTTCACGATCAACGGCATCGCCAGCGCGAACGGCTCGGTGGTGATGAACGGCACCGGCCAGGCCGGCGCCTCGCAGTTCAGCGGCGTGATCGACCCGAACTCGGGCGCGTTCGTCGGCACCTGGCGCCACGCCAGCGGCCACGGCCAGGGCACCTTCAACGGCCGCAAGCAGTAGGCCACCCATGATCGATTCGATGCGGCGCCGCGCGGCGCTGGCCGGCGTGCTGATGCTGGCCGCCGGGCTGCCTGGGCTCGTGCACGCCCAGGCGCCCGCGTGGCCAAGCCGCCCGGTGAAGATCGCCGTGCCGGCGCCGGCCGGCAGCTCGCTCGACATCGTCGCCCGGCTGCTCGGCGAGCGGCTGCAGGCGCGCTGGCAGCAGCCGGTGGTCGTCGAGAACCGGCCCGGCGCGGGCGGGCTGCTCGGCACCGACGTGGCGGCCAAGGCCGCGCCGGATGGCCACACGATGGCCCTGTCCTTCAACGGCCCCGTCGCCTTCGCGCCGTTCCTGTACCGCAAGGTCCCGTACGACGCGGCGAAGGACCTGGCGCCGGTCGTGCTGACAACCTCGCAGCCCAATGTGCTGGCGGTCAACGCCGCCAAGGTGCCGGCGAAGACGGTGAAGGAGTTCGTCGACTGGGCCCGCGCGGCCCACGGCGCGATGAACTACGCCTCGCTCGGCAACGGCAGCTCGGCGCACCTGACGATGGCGCTGTTCCTCGCCGAGGCCGGCATCGAGGGCGTGCACATTCCCTTCAACGGCTCGCCGCCGGCCGCGCTCGCGGTCGCCCAGGGCGAGGCGGACGCGGCCTTCATGGTCGCGCCGGCGCTGTTGCCGCATGTGCGCTCCGGCAAGGTGCGCCTGCTCGCGGTCAGCAGCGCGCAACCGGTGGCGTCGCTGCCGGGCCTGCCGACACTCGCCTCGGCCGGCTACCCGGCCGTCGAGTCGCTGGCCTGGAACGGGCTGTTCGTGCCGGCCGCCACGCCGGCCGCGGTGATCGACCGGATCAACGCCGACGTCAACGCCGTGCTGGCCGACCCGGCCGTGCGCGCCGCGCTGGAGCAGCAGGGCCTGACGCCGGTGGGTGGCAGCGCGGCCGAATTCAGGCGCCTGGTCGAGGCCGAGCACAAGCGCTGGGGCCCGATCATCCAGAGGATCGGCGTCAAGCTGGATTGAGCTCGGTCAGTGCAATCCGGCGAGCAGCGCGGCGTTGCCGCCGGCGGCCGCCGTGTTGATCGTCAGCGTCTGCTCGGCGCAGAAGCGGTAGAGCCGCTGCGCCTGCGCCGCCTCGTGCAGGCCGAGCAGCGGCACGATGGCGCCGTCCTGCGCGGCGAGCTGGCGCGCCAGCCGGGGCAGCAGCCGGGCCGAGGTGGCGCAGACGCCGGCAAGGCGTGCATCGGCCACCAGCGCCGAGCCCAGCGTCTCGAACGAGCCGGGCAGCGCGCGCAGGGCATCGGCCGGCAGGCCGGCCTGCTGCAGGGCCTTCAGCCAGCCGCGGGCATCGGCCAGCGTGGCCTCGTCGGCCACCCAGGCCACCGCGTTACCGGCCAGCAGGGCCGCGGCGACCGCAACGGCCAGCTCGTCGGCAGGCGCCGGGCCGCCGACGAAGGCGAACACGCCGCGGCCATGCAGGCGCAGCTCGTTGCTCTCGCCCGTCGGGCCCGGCAGTGCCTGCGGCGCCAGGCGGTGCATCGCCTCTTCGGCGAGCCCATGCCAGCGCTCGGCGATGCGGCTGTTGGCGACCGTGTCCACGGCCCGGCGCAGCCAGTGCAGCCGCTCGACCAGCGGCGTGGCGGCCCACGATCCTTGCTGCGCCACCAGCACATCGACGGCCTGGCGAACTGCATCGCGCGCCGCGGCCGCCGGCTCGGCGGCCACCCAGGGCTCGCCCGCGGCCGGTGCCGCCTGCGGCGCCGGCGCACCCGGCGTGGCGATGAAGCGCAGCAGGTAGTGCGGCCCGCCGGCCTTCGGGCCGGTGCCCGACAGGCCCTCGCCGCCGAAGGGCTGCACGCCGACGACCGCACCGATCATGTTGCGGTTGACGTAGACGTTGCCGATGTGAGCCAGCTTCGCGAGCCGCTCGGCGCGGCTGTCGATGCGGGTCTGGATGCCGAAGGTCAGGCCGTAGCCGAGCGCATTGATCTCACGCACCACCTCTTCCGGGTCGCCCCCCCAGCGCACCACGTGCAACACCGGGCCGAAGATCTCGCTCCTCAGGTCGCGGATCGCCGGCAACTCGAACGCGACCGGCGCGATCAGGCGCGGAAACGCCGCCGGGGCGACGCGCGTCTCGCCAATCAAGCGCGTCTCGCGCTTGAGCCGCTGCACGTGGTGGGCGATGCCGGCGAAAGCCTCGTCGTCGATCACCGGGCCGACGTCGGTTGCCAGGACCGCCGGGTCGCCGACGTTCAGCTCGGCCATCGCGCCCTTGAGCATCTCGATGACCCCGTCAGCGATGCCCTCGTGCACGCACAGCAGCCGCAATGCCGAACAGCGCTGGCCGGCCGAGCGGAAGGCGCTTTGCACCACCGCGTCGACGACCTGCTCGGGCAGCGCGGTCGAGTCGACGATCATCGCGTTCAGCCCGCCGGTCTCGGCGATCAGCGGCACCGGCGCGCCGCCGGCATCGAGCTTCTCGGCCAGCGTGCGCTGGATGATGCGCGCGACCTGGGTCGAGCCGGTGAAGCACACGCCCGCGGTGCGCGGGTGCGCGACCAGCCCGGCGCCGACCGTCTCGCCCGGCCCGTGCAGCAGCGCCAGCGCCTCGGCCGGCACGCCCGCCTCGTGCAGCAGCGCGACCATGCGCGCAGCCACCGCCGGCGTCTGCTCGGCGGGCTTGGCGGCCACGGTGTTGCCGGTCACCAGCGCGGCCACGACCTGGCCGGTGAAGATGGCCAGCGGGAAGTTCCATGGGCTGATGCAGACGAAGGTGCCGCGGCCATTCATCGCGTCGGCCTGCGCCTCGGCCTGGTCGGCGTAGTAGCGGCAGAAGTCCACCGCCTCGCGGACCTCGGCCACGCAGTCGCCGAGGGTCTTGTGCGCTTCCCTGACCAGCAGGCCGCAGTAGTCGGCCAGGCGCGCCTCCAGCATGTCGCCGGCACGGTGGACGATCGCCGCGCGTTCGGCCGTGGGGCGCGCGGCCCAGCCAGCGAAACCGGCATGCAGCCGCAGCATCGCGTGGTCGATGTCGGCCGGCGTCGCTTCGGGCACCGGATCGACGCGCGTGGTGGCGATGGCGGCGCTGAGCGGGCTGCGCTGCGCCAGGCAGGTGATGTCGGCGCCGGTCGAGTTGCGCCGCGTGCCGCCGTACAGGTCCACCGGCAGCGGCAGGCCTTCGGCCTCGCCCGGCGCGCCCTGGTGCGCCTCGGCCAGCGGCGAGGCGAGCAACTCCTCCGGCGCGACACTGGGGTCGGCCAGCTGGTGGACGAAGGACGAATTGGCGCCGTTCTCGAGCAGCCGGCGCACCAGGTAGGCCAGCAGGTCGCGGTGTTCGCCGACCGGCGCGTAGACGCGGCAGGCCATGCGCTGGTCCTTCATGACTTCGCGAAAGACGCCCTCGCCCATGCCGTGCAGGCGCTGCATCTCGTAGTGGGTGCCGGGCTCGGCGCCGGCCTCGCGCGCCATGCCGATGATGGCCGCGATCGTGCCGGCGTTGTGGCTCGCGAACTGCGTGTAGATCACGTCGCGGTGCGAGAACAGCGCCCGCGCGCAGGCCAGGTAAGCCACATCGGTGTGCGGCTTGCGGGTGAAGACCGGGTAGCCGGGCAGGCCCAGCTCCTGCGCGCGCTTGACCTCGCCATCCCAGTACGCGCCCTTGACCAGCCGCACCATGAAGCGCAGGCCGTGGCGGCGCGCCATCGCCGCCACCTCGTCGACCACCTCGAGCGCGCGCGTCTGGTAGGCCTGCACCGCCAGGCCGAAGCCACGCCACTGCGGGTAGACGCGGGCGATGCGCTCGGCCAGCGCGTCCAGCACGTCGAGCGACAGCTCCAGCCGGTCGACCTCCTCGGCGTCGATCGTCAGGTTCAGCTGGGCCGGCGCGGCACGCTGGATCAGCACCCATACCCGCGGCAGCAGCTCGGCGAAGACGCGCTCGCGCTGCGCCTCTTCGTAGCGCGAGAACAGCGCCGACAGCTTGATCGAGATGCCGTCGCTGGCCTCGGGGCCGGCGCCGCGCGAAGCCGCCGCGATCGTGTCGATCGCGTGGGCGTAGGCCGCGAGGTAGCGCTCGGCGTCGCGCTCGGTGCGAGCGCCCTCGCCCAGCATGTCGTACGAGAAGCACAGCTTGGGCTGCTCGCGCCGCTGCGCGGCCGCCTCGCCCATCGCCTCGGCGATCGTGCGGCCGAGCACGAACTGGCGGCCCAGCAGCTGAATCGCCCGTACCGTCGCCGCCACCACCGTGCGGGCACCCAGGCGCTTGAGCAGGCCGGGCTCCTCCTCAGCCTCCGGCAGGAACTTCTTCGACAGCGCGATCGCGGTGGCCGACAGGTTGGCCAGCATGCCGCCCGAGCCGTCGGCGGTGCCGAAATCGGCGCGGCCGAGTTGGTCGGCCGTCAGCGCGACGGCAGTCTCCACGTCCGGCACGCGCAGCAAGGCCTCGGCCAGCCGCATCAGCGCCAGGCCCTCGGCGCTGGAGATCGGGTATTCCTTCAGCAGCGATTCCATCGCCCAGAACGGCGCCGGCTTGTCGCGCACCGCCTGCACCCAGGGCCGGGCCATCGAGACCACGTTCGCCCAGTCGACACCGGGCGCCAGGCGCTGGCGCGCCGCCTCGAGCGCCTCATGCTCGCGCCGGTACGGGAAGGGCAGGCGCTCGTGCGGCGGCGGGGGTGCAAACGCGACTCCCGTGGCGCTGCGCGCCGTCCCCCCGAGGGGGAATTCGCTCTCGAGGCGGCTCTGCGTGCTCATGGCGGTAGAAATCCTGACTGGAAGGATTGCCAGCTTACGCGCACAATTCCTGAAAAAGATTCGGAGTTCCTTGCCCGTGACGAACTATTCGCAAGCACACAGCCCACGATGAACGAGCAGACCCTGGCCGAGCGTGGGCTCGACAAAATCGACCTGAGGATCCTGCGCGTTCTACAGAAGGACGGGCGGATCAGCAACCTGAAACTGGCCGAAGAGGTCCACCTGTCGCCCACGGCAGTGCTCGAGCGCGTCAAGCGCCTGACCCGCGACGGCTTCATCCTCGGCTATGAGGCCCGGCTGAACCCGCTCAAGCTCGGCGCCGGGCTGATGGTGTTCGTCGAAGTCCTGCTCGACCGCACCGTGCACGACGTGATGGACAGCTTCCGCGCCGCGGTGCAGGTGCGCCCCGAGATCCTCGAGTGCCACCTGGTGGCCGGCGGCTTCGACTACCTGCTGAAGACCCGCGTGTCCGACATGGCGGCCTACCGCAGCTTCGTCGGCGACGTGATCTGGTCGCTGCCCGGCGTGCGCGAAACGCGCACCTATGCGGTGATGGAAGAGGTCAAGAACAGCACGTCGCTGAGCTTCTAGGGAGGCTCCCCCCGTTCGGGGGAGTGGGGATCCCTCATGGGGGTGATGGCGATCGATGGCTCGCCTGACGACGATCTCGTCCATGCCGACACCCGGCTCAGACGAACGATCGAGGACCCGCCGTGCCCACCCCTGCCCTGCCCATCGACACCCCGCGCCTGCCCCCGTTCCTGCAGCGCCTGACCCAGAAGACCGCCGATGATGCCGGCATGGCCCATGGCTGGTTCAGCTCCAGCCTGGACCTGAAGCTGGGCCTGGAGGTGCGCGATCTCGGCCCGGTCGAGTGCATCGACCAGTGGGAAGCCGCCTTTTCCTGACGCCCGCTCAGGCGGTGGGCTGCGGCCGCTCGCCGAAGATCGCGCTGCCCACGCGCACGATGGTCGCGCCTTCGAGCACTGCAGCCTCCAGGTCGGCGCTCATGCCCATCGACAGCGTGTCCAGCGCCAGGCCCTCGGCGCGCAAGGCCCCGAAGGCCTCGCGCAGGCGCCGGTGCGGTGCCCGCTGCGCGGCCAGGTCGGCCGCCGGCTCGGGAATGGCCATCAGGCCGCGCAGGCGAATGCCCGGCAGCGCCGCCACCGCATGCGCCAGGACCGGCAGTTCGTCGAAGCCGACCCCGCTCTTGCTCGCCTCGCCGCTCACGTTGACCTGCAGGCACACGTTCAGCGGCGCCAGCCCGGCCGGGCGCTGCGCCGCCAGGCGCTCGGCGGTCTTCAGCCGGTCCACCGTGTGCACCCAGTCGAAGGCCTCGGCCACCGGGCGGGTCTTGTTCGACTGCAGCGGCCCGATCAGGTGCCACTCGAGCTCGGCGCGCCGGTCGGCCAGCGCGGCAATCTTCTCCAGCCCTTCCTGCACGTAGTTTTCGCCGAACGCATGCTGCCCGGCGGCCAGCGCCTGTCGCACGGCATCGGCCGGGCAGGTCTTGCTGACGGCCAGCAGCGTGACATGCTGCGGCGATCTGCCCGCCTCGGTGCACGCCCGGGCGATGCGCTGCCTCACCTGGCCCAGGTTCTCGGCGATACTGGTTTGGTTCGTCCCCATGATCGCCCGAGCATAAGGCACCGATGAGGCACCGGCGTCCGGCGCCGGCCCGCGTGTCGCCTGCCCGGCAAGCCGCTTTCCGACCCCATGGACATCACCCAGCTGCTGGCCTTTTCGGTGAAGAACAAGGCCTCCGACCTGCACCTGTCGGCCGGTCTGCCACCGATGATTCGCGTGCATGGCGACGTGCGCCGCATCAATGTCGACCCCATGACGCACAAGCAGGTGCACGCCATGGTGTACGACATCATGAACGACACCCAGCGCAAGCAGTACGAGGACACGCTGGAGTGCGACTTCAGCTTCGAGGTCCAGGGCCTGGCGCGCTTCCGGGTCAACGCGTTTCACCAGAACCGCGGCGCGGCTTCCGTGTTCCGGACCATCCCGTCCAAGATCCTGACGCTGGCGCAGCTGAACTGCCCGCCGGTCTTTGCCGACCTGGCGATGAAGCCGCGCGGTCTGGTGCTCGTGACCGGGCCGACCGGCTCGGGCAAGTCGACCACGCTGGCGGCCATCATCGACCACCTGAACGAGAACGAGTACGGCCACGTGCTGACGCTCGAGGACCCGATCGAGTTCGTGCACGAGTCGAAGAAGTGCCTGGTCAACCAGCGCGAGGTCGGCCCCCACACGCTGAGCTTCTCGAACGCGCTGCGCGCCGCGCTGCGCGAGGACCCAGACGCCATCCTCGTCGGCGAGCTGCGTGACCTGGAGACGATTCGCCTCGCGCTGACCGCCGCCGAAACCGGCCACCTGGTGTTCGGCACGCTGCACACCTCGAGCGCCGCCAAGACCATCGACCGCGTGGTCGACGTGTTCCCCGCCGCCGAGAAGGACATGGTGCGCGCGATGCTGTCGGAATCGATGCAGGCCATCATTTCGCAGACCCTGTGCAAGACCAAGGACGGCTCGGGCCGCGTCGCGGCGCACGAGATCATGCTGGGCACCGCGGCCATTCGCAACCTGATCCGCGAGAACAAGATCGCGCAGATGTACTCGTCGATCCAGACCGGCCAGAACCTGGGCATGCAGACGCTCGACCAGTGCCTGGCCGACCTGGTGCGGCGCAACGTGATCAGCGCGGCCGAGGCCCGCGTGCGGGCCAAGTTCCCGGAGAACTTCCCCGGCTGAGCAACCCCGCCCGCGCGGGCGACGAGCGATGGCAGTGTCGAGCTTCATCTCCCGGCTGTTCGGCCGCCGCCCCGCGGCGCGGGCCGCCGTGCGCGCGAAGGATGACGACTCCGGCTACGAGGCCACGCAGTTCGTCGAGCACCACGAAGACAGCCGGCCGCACGTGCCCTGGAGCCACCGTGCGCCCGATCTGCAGGCCCGTCCGCACGACAGCGCGCGCGGCATCGCTGCGCTGGTGCGCATCTGGGCCCAGGACCGCGCGCTGGCGGCGCTGGGCGCGCAGAATCTCGAGGTCCTGGCCGGCCACATGGAATATGTCGAGCTCGACGCCGGCAAGCGCATCATCGGGCAAGATGAACAAGGCGACTACCTGCTGGTCGTGCTGCAAGGCGCGGTGGCCGAGGAGCGCGTGCAGCCTTCGGGCGCCAAGGTGCGCCTGGGGGAATCGCGCACCGGCGACCTGCTGGGCGAGCTGTCGGTGCTCGACGGCGGGACGCGCTTTTGCAGCTGCACCACGCTGTCGCCCGTCACGCTGGCGGTGCTGCCGCAGCCCGCGCTGGACCGATTGCTGGCCGACGAGCCGCGTCTGGCCGCTGCGCTGCTGGCCTGGATCGCCAAGCGGCTGTCGCTGCGCCTGCGCCAGGTCAGCGCCCGGCTGTCGGTGCTCTTGACCCGCCTGCCCGCACCGGCAGCGCGCTGAACCCATCCACTTTTCCCGGGAGACCCACCATGGAACGCGACCAGGCTTCGAAATTCGTCAGCGATCTGCTGCGCCTGCTGGTCACCCGCAACGGGTCCGACCTGTTCCTCACAGCCGACTTCCCGCCGGCGATCAAGGTCGACGGCAAGGTCAGCAAGGTCTCGCCGCAGCCGCTGTCGGGTGCCCACACGATGACGCTGGCCCGCGCCATCATGAACGACAAGCAGGCCGCCGAGTTCGAGCGCACCAAGGAGTGCAACTTCGCGATCTCGCCGAGCGGCATCGGGCGCTTTCGCGTCAGCGCCTTCATGCAGCAGGGCCACGTCGGCATGGTGCTGCGCACGATTCCCGCGCACATCCCGACCGTCGACGAACTCGCCCTGCCGTCGATCCTGAAGGACATCGCGATGACCAAGCGCGGCCTGGTCATCTTCGTCGGCGCGACCGGCTCGGGCAAGAGCACCTCGCTGGCCGCCATGATCGACTGGCGCAACGAGAACGCGCAGGACCACATCATCACCGTCGAAGACCCGGTCGAGTTCGTCCACCCGCACAAGAACTGCATCATCACGCAGCGCGAGGTGGGGCTGGACACCGAGGACTGGGACATCGCGCTGAAGAACTCGCTGCGCCAGGCGCCCGACGTGATCCTGATGGGTGAGATCCGCGACCGCAAGACGATGGAACTGGCCGTCGCGTTCGCCGAGACCGGCCACCTGTGCATGGCCACGCTGCACGCCAACAGCGCCAACCAGGCGCTGGACCGCATCATCAACTTCTTCCCCGAGGAACGGCGCGACCAGCTGCTGATGGACGTGTCGCTGAACCTGAAGGCCATGATCTCGCAGCGCCTGATCCCGCGCCAGGAGGGCAAGGGCCGCACGGCCGCAGTCGAGATCATGCTGAACACGCCGCTGATGGCCGACCTGATCTTCAAGGGCCAGGTTGGCGAGCTGAAGGAGCTGATGAAGCGCTCGCGCGAACTCGGCATGCAGACCTTCGACCAGGCCTTGTTCGACCTCTACGAGGGCCAGGTCATCTCCTACGAAGATGCGCTGCGCAACGCCGACTCGGTCAACGACCTGCGCCTGCAGATCAAGCTCAATAGCCAGCGCGCTCGCGTATCCGACCTGTCGGCCGGCACCGAGCATTTGACGATCGTTTGAGGACGCCGCCATGAGCAACAAGACCTACGAATCGGTCGCGCCACGCCGCGTGGCCTTTCTCGGCCTGGGCGTGATGGGCACGCCGATGGCGGCCCACCTGGCCGCGGCCGGCCATGCCGTCACCGTCTACAACCGCACCGCGGCCAAGGCCCAGGCCTGGGTCGCCGAGCACGGCGGCACGGCGGCCAGCACGCCGCGCGCGGCGGCCGAGGGCGCCGAGTTCGTCTTCGCCTGCGTCGGCAACGACGACGACCTGCGCGCAGTCACGCTCGGCCAGCAAGGCGCGTTCGCCGGCATGGCGCCGGGCACGGTCTTCGTCGACCACACGACCGCGTCGGCCGACGTCGCGCGCGAGCTGCACGCGGCCGGCCTGCAGCACGGCATCCACTTCATCGATGCCCCCGTCTCGGGCGGCCAGGCCGGCGCCGTCAACGGCGTGCTGACGGTGATGTGCGGCGGCGACGTCAAGCCCTTCGAGGCGATGAGGCCGGTCGCGATGGCCTATTCGCGCGCCGTCACGCTGCTTGGCGGCAGTGGCGCCGGGCAACTCGCCAAGATGGTCAACCAGATTTGCATCGCCGGCCTCGTGCAAGGCCTGGCCGAGGCCATCGCCTTCGGCCAGAAGGCCGGGCTGGACATGCTGCAGGTGCTCGAGGTGATCGGCAAGGGGGCCGCCCAGAGCTGGCAGATGGACAACCGCGGCAAGACCATGGTCGAAGGCAGGTTCGACTTCGGCTTCGCGGTCGACTGGATGCGCAAGGACCTCGGCCTCGTGCTCGACGAGGCCCGCCGCAATGGCGCGAAGCTGCCGGTGACGGCGCTGGTGGACCAGTTCTACGCCGACGTGCAGGGCCTGGGCGGCCGGCGCTGGGACACGTCGAGCCTGATCACGCGCCTGAAATAGGGCGCCGCCCGCCGGGCGGCGGCGCCCACTTGGCCTAGCCTACTTGGCCTCGATCGCCTTCAGCTCCGCGTCGCTGATGATCTCGAAGACGCGCACCACCTTCTGCACGCCGCTCACCCCGCGGGCGATCTCGGCGGCCTTGGTGGCTTCCTTCTCGGTGACTCGGCCCAACAGATAGACGACCGAGCGCTCGGTGACGACCTTGATGGCGTTGGCCTGGATGTTGCCGTCGTCGATGAAGGACGCCTTGACCTTGCTGGTCAACAGCGCATCGTTCGAACGCGCGGTCAGCGAGCTCAGGCCCATCACCGCCACTTCATTGACCGTCGAGCGCACGTTGTCGATCGAGGCGATCGCCTTCTCGGCAGCGGCGCGGTCGGCTTCGCTGGCGACCTCGCCCGTGATCAGCGCCAGCCGGTTGTAGCTGGTCACGTTCAGGTGGGCGCGCTCGCCAAGCGCCTCCTTCAGGCGCGGGCCAGCCTTGAATTCGATCGCCTGGTCCTCGAGCTGGGCGCCGGAGGTGCGGCGGTCGGTGTACATCAGCGCGCCGGACACCGCGGCGCCGCCGATCAGCAGCGGCGCGCAGGCGCTGGTCAGCGCGGTCACGGCGGTCGCCAGCGCGAGCGTGACGAACAGGGAAGAACGGCGAACAGGTGATTTGGAGGTCATGGTGATCCGTACGAGGTAAGTGGCGCTTCGGGGGGCGTCGGTTTCACGCCGGCTCGGCATCCCCGAGAAGCTGAAGATCGATCGCGTCGCACAGCGCATGCAGCACCAGCAGGTGCAGCTCATGCACGCGCGCGAGCCGCTCATGCGGCACGGCGATCCAGACATCGGTTTCGCCGAGCAGCCCGGGCAAGGCCGCCGCTTCGGTGGTGGCGCCGCCGAGCAGCACCACGCTCATGTCCTTGGCATGCGCCTCGCGCACCACGGCCAGCATCGCCGGGTCGTCGCCGGCGGCGCAGCAGGCCAGCAACAGGTCGCCCGGCTGGCCGAGAGCGCGCAACTGCAGCGCCAGGGCCAGGTGGGGCTCGGCATTGAGCTCGTCGTGCGGGCCCAGCGGCAACGCCAGGCCGGGCCCGAGCGCCAGCGCCGCCAGCGGCGGGCGCTGGCGCTCGAAGCGCAGCATCAGCGCCGAGACGAGCCACTGCGCCAGCAGCTGGCCGCCGCCGTGCCCGCAGGCCAGCAGCTTGCCGCCGGCCGTCAGGCAGCCGACGATGGCCTGCGACGCGTCGGCCACCGGCCGCGAGACGCCGTCGGCGACCTGGTACATCAGGTCCGCGCATTCAAAGAACTGCTGCTGGATACGGGCTTCAAGCATGAGGGGCCATGATAAATGGGTGCCTGACGGCATCACCCGGCATCGAAGGCGCCGGGCAGCCAGCTCAGCTCGTCGCCGTCGATCGCCACGACATCGAAGCGGCACGGCGGCACCCGGTCGAAGCGCAGCAGGTAGTGCTGCGCGGCGTAGACGAGCCGGGTGCGCTTGGCCGCCGTCACGCTGGCCGCGGCGCCGCCCGCCTCGCGCCCGCGGCGCGTGCGGACCTCGACGAAGACCAGCGTGCCGTCAGGGTCGCGCAGAACCAGGTCGATCTCGCCGGCGCGGCGCGATGGGCCCCGGGCCACCCGATAATTGCGCTCCACCAGCCGCAAGCCCTGCCCCTGCAGGTAGGCCAGCGCGCGGGCCTCGCCGCCATGGCCGGTGGCCTGGCGCTCATTGGCCCTGGACTTGAACATGCACTCCCCTTCTTCGCCTGCGTCGACCCTGCTCGCGGCTGCCGCGCAGGCCGCAGGCGGTCAGCATTACCCGGCCGGCGCCTTGTACGTCGTCGCCACGCCGATCGGCAACCTGGCCGATTTCAGCCTGCGGGCAGTGCACGTGCTCGCGCTGGTCGACGCGGTGGCCTGCGAGGATACCCGCGTCAGCGCCGGGCTCCTGCGCCACCTCGGGCTCGACAAGCCGCTGATTGCCCTGCACGAGCACAACGAGCGCGCGGCCAGCGAGCGGGTGCTGACGCGGCTGGCCGCCGGCGAGCGCGTGGCCTATGTCAGCGACGCCGGCACGCCGGCCGTGTCGGACCCGGGTGCCGTGCTGGTCGCGCAGGCCCGCGCCGCGGGCTACCGCGTGATGCCGATCCCGGGGGCCAGCGCCGTCGTCACGGCGCTCAGTGCGGCCGGCCATGCGCCGGGTGCGGGCGGCTTTCATTTCGCGGGCTTTCTGCCGGCCAAGGGGGCCGAGCGCCTGGCCGCCCTCGACGCCGCGCTGGCGCAGCCCTGCGCCAGCGTGCTGTTCGAGGCGCCGCACCGGGTGAGCGCGCTGTTCGGGCAACTAGCCGAACGCGGGCCCGAGCGGCTGGTGACGGTGTGCCGCGAGCTGACCAAGCAGTTCGAGCAGATCGAAACCCTGCCGGCCGGAGCCCTTCCGGCCTGGCTGGCGGCCGACCCGGTGCGGGCCAAGGGTGAGTTCGTGCTGGTGCTGCATGCCGCGGCGCCGGCCGCAGCGGCCGAGGACGGCATCGCAACGGCCGCACAGCGCACGCTCGACATCCTGCTGCGCGAGCTGCCGCTGAAGCAAGCGGTCGCGCTCGCCGCCGAGCTGAGCGGCGCGCCGCGCAACGCGCTGTATGCGCGCGCGCTGGCCGCGCGACAGGGCGCCCCGTCCGACAGCTGAGACGCCTGCAGGGGCCGGCCTTACTGGCCCGTTCCGGGCGCGCTGGCGGCGTCGTGCTTCTGGCGACGGATGTCCTTGCCGGCGCGGTCCTGCATGTGGCGGATGCGATGGCGCTCCTGCGCCGTCACGGTGCCGTCGGCCGCGGCCTTGTTCTGTGCCCGGTCGACGACCTTCTGCTCCGCGCGCAGGCGGCGCGCTTCGTGCCGGGTCAGCTCGCCGGACTGCTTGCCTTGCTTGATGCGCTGTTCCTGGTTCGCCTCGTGCTTGTTGATCAGCGGCGTGCTGGTGCCACGGGCCGTTGTGACAGGGTCCGCTGCCGGCGCAGGAGCAGGCGTGGGCGCGGGGGCAGGTGCGGGGCTGGTCTGGGCAAGGCTGGCGGCCGAAACGGCGGCCAGGGCGGCCGCGGCAACGAAGTGGCGAAGGTTCATGTGTTCATCCTCTTTCGTGAAGGGTCGCCTGAAAACGGCGGCACCGCCCCACAACGCCGGCCGTTAGGCAGCCGTCGACAGGGAAATGCAAAGGCATGTAAAGCCACCGGCCGGCGCCGGTCTCCCTACAATCCCCCGATGATCGCCCGCGAACCCACCCTCGAGCGCTTGGCCGTGGCCCAGGGGCTGCTGCTGGAGCCGTATCAACTCAGCGAGGCCGCCCTGGCGCGCGCGCTCGCCGCCATCGCCGAGCACCGGGTCGACGATGCCGACCTGTACTTCCAGTACACCCGCCACGAGGGCTGGAGCCTGGAAGAAGGCATCGTCAAGAGCGGCAGCTTCTCGATCGACCAGGGCGTCGGCGTGCGTGCCGTGGCCGGCGAGAAGACCGCCTTCGCCTACTCGGACGACATCTCTGAAGCCGCGCTGCTCGACGCCGCCCGCACCGTGCGCGCGATCGCCGCGGCCGGCCAGAGCCGGCGCATCAAGGTCGGCCGGCCGACCAGCGTGGCCAAGAGTCGCACGCTGTACGCGCCGATGGACCCGATCGCGACGCTGGACAGCACGCAGAAGGTCGCGCTGCTGGAGCGCGTCGAGAAGATGGCCCGCGCCCGCGACCCGCGCGTGGTGCAGGTGATGGCCGGCCTGGCCGCCGAGTACGACGTGGTGATGGTCGCCCGCGCCGACGGCACGCGCGCGGCCGACGTGCGGCCGCTGGTGCGGCTGTCGGTCACCGTGATCGCCGAGCAGGCCGGCCGGCGCGAGGTCGGCTCGGGCGGCGGCGGCGGCCGCTTCGGCCTGGGCTACTTCCAGGAGGCGCAGCTGACCGAATACGTCGACCAGGCCGTCAACGCCGCATTGACCAACCTCGAGTCGCGCCCCGTCCCGGCCGGCGAGATGACGGTGGTGCTGGGCTCGGGCTGGCCCGGCGTGATGCTGCACGAGGCGGTCGGCCATGGGCTCGAAGGCGACTTCAACCGCAAAGGCTCGTCGACCTTCTCCGGCCGCATCGGGCAGCGCGTGGCGGCCAAGGGCGTGACCGTGCTCGACGACGGCACGCTGGCGGACCGGCGCGGCTCGCTGAACATCGACGACGAAGGCAACCCGAGCCAGCGCAACGTGCTGATCGAAGACGGCATCCTGCGCGGCTACATGCAAGACAGCATGAACGCCCGCCTGATGGGCGTGCGGCCCACCGGCAACGGCCGGCGCGAGAGCTACGCCCACGTGCCGATGCCACGCATGACCAACACCTACATGCTGGCGGGCGACAAGACCAAGGAGGAGATCGTTGCCAGCATCAAGCGCGGCCTGTACGCCACCAACTTCGGCGGCGGCCAGGTCGACATCACCAGCGGCAAGTTCGTCTTCTCGGCCTCCGAGGCCTTCTGGGTCGAGAACGGGCGCGTGCTGTACCCCGTCAAGGGCGCCACGCTGATCGGCAACGGCCCCGAGGCCATGACCCGTGTCAGCATGATCGGCAACGACCTGGCGCTCGACACCGGCGTCGGCACCTGCGGCAAGGACGGCCAGAGCGTGCCGGTCGGCGTCGGCCAGCCGACGCTGCGCATCGACGGCATCACCGTCGGCGGGACGGCCTGACGGGCACGGGGCTCGTCCCATGCCGCCCGCGACGCCACGGCCTGCAGTGCCGCCGCTGGAGCGGGTGTCGGCCGAGGCGGCGCGCGAGGCACACAAGCACAACCCGTACGACACCTGGGCTCCCCGCACGCCCGAGGCAGGCCGGGCCGACCGGCACCTGGCCTGCCATCGCATCGGGGCGACCCGGCCCGAGCTGCACATTCATCCGAAGTTCTCGGTCGACCGGGCGCAGCCGGTCTTCGCCGTCGGCTCGTGCTTCGCACGCGAGGTCGAGGACTCGCTGGTCGAACTCGGCTTCGAGGTGCCCACGCACTGCGACGCTCTGTTCGACGAGCCGCCGCTCGCGCACGATGCCAGCGTGAACCCGGGCGCCCGGCCCCGCGCCTACCTCAATCGCTACAACAGCATGTCGATGCTGGACGAGTTCCGGCACCTGCTGGGCGAGGCACCGGAGATCGAACAAGGGCTGCTGGCCTACCCGATCGACCGCGGCAGCACCGCCGACCTGCACTACACCCAATCACTGCGGCAGGCCGACATGGCGACCACGCTGGCCCGCCGCCGCGCCGTGCGCGCGCACCTCGGCCCCCGGTTGCGACACTGCAAGCTGCACATCGTCACGCTGGGCATGGCCGAGTGCTGGTTCGACGAGGCGGCCGACCGCTACCTGAACAACACGCCGGGCCCGCGCGTGCTGGCCGCCTTCGGCGATCGGCTCGCGGTGCACCTGACGCGCTTCGAGCAGCACCGGGCCGCGCTGGAGGCGCTGCATGCGCTGCTGCGAGGCGTGCACGGCGCGGACTTCAAGCTGGTCATCACGGTCTCGCCGGTGCCGCTGGAGCGCAGCTTCCTGGCGCAGGACGTGGTCGTCACCAACAGCTATTCGAAGTCGATGCTGCGCGCCGTGGCGCAGGAGTTCGCCGCGCAGCACGACAACGTCGACTACTTTCCCAGCTACGAGCTGGTCAACTGCGCCGACCCGCGCACCGCCTGGGCCTGGGACCACCGCCATGTCACGCCGGACCTGGTGGCGCACACCATGGCCCTGTTCCGCCGTCACTACGTAGACGGCGGCGCAGCCTCCTAGCGCCGCCAGTCGACCCGCTCGCGCAGCACGGCGGCCGGCGCGCCGCCGACCAGCGTGTTGGCGGCCACGTTGGCCCGCACCACCGCACCCGCTTCGACGACGCTGCCCGCGCCGATGGTGACGTCGGGCAGCACGAGCACCCGCCGCCCCAGCCACACATGGCGGCCGATGCGCACATGCCGCCGGTGGCCGAAGACCGGTGCGCCGGTGTCGGCATCGAGGATCGCGTGCTGATCGCTGCACTGCACCCCCACGTCTTCGGACAGCTGGCAATCGTCGCCGATCACCAGATCGGCATTGGAGACGGTGAAGCGCGCCTGGCCGGCCGTCGTGCGGTCTCCGATGAAGGCGGTGGCCTTGGCCGCCATGTGCAAGCCGCCGCGCACGATCGTCTCGGTGCCGATCACGACCTTCAGCTGGTCGCCACCCAGCACCAGGTTCAGCTGCCCCTTGCCGCCGAACAGCGCCAGGTGCACCCCGCTGACCTGCCGCCGCGCGCCGGGCACGCTGACCGAGACGTGCGCAAGGTTCTCGGCGCCGCCGTCGACCGTCGTCAGGAAGCAGTCATCGGCCCAGTCGATGTCCAGCTGCTTGGCCAGCGGCGATTCGCGCAGGCGCATCGTGCGCAGCGGCTTGTCGGCCGTCACCGGCAGGTAGCGCACCAACGAGGGCGGCAGGCCCATGATGCGCATCAGTGGTTCCAGAAACGGGGTTTCGACGAACGTGGACATTTCGGATCAGGGGCCCATGGAAACGTCGCCCGGCGAAGCGCCGGAGACACCCTGCATGCTACGGCGCTCAGCCGACCTGGCGAACCAGCGGCAGATCGATGGTGGCGCGGCCCTCGCGTGACCAGCCCACCTGCTCGCGCAACACCACGGCCGGCGCACCGCCGACCAGCGTGTTGGGGCCGACGTCGGCGGCCACCAGCGCGCCGGCCGCGACGATCGCACCGTCGCCAATGCGCACGCCCGGCATCAGCAGCGCACGCCGGTTCACCAGCACGTGGCGGCCGAGGTACATGCGCCGGCGGTTGCCATTCAGCGGCTCGCCGTTGCGCAGGTCGGTCATCAGGTGCGGGTCGTTGCACTGCAGCAGCACCTCCTCGACCAGATGGCAGTCTTCGCCGATCACCAGATCCGCGTCGCTGACGAGCAGGCGGGACTGGCCGATGACCGTGCGGTCGCCGATGAAGGCCGTGGCGCGGTCGTGGAGCTGGATGCCGCCGCGCACAGTGGTGCCGCTGCCGACGAACAGGCGGCTGTAGTCGTCGCCGATCAGCAGGTTGTACTGGCCCTTGGTGCTCAGCACCGTCAGGTGCACGCCGGTGTACTGGCGGCGGGGTTTCGGCACGCACAGCTTGATCGGCAGCTGCTCGGGCTCCATGTCTTCGGCGATCGTCAGCTTGCAACTCTCGTCGAAGGCCGCGTTGACTCCGGCGACCAGCGGCGTGTCGGCCAGCCGCAGCGTGCGCAGGCGGCGCTCAGCCGACAGCGAGGCATGCCGCACCAGCGTCGCCGGCAAGGGCATCAAGCGCAGCAAGGGCTCCAGCAGCAAGGGTTGGTCGAGCATGGGTGGTGCACCAAAAAACGCCGAAGGCCCACCGATGCCGGTGGGCCTTCGGATAGTAAGCGAGCCACCCCGCCCGGCGGGTGCGCAGGCCCCCCCTAGCCTTGGGGTCCGACGAACAGGCTCTTGAAGCCGCCGCCGATCTGCACCTTGTACGCACTGCTGGGGTTGTAGACCTCCTGGCCGACGTGGCCGGCCAGGAGCACCCACGCGTTGCGGTCGTTCCACGCGCTGCCCCAGACGCTGGCGATCTGCGCCTCGCTCACACTGGCCAGGTCGACCGAGAGCTGGCGCGCGGTCACGATGCGCAGCACGTTCTGCAACTGCTCGAAGCTGATCGTCACATCGAAGGTGCGGCCGGCAAAGGCCTGGTGCTGCGTGGCGGAGCCCTGCGAGACGAACAGCGGCAGGCGCGTCTTCGAATCGGTCGTCATCTGGCCGCTGGCGTAGATCGGCCCGTCGACGATCGGGATGCCGCCTTGCGCCGGGTCGAACCAGACGTCGCCATCCTTGAACCAGCTGACCTGCGACCAGTCGCTGACGCCCGAGCGCGCGATCGCGGTGTTGAACAGGTATTGCAGCTGGCAGGGCTGGCCCGTCAGGGTGCGGATGCAGGTCGTGTTCAGGAACGTGGCCATCATCTGCTGCTTGGCCTGGACCGCCTCGCCAGCCGTGTCGAGCTGCACCGCACCCATGCTCTGCACGCTGCGCACGCGGGCGACGGCATGGCCCGTCCAGGGCTGGAGCGGGTCGGCCACGCCCCAGGCCTGGCGGAAGTTGACGAAGGTGCCAGTGATGTGGGCATTGGCGCCGGCGCCGTTCTGGCCGCCCGCGCCGAAGGGGCCGAAGAACGGCGCGTTGCCGTCGTCCTGCTTGCCGGAGGTCGTCAACATGCCGACCGCACCGCCGGCGTCGTCGGCGTTCAGGAAGACGGCGGAGGCGCCGGACCGGCCCTGCGCCTCGGCACCACAGCCGGCGGTCGCGCCGGCGGGGGTCCAGCGCAGTGCGGGCAGCGCGGCGGCGTGCGGCATGCTCGTCAGGCCGGCCACCGCGGCCAGGCGGCTGTCTGCCAGGCTGGTCAACGGCCCCTCGGCGCCGGCGGCGCAGCCCTGGGCCGAGCCGAAGAACATGATCTTCATGCCGGGCTTGAGGGCCGTGTTCGGATCCTTGGGGTTCCAGGCGGCGAAAAGGGCGTTACCGCCGGACACCTTGTCGAGCGCCCCGGCCGCGGCCAGCGCCGCCGAAGGACGGAAATACAGCGCGTCGGGGCCGTCTTGCGGCGTCGGGCCGGTGCTGTTTCCGTTGTCCTGCGCCTGCTCGCCGCTGCCGCCGGCCTCGGGTGTGGAGTCGGTGCCTGCACCCGCGCCGCCACCGCCGCCGCAGGCGCTGACCAGCAGGGCGATGGCAAGGAGCGAAGCAGCCATGGCAGTCGGCCGGAATGCCGCCGTGGAAGAAGAATGACCCTTGTACTCGAACGTCCGCATGACCGCCCTCGATTGGCTGTCGCGCAACGCACCAGCGGTCGCGCATGCGGGGTGTTTCGGTCGTTTCGGTTCGCGGCTTGATGCGGAAAAGCAAGGCATTGCGCCCGCTCGTTACGACTCAAGTCGGGCTCGCACCTGCCGATAACCAGCCAGGCCGAGTGCACCGGCGGCCCGCGCCCACGCCCGCGAGTCGGGCGGGGCAATGCACGTGCCAGCGATGGGCGGACCGCTCAGGGCTTCGGTGGCATCAAGGCGTCGAGCTGGGCCATCAAGGTCTCGTGCTGGCCGCTGCCGGCCAGGTTGGTCAGCTCGCCGGGGTCGGCCTTCTCGTCGTACAGCTCACGCTCGCCGCTCGCATAGCGGATGTAGCGCCAGTCGGGCGTGCGGATCGCGTGGTCGTGCTCATCCTTGGTGGTCAGCACCGGGTGGTCCCAGCTCTGGTTCGGATCGGCCAGCAAGGGGTTCAGGCTGTTCCCGTCCATCGCATAGGCCTGCGCCACGCCACATCGATCGAGCAGCGTGGGCGCCAAGTCGCGCAGGCTGACGCAGGCGTCGATGTCCACGCGCGCCGACTGTCCCGGCAGGCGAATCAGCAGCGGCACGCGCGTGGCCCGCTCCCACAGGGCCAGCTTGTGCCAGTGGAACTTCTCGCCGAGGTGGAAGCCGTGGTCGCTGTAGACGACGACGATGGTGTTGTCGGCGTAGGCGCTCGCGTCGAGTGCCGCGATCAGCCGGGCCAGCTGCGAGTCGCTCCAGCTGATGCTGGCCAGGTAGGCCTGCACCGCATCGGCCCAGAGATTCTGGCCGGTGATGCAATTGTGGAAATTGAACTTCAGCGCGGTGGCCTGGCCGGCGGGGCCCAGGTCGTCGAGGTCGCCGGGCGGCGCGCTCGGCAGGACGAGCGTGCCCTTGGGGTACAGGTCGAAGAAGCGCTGCGGCACGTACCAGCCCAGGTGCGGGCGCGTGAAGCCGACCGAGAGGAAGAAGGGCTTGTCGTGCGCCGCGTTGAGGAAATCGATGCCGCTCTGGGCGTACTGGTAGTCCGGCTGGGCCGCATCGCCGCCCGGTGCGGGGCCCCAGTCGAACGCCCCCTCGCCCGCCGGTGCCGGGCACACCTTGTTCGCATACGGCACCGTCGGCGGCAGCGGCTGGTCGACGTGGGACGAATAGACGTGGTCGACCTTGCCGTAGCGCTGCTTGATGTAGCCAGCGTCGGCAAACATGTCGTCGACCTGCTTCTTGCCGGGGTTGACGCCGAGGAAGGTCTGTTCGTTGTAGTGGACGCCGGTGTTCTCGACCGACAACCCGGACAGCACGCTCGCGCGTGACGGCGAACAAACCGGCGCCGCGCAATAGGCGCGCTTGAACACCGCGGCCCGGGCAGCCAGGGCGTCCAGCGCCGGCGTTTGCACCTGCGGATGGCCGCCGAGAAAACCGACCCAGTCGTTCAAGTCGTCGATAGAGATGAACAGGACATTGGGCGGTGGCGGTGGCGGTGGCGGCGGCGGCGGCGGCGGCGGCGGCGGTGGCGGTGGGGGTGGCGGCGGCGGTGGCGGCGGCGGCGGTGGCGGTGGTGGCGGAGGAGACGGTGGCGGTGGAGGCTCCGTCGCGGTGGGGCTGGACCCGCCCCCGCCACAACCGGAGACAGCCGCGATCAACGCGCTCAAATGCAGCAGTTCACGCCGTTTCATCCGTCAACTCCCTTGAACCTTTCACCCGCAAGCTTCACGACAGCCTGCGGCCAGCGCGGCATGCTACATTCCGACCCGTGATGCGCGCCCCGCGATTTTTCTTTGTTTATTTTTGGTTCTCGCCCCGACCGGCGGCTTGAGAGGCATTCGCGCACACCTGATACCACGAGCAACAGCGAACACCCCGAAAAGACCGCCGGCAGCCCCGGCGGTTTTTTTTCGCCGGGGCCAGGCGCCCGACCCACCCTTGGACCAGAGAGATGCCCTGATGAACGCCAAAGCCACCGCCCCGGCCGAGACCCACAATCGCCCCGGCCTCGTGCTCAGCGAGCGCACGAGCGAAACCGACGACCAGCGTATCCAGGACGTGACCCCCTTGCCCCCGCCGGAGCACCTGATCCGCTTTTTTCCGATCGCCGGCACGCCGACGGAGAAGCTGATCAAGCACACCCGGGCCGCCGTGCGCCACATCATGCACGGCAAGGATGACCGGCTGCTGGTCATCATCGGGCCCTGCTCGATCCACGACCCGGCCGCGGCGCTGGACTACGCCCGCCGCCTGTCGGCCGAGCGCGCCAAGTACGCCGACACGCTCGAGATCGTGATGCGGGTGTACTTCGAGAAGCCGCGCACCACGGTCGGCTGGAAGGGCCTGATCAACGACCCCTACCTCGACGAGAGCTACCGCATCGACGAGGGCCTGCGCATCGCCCGCCAGTTGCTGGTCGAGATCAACCGGCTGGGCGTGCCGGCGGGCAGCGAGTTCCTTGACACGATCAGCCCGCAGTACATCGGCGACCTGATCAGCTGGGGCGCGATCGGCGCGCGCACCACCGAAAGCCAGGTGCACCGCGAGCTGGCCTCGGGCCTGTCGGCGCCGATCGGCTTCAAGAACGGCACCGACGGCAACTTGAAGATCGCCTGCGACGCGATCCAGGCCGCCGCGCGGCCGCACCACTTCCTGTCGGTGCACAAGAACGGGCAGGTCGCGATCGTCGAGACCAAGGGCAACAAGGATTGCCACGTGATCCTGCGCGGCGGCCGGCTGCCGAACTACGACGCCGGCAGCGTGGCCGCGGCCTGCCAGGCACTGACCGAAGCCAAGCTGCACCCGACGCTGATGGTCGACTGCAGCCACGCCAACTCGAGCAAGCAGCACCAGCGCCAGATCGACGTCTCGAAGGACATCGCAGCCCAGGTGGCCGGCGGCAGCCGCCAGATCTTCGGCGTGATGGTCGAAAGCCACCTGCACGGCGGCGCGCAGAAGTTCACCCCGGGCAAGGATGACGCGTCGACGCTGGCCTACGGCCAGAGCATCACCGACGCCTGCATCGGCTGGGACGATTCGCTGACCGTGCTGCAGGTGCTGAGCGACGCGGTCAAGGCCCGGCGCGGCTGAGTGCCGTCCGGCGGGGCCTTAGCCTTCGCCGGACTGGCGCGCCAGGCGTTCGCTGTGCCAGTAGACATCGTCGCCGCCCAGGCCATCGAGGTTGGCGCGGTTGAGCACGCGCGCCAGCACGAACAGCAGGTCCGACAGGCGATTCAGGTACTGGCGCGGCGCCGCGTTCACCGTTTCCACCGCGGCCAGCGCGACCACCGCGCGCTCGGCGCGACGTGCGATCGTGCGGCCCACGTGGGCCAGCGCCGCGCTGCGCGTGCCGGCCGGCAGGATGAACTCGGCCAGCCGCGGCAAGCCCGCGTTGTAGTGCGCGAGCGCCTCGTCCAGCCGCAGCACCGCATCGGCCTTCAGCAACTCGTAGCCCGGGATCGACAGCTCGCCGCCCAGGTTGAAAAGCTCGTGCTGGATGGTGATCAGCAACTCGCGCACGTCCGCCGGCAGCGGCTCGGCCAGCAGCACGCCGAGCTGCGAGTTCAGTTCGTCCACATCACCCATCGCAGCGATGCGCAAGTGGCTCTTGGGCACGCGCTGCCCGTCGCCCAGCCCGGTCGTGCCGTCGTCGCCGGTGCGGGTGGCGATCTGTGAAAGTCGGTTGGCCATCGAGCGAGTGTAGGCGCGGCTTGGCACAATGAATCCTCCAGCCACCGCGGCCTCACCAAGGCCTTTAAGCGAGGATCCCCATGCGTTACATGCTGCTGATCGTCGAACCCGTGGGCCAGCGGTCCACCCGTACCCGCGCCGAAGGCGAAGAGGCTTACGCCCGCATGCGCCGGTTCGGCGACGAGCTGCAGGCCAGGGGCCAGCTGTTGGCGGTGGAATCGCTCGCGGCGACGTCGCAGGCCACGCGCGTGCAGGTGCGCGGCGGCAAGCGCCAGCTTCTGGACGGCCCTTACGCCGAGGCCAAGGAGATGATCGGCGGCTTCTTCCTGATCGACTGCGCCGGGCCGGAAGAAGCCCTGGCCATCGCCGAGCGCTGCCCGGCCGCCGAATGGGCCACC
>DATFAY010000298.1:0-2780 GCA_035254085.1 Piscinibacter sp.
GCTGCGGATCCGTATCCGTTCCGACAAAGGCACACCCGCACGAAAGTCGGGGTCGCAAAGCTTCCGGTCTAACGCTCCACGGAGCCACGACAGCGGGGTTGCCGAACGCCCAGCCGAGGAACCCGGTTCCTCTTCGGCCGCTTCGATTCGTCCATCGAAGCGGGCAACCTGCGTCGTGCCGTGCGCTCGAGAACGCGCGCTTGCGTCCCTGCGGTTCGGGGGTGGCCTCACGCCATCCAGACAGGGAGATGCATGAACAACACACCGCGAACGGCCGCTCGTGGCCGACACCGTGCCGCCGGCGCAGTACGGCCGGGGCCGACGGCCGCAGCCGCTGAACCCGCCATCACGCATCCCGCCGACTGGCGCGCATGGACCGCCGAGCAGGTGGCGGCCTTGATGCACCGCCTGCATCCGCTGGCCGACGGCGAGCCGCTCGACGGGCGGCGTCGCCACCAACACCAGCAACAGCGCTTGTGCTCGGCCTTCCTCGAGGGCGCGAGCATCTCGCGGGGACAGCGGCTGCCGCGCCCTGACGGCGCACTGCTCGCGCGCGGCACTCAGCTCGCTGCGACCCTGCTGAAGAACCGCGCCGCCAGCCCGGCGTCGCGCCTGTGGCACGCCTTCATGGCAGGCGCCCATGCCGCGCTCGCCGATGCGGCGGCCGGCGCCGCCGCCAAGCGCGCGCCCACCATCGTCACGCGCGCCGCCGAGCGGCCGGCCACGATGCCCGCGGTCGAGCCCGAGCCGCTGCAGCTGTTCGTGCGCCAGCCCTTCACCGAATCCAGCCAGGAGCAGCAGGCCCTGATCGCCCAGGTCCTGGGGCAGATCGACCGTCACAACGGCAATCCGTACTCGTTTCGCTACCTCACCGGCACCCAGGCCGAGAGCGCCGACACCTTCCGCCGCTCGTTCGAGGCCGCCACCGGCCAGGCCTTCACGCCGCGCGCCTTTCGTGCCCATCGCCTGGGCCTGCTCGCGCAGGCGCAGGCCTTCGTGAACATCCGCGTCGGCATGAGCGAGAGCAGCGCCTTCGAGCTCTGCTATCACATCTTCAAGGGCGCCTGCACGCCGGTGCTGTTCCTGGTGTGGAAGCACGCGCCGATCAAGACGACGCTGCTGAAGGACCTCGGCAACCTCTGCGACATCACCTACCTCGAGTTCGAGCGGGCCGACGAGCTCCAGGACGGCATGGCCGAGTTCTTCCACCGCCACCGTGCCGCCCGCTCGGCACCGGCGCGCGCGCAGCGGCCGTCCACACACTCATAAACCTCACAGGGAGTCAGATTCATGCTTGCCAACATCAAGATCAAGACGCTGATCGTCGCCGTGCTTTCGGCGCTCATGCTGCTCATGCTCGGCGTCGGGGCGCTCGGCCTGTACGCCACTGCCCACACCAGCGAAATGAAGGACGTGTCGCTGGACGATGCCCGCTCCGAAAACGACTTCGCGCAGATCCGCCTGCTCATGGAAAGCAACCGCAGCCAGGTCCTGCAGGCGCTGCAGCACAACCCGGTCTTCGACTGGGCCAAGCTGCATGGCCACCCGCTGGAGATCCACTTCACTGCGATCGACAAGGCCACGGCGGACATCAACCAGATGTGGGCACGCTATCGCGGGGCGATCGTGTCGCCCGCCGAGCAGCGCCTGGCGGACGCGTGGTACGACAAGAGCGGTGCCCTGGGCACCCGCAGCATCGCCGAAGCGGTCACCGCGCTGAAGGCCGGCGACTGGAACCAGGCTGAGACCGTCCTGGTGTCCAAGATCAATCCGACCTACAAGGTCGCCGCCGCGCCGTCGGCCGAACTGTCCGAATTCCTGCTCAAGCGGGCGACGGCCAACGGCGCCGACGCGAAGGCGAGCATCGCGCGGACCTGGTACCTGCTGGGCGGCGCCATGCTGCTCGCGTGGTCGCTGATGGTGGGCACCACCGTGCTGCTGATCCGCGGCATCACGACCCCGCTGGCGCAGGCGATCGGCATCGCGCGGCGCGTGGCCGACGGCGACCTGAGCTCGCGCATCGAGGTGCGCAGCAGCAACGAACTGGGCGAGCTGCTGCACGCGCTGAAGGCGATGAACGAGAGCCTGGTGCGCGTGGTCGGCAGCGTTCGCCTCAGCAGCGACAACATCGCCACCGGCTCGACCCAGATCGCCACCGGCAACGCCGACCTGTCGCACCGCACCGAGCTGCAGGCGAGCAACCTCCAACAGACCGCGTCGTCGATGGAGCAGCTCACCAGCACGGTGAAGAACAACGCGCAGACCGCCCTGCAGGCCACGCAGCTGGCCAACACCGCCAGCGAGGTGGCCGCGCACGGCGGCGTCGTGGTGGGCGAGGTGGTGGCGACGATGGAGGAGATCACCGCCTCGAGCAAGAAGATCAGCGACATCATCAGCGTCATCGACGGCATCGCCTTCCAGACCAACATCCTCGCGCTGAACGCCGCCGTCGAGGCGGCGCGCGCGGGCGAGCAGGGCCGCGGTTTCGCGGTGGTCGCCGCCGAGGTGCGCAGCCTCGCGCAGCGCAGCGCGCAGGCGGCCAAGGAAATCAAGACGCTCATCAGCGACAGCGTCGAGAAGGTGGAGGTGGGCAGCCAGCAGGTCGACAACGCCGGGCGCACCATGAACGACATCGTCACGCAGGTCCGGCGCGTGAGCGAGCTGATCGGCTCGATCAGCTCGGCCACCCACGAGCAGACCGCCGGCATCTCGCAGGTGAGCGATGCGGTGAGCCAGCTCGATCAGGTCACGCAGCAGAACGCCGCGCTGGTCGAGCAGTC
>DATFAY010000299.1:0-11053 GCA_035254085.1 Piscinibacter sp.
CGAGAGCGACCGCCGACGCGATGGGTGTCCGTTGTATCTTCATGTGTCTGCCTCTGTGTTTTGAACCGTGTTGATCCGATCCGTTGACCCCGCGGGATCCGGCTCCTGTGCTGCCACGGAAGCCGGCCCATTCCCCGAACCACTCCTGCCAAGCTTTGCGTACCAATACGCTACCACTTGATGCCACTATGCTACCAATCAACTCGGAATGCAAGCCGGCCCCGCCCCTGAATTTCCCCGGTGGTCGGGTGCGTCCATCTTGTATTGAAGTGGTATGGTTTTCACCGATGGCACTGGCGCGAGCGTCTGACCGTGCCGGCGAGGGTGCGCGCCCATGAGCTCCTTGGCGCAGTTGCTCAAGCCGCTCGATCCGAACCAGAGCCTGCCGCTGTATCAGCAGCTGCAACGGGCCATCAAGGAGGCGATCGAGCAGCATCTGCTCGGGCCCGACGACGCGCTGCCGTCGGAGCGTCAGTTGGCCGAGGACCTGGCGGTCTCGCGCATCACCGTGCGCCGCGCGATCGAAGGGCTGGCGCAGGAAGGCTGGATCGTCAGCCGGCAGGGCTCGGGCAACTTCGTCTGCACGCGCGTCGAGAAGAATTTCGCCAAGCTGACCTCGTTCTCCGAGGACATGCGGGCGCGCGGACGCGAGCCGCACAGCGTCTGGCTGGATCGCTCGCAGGGCACGGTGACGCCGGACGAGGCGCTCAAGCTCGGCCTCAGCCCGGGCACGCTGGTGTATCGGTTTCGCCGCCTCCGATTCGCCGACCGGGCGCCGATGGCGGTGGAGTGCGCCACTTTCGTCGCCTCGTGCCTGCCGCCGCTGGATCAGATCGGCGAGTCGCTCTACCTCGAACTCGAGAAGCTGGGCAACCGGCCGGTGCGCGCGCTGCAGCGCCTGCGTGCCCTGCTGCTCAACAGCGAGCAGGCCAAGCTGCTCGAAGCCAAGACCGGCGACGCCGGGTTGCTGGTGGAGCGCCTGGGCTACTTGCGCGACGGTCGTGCGATCGAGTTGTCGCAGTCGTACTACCGCGGCGACATGTACGACTTCATTGCAGAGCTGAACGCGGGCGCGTGAGTTCGGCGCACCCCGGCGCCGTGCCGGGCTTGCATTGACCTCGGCGGGCCGAGCGTCAACAATTCGGGCTTCGCAGCGGGCGGCGCGCAGGTCTCGGCCGCCCCAGCCTGCCCCAACCCCCTCGACCCGCAGCGCGCACCTTCGCGGCGTGCGCTGCGCGCGCTCGATGCCCGCTTCGCGGGCGGGGCGGCTCTTCAGACGATCCTCTTCTCCGACGGAACAGCAGATGGCTTCTTCTTTCTTCGTTCGCGGCGCGCTCGCCGCGCTGCTCGCCGCGGGCGCGCAGGCGCAGGCCGCCGACGCCGGCAACACCTCCGCTGCGGCCCCCGCACAGGCGGCGTCGGCGAATACGGCCGCCGACACCGCGCGACCGGCCGTTGGCGGCCCGGTGGTGCAGGCCCAGGAACTCGTGCGCGCCGGCAAGTTCACCGAGGCGCTGGCCAAGCTCGACGAAGCCGAGAAGGCCGTTACCGACCCCACGCCCTATGAGCGCTACGTGCTCAGCCGCACCAAGGCTGCGGCCGCCCTGGGCGCCGGCCAATCCAGCGTCGCCTTCGACGCGATCGAGGCAGCCCTCGCGACCGACAAGGTCGCCGGCGAGGCGCGCCTTTCGCTGATCGAGTCGCTCGTGCAGAACGCTTACGCCGCCAAGGACTACGCACGCGTTGCGCGCTGGGCCAGCCGCTACGCGCAAGAAGGCGGCACCAAGGACGATGTCGAGACGCTGCGGGTGCAGGCGCTCTACCTGGCGGGCGACAACGCCGGCGCCGCCGCGGCGCTGCTGGCGAAGGTCAAGGCCGACGACGCGGCAAACCGCGTCACGCCCGAGCGCACGCTGCAGTTGCTGGCCAGTGCGCAGCGCAAGCTCAACGACAGCGCCGGCAGTACCGCGACGATGGAGCGGCTGGCCACCCGCTACCCGAAGCCGGCGTACTGGGGCGACCTGCTCTCCAACGTCGATCGCAAGGCCTTGCCCGATCGACTCCTGCTCGACCTGTTCCGGCTGGTGCGCGCCACCGGCAACCTCGCAAGCGCCGACCAGCACCTGCTGCTGGCGGGCCTGGCCATGGAGGCGGGCTTTCCAGCCGAGACGCTCGCCGTGCTCGACGAGGCTGCGGCCAAGGGCGTGTTCGCCGGCGGCGAGCCGGCGCAGGCCAAGGCGCTGCGGGCCAAGGCACGCAAGCAGGCCGGCGAGGACGCCGCTGCCCGCCAGCGTGATGAAGCCGCCGCCCACCGCGCCCACGACGGCAACGCACTGGTCACGTTGGGTCAACTGGCCATCGCCGAGGGGCAGGTCGACCATGGCATCGCGATGATCGAGGAAGGGCTGGCCAAGGGCGGCGTGCGCCACGCGGATGAAGTGCGGCTGCGTCTGGGCGCCGCGCAGGCACAGGCCGGACGCGCTGGCGCAGCCGCGAAGACGCTCGCGCCGCTGCAAGGCACGGGCGGCATGGCCACGCTCGCGCACCTGTGGACGCTGTACGCCGCCAGCGCCCGGCCCGGCACGCCGGTGGCGTCGACGCAAGGCGACGCGGCGCGCTAGAAATCGCAGGTTGAAGCGAGCGGCGGCTGCGCCGGCGGCACGCTGTCGGTGTGCGCCGTGCCCGCGCGCCGCAACGCATCCACGGCGGCGTCCACCTGCGCAGGCGAGAGCAGCCGGTCGCGCGCATGGAACACCCAGTCGACATCCTCGTGATACACGCGCCAGGCGCGATGGGCCGGCAGCAGCCCGCCCGGCGAGAACCAGAGATTGAAGTTGAGCGACATCGGCACGGCCGGGTAGTTGCGCCCGCCGTGCTCGGCCAGGAACTCGCCGTCGAGGTAGAAGCGAGTCCGGCCGTCGCCCACCTGCATGACCAGCACGTGCCAGCCGTCGAGGGCGCGAAAGACCTGCAGCGGCTGGTTGAAGGCCTGCCAAGGATGCAGCGACACGGTCTGCCAGCTGACGCCGTACAGGCGCGTCCTCGCATCGCCCCAGCCGCCGTTGGGCAGGTACTCCCAATCGAGCTCGCTGTACTGCGGGTCGAAGTCGAAGCGCAGCGGACTGACGAGGTAGAAGGTCTGCACCACCACGTCGCCGTCTAGCCCGCTGGCGGGCGCATCGTGCAGGTGCACCCGCGCGGCGTAGGTTCCTTCGAAGAACTTGCGCGCATGGCACAGCTGGGCCTGGAACGTGCCCTGCGGCGTGCCGTCGGTGCGCGCGGCCAGGCGCAGCAAGCGGTTGCCCGGCTGGGCCGGGTCGTCGACCAGCGTCACGGTGTCCGGGCCCCAGGCTGCGCCCTCGATGCCGGGGTGGCCGGGCTTGTCGCGCAGCGCCCAGCCATCGCGCACCAGGGACTGCGTGTCCGACTGGCTGAAGTCGTCGAAGAAGATGCCCGCCGGCGGCAGTTCGGGCGGCGTGCCGACGTGGCCGCAGCCGGCCACGAGCGCGGCGCTCGCGAGCCACGCTGCCCGCCGCGTCCGCATGGCGCTCAGGCCTCGGCCGGCCGGCCCGGCGCATCGGCCGGCGGGGCTGCCACCGCGTCGAGACGGACGAAGCGCGACAGCACCAGCACCGGCACCGCGCACAGCAGGCCCCAGATGAAGAAATTCTGGTAGCCCAGCGCCGTCTGGATGTCGCCGCTGATGCTCTTGAACAGGCTCATGCCCAGGCCCATCACGCCCGAGCCGATGGCGTAGTGCGCCGTCTGGTAGCGACCCACCGACACCACCTGCATCAGGTACAGGATGACGCCGACGAAGCCGAACCCGTAGCCGAACATCTCCAGGCTGAGCGCGGCAGCGATCACCGCGAAGTGCGTCGGCATCGCGCTGCTGAGAAAGACGAATGCGGCGCTCGGCAGGTTCATCGCGAGGATCAGCCAGAGCATCGCGCGCCTCAAGCCCAGCCAGGCGGCGAAGTAGCCGCCGACGATGCTGCCGACGATGAAGGCGATGGTGCCCGCCGTGCCGTAGGCCCAGCCGACCTCGCCGGTGGTGAGGCCCAGCCCGCCGACGGAGCGCGCGTCGCGCAGGAACAGCGGACCGATGGTCTGCACCTGCCCTTCGCCGGCGCGGAACATGATGATGAAGAAGATGGCGAGCCAGATGCCGGGCTTGCCCAGGAACGCGACGAGCACGTCCCACAAGGTGCGCGCCACGCCGCGCAGCGAGCGATCGGCCCGCACGGCATTGCGTGTGCCCGGCAAGGCCCAGCCGTGGTACAGGCCCAGCACCAGCATGGTGGCGCCGAACAAGCTGAACACGACGCTCCACGCATTGGCCACGCCCAGGCTCTTCTCCAAGTGGCCGGCCAGGATCACCAGCCCGCCCATCGAGATGAAGCGCGCGACGTTGAAGAAGGCGCCTTGCCATCCCGCGTACTCGGCCTGCTGCCTGGCGTCCAGGCTGGCGATGTACAGGCCGTCCGACGCGATGTCGTGGGTCGCCGACGCCAGCGAGACCAGCGTGAGCGCGGCGATGCCCACCAGGAAGTAGTTCGGCAACTGCAAGGACAGCGCGACCAGGCACAAGCCCGCGCCGCCCAGCAGTTGGAAGACGACGACGATCGCCTTCTTGCTCGGCGCCAGCTCGAGGAACGGACTCCACAGCCACTTGATGCCCCAGGCCAGGCTCAAGAGGCCCGACCAGCGGGCGATCTGCTCGTTGGGCACGCCCATGCTCTTGTACATGAGCGCCATCACCACGTTCACGGCGAAGAAGGGCAGCCCCTGCGCGAAGTAGAGGCTGGGCACCCAGGTGAACGGCGAGCGTCGCGAAGCAGCGTCGAAGGTCATCGGTGTCTTCCGCAATCCGGTGAAGGCCAAGCGCGCCGCTCAGGGCGCGAGCCGCACGGGCGATCGGCCCGATGCCTCGGCGCGGCCTTCGAGCCAGGCTCTCAGCGCATCGAGCGCGCCGGCCGCGTAGCCCCAGGTCACGACGCCCGGCGCTGCCACGTCGAGCGCCTGGAACGGGTTCCACAGCACCAGGTGCCAGTCGGGCGACCAGCCCGCGCTGCGCGCGTCGTAGCGCTCGCGATGGTTGGAGGCGAGCACGGTCTTGCGCCCGTCGCGCGGCAGGCGGCTCCAGTCGAGCTCGCGCAGGTCGGCCACCTGCACCAGTTCCACGTCGGCGAAACCGGCAAACAGCGCCGCCACGTCGTCGCCGCCGGGTCCGGCCTCGGAGACGCCGTCGCAGGGCACGCTGCGCTGCGTGAGCACGCGCAGCGGCTGCATGCGCGCGGGCGGCCGCGCGCCGCGCAGCACGGTGAGCCCCGCGGCCCAGGCGCGGCGCATCAACTGGTCGTCGCGCTCGCGCTGCGCCGGCTCGTAGGCGCCGGCGCATGCCGGATAGCGGGCGGCCAGTGCGTCGAGGCGGCCGCGGGCGCGCGCCAGTTGCGCGTGCGTCAGCGCGCCGCGGGCCTGCGCATCGGCCATGGCGCGCACCGCCGCCGCCTGTTCTGCCTGCGTGCCCAGTGCCATCGCCATGTCGGCGCCCGCCTGCAAGGTGAGCACCGCGGCGCGGTCGTGGCCGTAGCGGTCGTGGATCGCCTTCATCACCAGCGAGTCGGTGATGACCACGCCGTCGTAGCCCCACTGCTCGCGCAACAGCCCGCCCAGCACCTTGCGCGACAAAGTCGCCGGGTGATCCGCGTCGAGCTGCGGATAGACGATGTGCGCGGTCATCATCGCCGGCGCTTCGCCCGCGAGCGCGTGGAAGGGCACGAATTCGAGCGCCTGCAGTTGTGCCAGCGACTTGTCCACGACCGGCAGGTCGCGGTGCGAGTCGACGTGCGTGTCGCCATGCCCCGGGAAGTGCTTGACGCAGCAGGCCACGCCCTCGCGCAGCGCGCCGCGCATCCACGCGCCGGCCAGGCGCGCCACCTCGTGCGGGTCCTCGGAGAAGCTGCGCTCGGCGATCACCGGGTTGGCCGGGTTGTTGTTGACATCGAGCACCGGCGCGAAATTCCAGTTGAAGCCCAGGCTGCGCACGCCGCGCGACACCGCCGCGCCGACCTCCTCCGCCAGCGCCGCGTCGCCCGCCGCGCCCAAAGCCATGGCGGCAGGCGGCTGCGGCAGGAAGGTCGCGCGGACCACCGAGCCGCCCTCCTGGTCGAGCGCGATCAATGCCTTGTCGCCCATCACCTCGCGCAGGTCGGCGGTGAGCCGGCGCACCTCGCCCTCGCTGCCGAGGTTGCCCCGGAACAGGCACACCGCCCGAATGCGGTGCTCGCGCAGGAAGGCCGCTTGTGGCGCGTCGAGGCGCGTGCCCTCGATGCTCGCCATCACGAGCTGTCCGGGGTGAACGGCCGCGTCGTTGTCGTAGGCGCTCATTGGGTTCGCGTGACCTTGTTCAGATGGCGCGGCCGGTCGGGGTCGAAGCCCCGCAGGCGCGCGAGCGCTTCCACCATCGGATAGAAGCTCTGGATCGTCGAGATGGGGTCGAGCTCGACCGACGCCGTCTCGACGATCGGCAGGTTGCAGCCGGGCGTGCCGGGCGGCGCGGCGAGCAGGACGCGCGCGCCGCGCAGGCGCATCTCGTCGGCCAGCGAGAGCAGCCCGGCCTGCGCGGGGCCGCGCGGCGCGAACACCAGCAGCGGATAGCCCTCGTGAATCAGCGCCATCGGACCATGCTGCACCTCCGCGCCGGAAAAGGCCTCGGCCTGGATGGCGCAGGTCTCCTTGAACTTGAGCGCCGCCTCGAGCGCGATCGGCAGGCCGGTGCCGCGGCCGATCACGAAGAGCCGATCCGCCTGCGCGAGTGCATCCACGGCGGCCGACCAGTCGGCGTGCGCGGCGCGTGCGAGCACCCCGGGCAGTGCCGACAGCGCGGCCTGCAGCACGAGGTCGTCCAGCCAGGCGGCGACCAGCCGCGCCCCCGCCACCAGCTGCGCGATGAAGCTCTTGGTCGCCGCGACGCTGGCTTCCAGGCCCGCGTGCAGCGGAAACACCCATTGCGACGCGCGCGCCAGCGGCGAGTCGGGGTCGTTGACGAAGGCCGCCGTGATGGCCCCGCCCTCGCTGAAGAAGCGCGTGGGCGCCACCAGGTCCGGGCTCTGGCCGGACTGCGAAAACGCGAACGAGGTGAGCCCCTCGCAGACGATCTGCGACTGGTACAGCGTGATGAGCGACATCGGCAGCGAGGTGACCAGCCGGCCCATGCGCGCCATGATGAGATAGGCCATGAAGTGGGCGGCGTGGTCGGAACTGCCGCGCGCGATGGTCAGCAGCGAACTCGGCTGCCGCGCGCGCAGCAGGGCGCCGAAGTCGCTGTAGGCCGGATCGTCCTGCGCCAGCTGGCGCGACACCGCGGCCGGCGCCTCGCGCGCCTCGGCCAGCATGCGCGTCGGGCGCTGCCCCGCGGCCGCGCGCGACCCGTCTTGCGCGCCGTCAGCCGCGCTCAACGGAAGCCCCTTCGACCAGCACGTCGAGCAGCTGCAGGTCGCGGTCGAGCACCACCACGTCGCCCCAGGCACCGGCGGCGAGTCGCCCGCGGTCGGTGGCGCCGAGGTAGTCGGCCGCGTGGGTGGAGACCCGGCGAGACGCGTCCGCGAGGCCGAGTCCCAGCTTGTCGACCAGGTTGCGCAAGGCCTGGTCCATGGTCAGCGTCGAGCCGGCGAGCGTGCCGTCGGCCAGGCGCACGCCGCCCAGGCACTTGGTGACGAGGTGCCGGCCCAGCTTGTACTGCCCGTCGGGCATGCCCGAGGCCGCGGTCGAGTCGGTGACGCAGTACAGGCACGGAATCGCGCGCAGCGCGACGCGGATCGCGCCCGGATGGGCATGCAGCAGGTCGGGGATGATCTCCGCATAGGTCGCCTGCGCCAGCGCCGCGCCCACCATCCCGGGCTCGCGGTGGTGCAGCCCGGTCATCGCGTTGAAGAGGTGGGTGAAGCCGCTCGCGCCGCGCGACAGCGCCTCGATGCCGTCTTCGTAGGTGCCCAGCGTGTGGCCGATCTGCACCTTGAAGCCGGCCGCCACGAGCGACTCGATCGCCTCGAGGTGGCCCGGCACTTCGGGCGCGACGGTGATGAGGCGCACCGGCGCCATGCCGTTCAGGCGCTTGAGCTCGGCGGCGCTGAACGGACGCGCGTAGTTGGGCTGGGCGCCGAGCTTGCCGCCGCTGATGTAGGGGCCTTCGAGGTGCACGCCCAGCACCCGCGCGGCACGCGGCGGGCGCGCGGCGCACACCGGCTTCAGGCCCGCGAAGGCGGTCTCCAGATCGGCCGGCGGCGCGGTCATGGTGGTGGCCAGCAGGGCGGTGGTGCCGTGGCGCGCGTGCAGTTGCGCCACGCGAGCCGATGCGTCGCCGCCTTCCATGATGTCGTGGCCGCCGCCGCCGTGCACGTGCAGATCGATGAAGCCGGGCAGCAACAAGGGCGCAGCGCCTTCTCTCGCACGTTCTTCGCCGATCGGCGTGCCGGTGACGCGCGCGATGCGCCCGTCGGCGTCGAATTCGATGGCCCCTTCGACGAAGCCCTGCGGTGTGAGGATATGGCCCTTCATCCTTCTCGCCTCATCTCGGCCACGAAGTCGTAGTAGTCGCTGCGGCAGTACGAGTGCGTGAGCTCCACCGCCTGCCCCGATTCGAGATAGCCGACGCGGGTGATGAACAGCACCGCCTGCCCGACCGGAACCCCCAGCTGCTCTGCCAGCCGCGGCTGCGCATTGAGCGCGCGGATGTGCTGCAGCGCCCGCACCGGCGCCTGGCGCACGCTGGTCAGGTACTCGTACAAGGAGCCGTCCACCGCCTCGGGACGAGGTAGCACGTTCTGCGGCAGGACACTCACTTCGTAGGCCATCACGACATCGTCCGCCAGTCGCAGACGTTCCAGACGGGCGACCCGCGCGCCCGGCGACAGCCCCAGGCTCAACTGCTCGTCGGGAACCGCCGCGGTGATGCTGCGCTCCAGCCACTTCGACGAGGGCGTGTAGCCCCGCTGGTGCAGCTCCTCGGAGAAGCTCGTGAGCCGCGACAGCGGCTGCTCGATGCGCGGGGCGATGTAGTTGCCCGAGCCGCGGCGCCGCACGATGAGGCCTTGCTCGACCAGCTGATCGATCGCCTTGCGCGCGGTCACGCGCGACACGTCCACCGACTCCGACAGCAGCCGCTCGGACGGCAGCGCCTCGTCGGCCTGGTATTGGCCGTCGCGGATCGCCTGCCCGAGCTTGCGCGCGAGCTGCACGTACAGCGGCGAGCTGTCCCGCGGGTCGGGCTTGAATTCGAAGATGGGTCGTTTCATGTCAGGCGCCGACGGCGCGACGGATCAACGTGAGGGCGCCCGCGGCGGGGCCGTCGGCGGCATCGACGATGCGGCTGCGCACCGCGGGCGACATGCGCCCGGCCAGGCGGCGCCCGATGCTGCCGCACACCGCCAGCGGCAAGCCGCCGTGCGGATCCAGGGCCAGCGCGATGGCATCGAGCGAGCTCACGGCCCTGCTGAGCAGCTGCGCCGCGGCGGGGTCGGCGGCCTCGTTGCTGAACACGGCCGGCGCGAGCTGCGCATAGGCGAACTGCCCCGCCTGGTCACACCAGGCCTGCAAGGCATCGCGGTCGCTGCCGCAGGTCGCCCACACATGACGCACCAGGGGCCCGGCGTTCAAGCGCCCGTCCATCGCGCACTGCGCGAGCCGAACGGCGCGCAACCCGAGCCACGCGCCGCTGCCTTCGTCACTGACCGGAAAGCCCCAGCCGCCGACACACAGCCGCGAGCCATCGGGGCGCAGCACTTCGCCGATGCTGCCGGTGCCGGCTGCGACGATGGCGCCCGGACGGCCGCCGTGCGCACCCAGCAGCATGGTGAAGGAGTCGGTCTCGGCAACAAGCTGGGCGAAGCCCACGTTGCGGGCGACGAACTCGTCGCGCCAGGGTCGGTTGCTCACGCCGGACAGGCCCGCGCCGAGTGCGCAACGCTCCCATGACGGCACGGGCAGCCCGACCGACGCGAACGCGTTGCCGATCGCGAGCTGGATCTGGATCCACGCCTTGTCGATACCCTGGCCGAGGGCCGACGGGCCGGCCTGGCCGTGCCCGAGCACGGCGCCTTCCCGGCGCGCCACCAGCGCCCGCGTGGCCGTGCCTCCCCCATCGACCCCGACCAGATACTCGACCATGACCGACTTCGGTCCTCCAGTGTTCAGGAACGCCGTGAGCGCCCGCTCGATAAAACCAGTTTAGTACCAGTAATACCAATGAGTCAATTGGTATTAGCCGAAAGGCCCCCCGCCGCGGCGCCCGTTCATTTGACGAACTGTTCGTTGCCCACCATGCCCAGCTTGGTCACGCCCAAGCGCTGGGCGCTGGCGAGCACCGCGGCCACCGACTTGTATTCGACCAGCTTGTTGGGCCGGATGTGTACTTCGGGCTGGTCGGCCTGCGCCGCGGCTTGCGCGAGCTTGGCTTCGAGCGCGGGCCGGTCGGGCAGCGCCTCGCCGTTCCACAGCACAGTGCCGTCGAAATCGATGTCGATGGTCACCACTACCGGCTCGTGCGCCGGCGGCGGCGGGTTGCCCGCGGGCATGTTCAGGTTCACCGAGTGCAACTGGATCGGGATGGTGATGATCAGCATGATCAGGAGCACCAGCATCACGTCGATCAGCGGCGTGGTGTTGATGTCCACCATCACGTCGGGTTCGGCTCCGCCGGAGCCCACGTTCATTGCCATTGGTGTTCAGTCTCTTTGGTCTGTCTGCCTGGAGCCCCCTCCCGGGGGGGGCCGGGGGGAGCGGTGTGCAATGGCGTCACCGAACCGCCGGCAAAGGGCGTCAGCCCTTCGCCGGCGGCTCGGTGACGAAGCTGATTTTCAGGATCGCCGCGCGCTGGCACGCGAAGACCACCCGCCCGATGCTCTCGTAGCGGCTTTTCTCGTCGCCGCGGATGTGCACTTCGGGCTGCGGCGTCATCACCGCGATCTTCTTCAGCCGCTGGAACAGCGCCTCGTTGTCGGGCACCAGTTGCGTGCCCCAGTACACGTCGCCGTCCTTGTTCACCGAGATCTCG
>DATFAY010000300.1:0-16100 GCA_035254085.1 Piscinibacter sp.
ACGCTGGTCGAGCAGGTGCACCCCAGCGTGCTGGCCGTGACCGGCCCGCACGCCACGCACGAGGTGATGGACGCAGTGCACCGCCACGTGCCCAAGCCGCACGATCCGTTCGTCGACCTCGTGCCGGCGCAGGGCATCAAGCTCACGCCGCGCCACTACGCCTATCTCAAGATCAGCGAAGGCTGCAACCATCGCTGCGCCTTCTGCATCATCCCGAGCATGCGCGGCGATCTCGTCTCGCGGCCCGTCGGCGACGTGCTCGGCGAGGCGCAGCGCTTGTTCGAGTCGGGCGTGAAGGAGCTGCTGGTCATCAGCCAGGACACCAGCGCCTACGGTGTCGACCTGAAGTACCGCACCGGCTTCTGGGACGGCAAGCCGGTGAAGACGCGCATGCTGGACCTGTGCGAGAAGCTGGGCGAACTGGCCGAGCGCCACGGCGCCTGGGTGCGCCTGCACTACGTCTACCCGTACCCGCACGTGGACGAGATCCTGCCGCTGATGGCGCAGGGCCGGGTGCTGCCCTACCTGGACGTGCCGTTTCAGCACTCGCACCCCGAGGTGCTCAAGCGCATGAAGCGCCCGGCCAGCGGCGAGAAGAATCTCGATCGCCTGCAGCGCTGGCGCGAGGCCTGCCCCGAGATCGTCGTGCGCAGCACGTTCATTGCCGGCTTCCCTGGCGAAACCGAAGCCGAGTTCGAGCACCTCCTGCAGTTCATGCGCGAGGCGCGCATCGATCGCGCGGGCTGCTTCACGTACTCGCCGGTCGAGGGCGCCAGCGCCAACGAATTGCCCGGCATGCTGCCGGCCGACGTGCGCGAGGAACGGCGCGCACGCTTCATGGCCGTGGCCGAGGAGGTCTCTGCCGCCAAGCTGCGCGAGCGCGTGGGCGCCACCATGCAGGTGCTGGTCGATGCCGCCCCGGCGCTCGGCCGCAAGGGCGGCGTCGGCCGCAGCTACGCCGACGCACCGGAGATCGACGGCACGGTCAAGCTGCTGCCGCCCGAGAAGGTCTCGAAGACGCTGAAAGTCGGCGAGTTCACCAAGGCGCGCATCGTCGGCACCCAGGGGCACGACCTCATCGGCGTGCCGATCTGAGCGTCCGACGTCTGCTTCCGAGCGCCGCCGGGTTCAGGCGGCGCGCCGCAACTGAGGCGCCGGCGGCTGTTGGCCCGCCATGCACAGGGGCTGGAAGGTCTTCTGCGTGGCAGACACGATGAACTGGTAGGCCTGCTTCTCCTCGCCGTCGATCTGGATCGCGGCGACGTAGTGCGGCGCCAGCACCCGTTGCGCCTTGCGCTTGCCCAGGTGGATGTAGCCCAGCCGCAGCGGCTGTGCCTGCAGCTTGAGCTCGTTGACCGGCACCTTGGAGCGTCCCATCAGGCTCTCGAGCTGCACGTAGATCTGACGTGCCGCCTGGTCCGGCGGGATCAGCGCGGCGGACTCGATGGCGTCGCCGCTCGGCTCCAGCAGCTGCATGCTCACCGAGTCGAGCGCGCCGCCGGCGGCCAGCTTCACCGCCACCGAGGCGCCGCCCCACACGGGCACCTTGCCCACCGACTGGCGGAAGGCGCCCACCACCCGGCACAGCACCGGGTCGATCGGCTTGTTGTTCTTGTCGGCCGCGGCGGCCTTGATCTGCCACAGCTTCTCGAAGGCCAGGCTCTCGCGCTGGCCGACCCAGTCGTTGATGCGCAGTTGCGCGGCGGAGGCGGTGACCAGCATCTCCAGCTTGTCGCGCGGTTCGACCTTGTCGAACAGCGCTTCCATGGTCTGCAGGCCCGTCATCACGCGCAGCGCGCCGGACGCGTGGAAGACCTCGGCGCGCCCGCCCTGGGGCAGCCGCGCGAGCGTGCGGTCGGCCTGCTGCACCCAGTCGGCGCGGTCCAGCGAGCGCTGGCACATCTCGCCGGTGGTGCCGATCAGGCGCCTCAGGCGGCGGGTGTTCTCCTCGATGCTGAACTGGCGCACCGCGAAGATGTCGACATGGCTCGGCGCGCTGATGTCGCTGCACACCTGCTCGATGAAACGTTTCTCGCTCATGATTCAGCCCTCCGCCCAGCGCCAAAGAATGCAAGCCTGCTGTGCAGGCGGGAGATCGGGTTCCACGTTGCCGTGGCCCCAGAGGTGGTCGCGGTTGAGGTAGCTGCGGTCCCATCGGATGGCCCCGCCGTTCCAGGTCGCCGCGTCGCCCACGCAGACGGTGATCGGGTGGTTGTCGAACCACCAGTCGGACACGCCGTCGATCCACGAATCGCTCACGGTGTCGCCGCCGCTCAGGTTGTTGCCGACGTCCTCGCCGCACTCGTCGGTGGTCCAGCCGTCCCACATCTCGTCCCAGGCGCCGCAGTAGATGTGCATGCCGGAGAAGATGTTCCACAGCCCCGGCACGTTGGCGCGGTCGACGGTGCTGCACGAATAGGCCATCACCCATTCGGCGTTCCAGTTCTCGCCGAGCTGCCACTGGTTGGACCAGGTGCGCCACTGCGTCTGCGGCGTGTCGTAGAGCATGCGCGCGCGGCCGTCGGCCTCGTGGTTGCCGTGCGTCTCGATCCAGAAGATGTCGACGTTGTCGACATAGTGGCGGTCGTCGCCGCCCTGGTCCGTGTCGCGGATGTCGGTCTCCCAGCAGTCGGTGCCCGCGAAGTAGAAGCTGCGCGCGAGTCCCCCCGAGCGCAACGCGCTGTCGAAACCGTTGCTGCGGTTGTAGGTGTAGGTGAGATCGCCGGCCGAGCTCACGCCCGCCGCCCGTGCATTGCCGAAATATCGAATTGCTTCGACGCCGAAAGAGGCCATGTCATCCTCCTGGTTGCATTGGCTGAACCATGGTCGCCGGGCCCTGTCGCGGTGCCGGCTCGAAGATCACTCTAGGCGGTGCCCATCGCGGCGTGGTCCTGTCAACTAGGGGGTGCGAGGCTTCGGACTAGGGGCGGCGAAGGCCGCTCTACACTTGGTCGCAGCAAGCCGCCGGCCGCACCGGCCCGCGCTTTCCCGCTGCGCCCCCGAACGAGATTGCCCATGACCGAACGCGCCGAACCAGACCAGGCGGGCTCATCGCTCGCGACGTCCCTGATCCACCACCCCTACGTGCCGCCCGCGGGCTTCATGGCGCCGCAGCCCGGCGTGCACAAGGCCTCGACGGTGATCTTTGCCGACACCGCCTCGATGCGCGCGCGCACGTGGAAAGAGAAGGCCGGCTACACCTACGGCCTGCACGGCACGCCGACCACCTTCACGCTGGAGGAGCGCATCGCGACCCTCGAGGGCGGCATGCAGACGCTGCTGCTGCCCAGCGGCCTGGCCGCGATCAACCTCATCGACATGGCGCTGCTGAAGACCGGCGACGAGGTGCTGCTGCCCGACAACGCCTACAACCCCGGAAAAGAGCTCGCGCGCCACGAGTTGAAGAACTGGGGCATCACGCACCGCTTCTACGATCCGCTCGACCCGGGCTCGCTGGCCGCGGCGATGTCGCCTGCCACGCGCCTGGTGTGGCTCGAGGCGCCGGGCTCGGTGACGATGGAGTTCCCGGACCTGCCGGCGCTGGTGCAGGTGGCGCGCGCACGCGGCGCCATCGTGGCGCTGGACAACACCTGGGGCGCGGGGCTCGCGCTGCGGCCGTTCGACCTGCCCGGCGGCGGCGTCGACATCTCCATGCAGGCGCTGACCAAATACGCCTCGGGCGGCGGCGACGTGCTCATGGGCTCGGTGACCACGCGCGACGACGCCTTGCATGCGCGGCTGAAGCTCACTCACATGCGCATGGGCTGGGGCGTGGGCGCGAACGATGCGGAAGCGGTGCTGCGCTCCCTGCCGACGCTGCCCCTGCGCTACGCCGCCCAGGACCGCGCCGGACGCGCGCTCGCGCAGTGGTGGACAGCGCGGCCGGAAGTGGTCCAGGTACTGCACCCGGCGCTGGCGGGTTCGCCGGGACACGAGCACTGGAAGCACCTGTGCGGCGCAGCGGCGGGCCTTTTCTCCGTGGTGTTCGACGAGCGCTATGCCACGGCGCAGGTCGATGCCTTCGTCGACGCGCTGCGGTTGTTCAAGATCGGGTACTCGTGGGCCGGCCCGGTGAGCCTTGCCGTGCCCTACGACCTGCCGGTGATCCGCACGCGGCCGCGCTGGAACGCGACCCTGGTGCGCTTTTCAGTCGGCTTCGAAGCCGTGGAGGATCTGATCGCCGATTGCGAGCAGGCGCTGAAGGTCCTGGCGAGGTGAGGGCGGCGCCTCAGTCTTTCGGGCCCGACGAGACCTTGTGCCGCATCAGCCGGCCCTTCTCCCGTTCCCAATCGCGCTTCTTCTCGGTGTCGCGCTTGTCGTGCTGAGCCTTGCCCTTGGCGAGCGCGATCTCGGCCTTCACGCGGCCGCCCTTGTAGTGAAGATCGAGCGGCACCAGCGTGAAGCCCTTTTGCTCCACCTTGCCGACGAGGCGGCGGATCTCGTCCTTGTGCATCAGCAGCTTCTTGGTGCGATCGGCCTCGGGGTTGACGTGCGTGGACGCGCTGCGCAAGGCGTTGATGCGGCAGCCGATGAGGTAGAGCTCACCGTTGCGGATCATCACGTAGCCGTCGGTCAGCTGGACCTGTCCGGCGCGGATGGCCTTGATCTCCCAGCCCTGCAGCACCATGCCGGCTTCGAAGCGCTCCTCGATCTGGTAGTCGAACCGCGCGCGGCGGTTTTCTGCGATGGACATGGGCGGGATATGAGGGCGAATAGGCCGAGCGAAAGGGCTCAATACAATCGGACCATTGTATGAAGCACGTCAAGAAGTCCGTCCTGCTCTGGTACTCGCCGCATGAGATGTACGAGTTGGTGACCGCGGTGCCGGACTATCCCAAGTTCCTGCCATGGTGCGAGAAGGCCGAAGTGCTCGAGGAGCACGAGGGCGGCATGACCGCCAGGATGCACCTGCACTACGCCGGCGTTCGGCACGCCTTCACCACGCGCAACACCCACGTGCCGGACAGCGAGGTCGTGGTCGGGCTGGTCGATGGCCCCTTCTCGCGGCTGGACGGCACCTGGCGTTTCATCCGCCTGGGATCGCTGGGCAACGCCTGCAAGATCGAGTTCGACATGTGCTACGCGTTTTCGAACGCCACCTTGGAAGCGCTGCTGAGCCCGGTGTTCGACCGCGTCGCCAACACGTTCGTCGATTCGTTCGTGAAGCGCGCCGAGCAGGTGTATGGCGCCCGCTGACGCGCCTGCGCAGATCGCCGTCGTCGTGGCCTACAGCCCGGCCCCGAGGCGCATCGACCAGGTGAGCCTGCGCATGCCGGCGCAGTCCACGCTCGGCGATGCCTTGAGGGCGAGCGGCTTGCTCGATCGGCATCCGGAAATCGACGTCGCCACCAGCAAGCTCGGCGTGTGGGGCAAGCTGCGCGGCCTGGGCGACACGCTGCGCGAAGGCGACCGTGTCGAGGTGTACCGCCCGCTGAAGGTCGACCCGAAGGAAGCGCGGCGCCAGCGCTATCGCAGCCACCGCGAGAAGTCGCGGGCCGCAGGCTGATCGATCAGCCGGTCATTTGCACTCGGCGGCGATGGTGTCGCGGGTGCGCTTGACCTCGTCGGCGCGCTGCTTGTCGTCGAGGATCTCACGCTCGCCCTTGTCGTTGGTGCGCGCGATGCGCATGCCGTCTTCCAGCGAGCGCATGTAGCCCTTGGCGCGCGTGCAGTTCTCGGCGTGCACCGCGGCATTCTTTTCTTCTTCGGCCTTCTTCTTCGCCGCTTCGTCCTGCTCGGCCTTGCGGCGCTTGGCCTCGAGTTCGGGCTCGACCAGCTTGGCCGCCGACGCTGCGGGAGCGGCGGCCGGCGTGGCCGTGGCCACGCGTCGCTGCGTGGCCGAAGGCCGCTGCAGGATGTCCTGCTCGGCGGTGCCGGCCGGCGGCGGCAGGTCGCTGTACTGCATGTGACCGCTCTTGTCACGCCACTTCCATTGCGCCTGCACGGGCAGTGCCAGCGTGGCGCCAAGTACGGCAAGAAGGGCGACGACGCTCAATCGGGACATGGCGGTTGGACGGGCAGAGAAGGGGTGCGGGCAGTGTAGCGGCGCGTGCAATACGCCACGCCTTGCGGGGCAGCGACAACACGGCAAAGTGTGATCTTGTTCCGCATCCGTATAATCCGCTTTTGTCTTCGGCCGGCGCTTCGCACCTTAACTTCGCTCAGGCGAAGTTAGCCTCCGACGCACGGCGTTGGCCGTTGCGTCTGGAGCTTTCCTCATGCGCCTTCTCGGCAAAGCGCTCACCTTCGACGATGTGTTGTTGGTGCCGGCGTTCTCCCAGGTGTTGCCACGCGACACCAGCCTCTCGACCTCGTTTTCCCGCAACATCCGCCTGAACCTGCCGGTCGTCTCGGCCGCCATGGACACGGTCACCGAAGCGCGCCTGGCGATCGCCATCGCGCAAGAGGGCGGCATCGGCATCGTCCACAAGAACCTCACGCCCCGGCAGCAGGCGGCGGAGGTGGCGCGGGTCAAGCGCTACGAATCGGGCGTGCTGCGCGACCCGATCACCGTCCGTCCGGACACGCCGGTGCGCGAGGTGATCGAGCTGTCGCGCCAGCATGGCGTGTCGGGCTTCCCGGTGGTCGACGGCACCAAGGTGGTGGGCATCGTCACCAACCGCGACTTGCGCTTCGAGACCCGCCTGGACGTCCCGGTGCGCGAGATCATGACCCCGCGCGAGCGGCTCGTGACCGTCAAGGAGGGCGCCACGCTCGACGAGGGCAAGGCGCTGATGCACCAGCACAAGCTCGAGCGCGTGCTGGTGGTCAACAACGCCTTCGAACTGCGCGGCCTGATGACGGTGAAGGACATCACCAAGCAGACCAGCTTTCCCAACGCCGCGCGCGACGCCCACGGCAAGCTGCGCGTCGGCGCCGCGGTCGGGGTGGGCGAAGGCACCGAGGAGCGCGTCGAGTTGCTGGTCAAGGCCGGCGTGGACGCGCTGGTGGTCGACACCGCGCACGGCCACAGCGCCGGCGTCATCGAGCGCGTGCGCTGGGTCAAGCAGAACTTCCCGCAGGTCGACGTCATCGGCGGCAACATCGCCACCGGCTCCGCGGCGCTCGCATTGGTCGAGGCAGGCGCCGACGGCGTCAAGGTCGGCATCGGGCCGGGATCGATCTGCACCACCCGCATCGTGGCGGGCGTCGGCGTGCCGCAGATCACCGCCATCGACAACGTCGCCACCGCGCTCAAGGGCAGCGGCGTTCCGCTGATCGCCGACGGCGGCATCCGCTATTCGGGCGACATCGCCAAGGCCATCGCCGCGGGCGCGTGCACCGTCATGATGGGCGGCATGTTCGCCGGCACCGAAGAGGCGCCGGGCGAGATCGTGCTGTTCCAGGGTCGCAGCTACAAGAGCTACCGCGGCATGGGCTCGATCGGCGCGATGCAGCAGGGCAGCGCCGACCGCTACTTCCAGGACAACACCGGCGCCAACCCGAACGCCGACAAGCTGGTCCCCGAAGGCATCGAAGGCCGCGTGCCGTACAAGGGCTCGATGGTCACCATCGTGTTCCAGATGGCGGGCGGCCTGCGCGCCGCCATGGGCTACTGCGGCTGCGCCACCATCGACGAGATGCGCGCCAAGGCCGAGTTCGTCGAGATCACCTCGGCGGGCATCCGCGAAAGCCATGTGCACGACGTGCAGATCACCAAGGAAGCGCCCAATTACCGGATGGAATGACGCCTCCGCGATCGACGCCGTGTGCCGCCCGCGGCGCACGGCGCTTTTTTCTTGAGAGAACCCAGTGAGCAGCGACGCCTCTCCCGCACCGGCCGCCGGACCCGGCAACAAGCGCCAGGCCGCGATGCCGTTCATCATGCTGACGGTGCTGATCGACATGGTGTCGATCGGCCTGATCATCCCCGTGCTGCCCGCGCTGGTGGGCACCTTCACCAGCTCCCCGGCGGAGCAGGCGCACTGGTACGGCGTCGTCGCCTTCGCCTTCGGCATCGCCAGCTTCTTCGGCTCGCCCATCCTCGGCGGCTTGTCCGACCGCTACGGCCGGCGGCCGGTGCTGCTGCTCGGCTTCTCGGGCCTGGCGCTGAGCTTCTTCGTCACGGCAGTGGCCACTGCGCTGTGGATGCTGATCGCGGTGCGGCTGGTGGCGGGCGCCCTGATGGCCAACGCCGCCGTCGCCAATGCCTACGTCGCCGACATCACGCCGCCCGATCAGCGGGCCAAGCGCTTCGGCATGCTGGGCGCGATGTTCGGCCTGGGCTTCATCCTCGGCCCGGTGATGGGCGGGCTGCTGGGCTCCGTCGACCTGCGCCTGCCGTTCTTCGCGGCCGGTGCGCTGGCGGTGATCAACTGGCTGTACGGCTTCTTCGTGCTGCCGGAGTCGCTGCCGCGCGAGCGCCGGCATGCGTTCGAGTGGCGCAAGGCCAACCCCGTGGGTTCGCTCAAGGCGCTGGGGCAACTGCACGGAGTCGGCGCGCTGGTGGTGGTGATCGGCCTGTCGAGCCTGGCGCAGTTCATCCTTCACACGACCTGGGTGCTGTACACGCAGATGAAATTCGGCTGGGGGCCCAAGGAGAACGGCTGGTCGCTGTTCGCTGTCGGCCTGATGTCGGCGCTGGTGCAGGGCTTCCTGGTCGGCAAGCTGCAAAAGCGCTGGTCGGCGCAGCGACTGGCGGTGCTGGGGCTCGTGTCGTCGACCTTCTGCTACGCCTTGTGGGGCGCGGCCAGCGAGGGCTGGATGATGTACGCCATCATCTTCATGAACGTGCTGGGCTTTTGCGTCCAGGCCGCGATCCAGAGCCTGGTGTCCAACGCCGCCGATCCGCGCACGCAAGGCCAGGCCATGGGCGCCGTCGCCTCGCTCAACAGCATGATGGCGGTGATCGCACCGGTGATCGGCCCGTCGCTGCTCGGCTTCGTGTCGCACCTGCCCGCGGGCGACTGGCGCATCGGTGCGCCCTACTACTTCTGCGCCGCGCTGCAGGGGCTCGCCACCGTGGTCGCGGCGCGCCACTTCCTGCGAGCGCGCCGCCTGCGCAACGCCGCTGCGCCGGTCGCCGCCGGCCCCACGCCCTGATGTCTTCGCTCAACCCGCCGCCCGCCATGCACCACGACAAGATCCTCATCCTCGATTTCGGCTCGCAGGTCACCCAGCTCATCGCGCGGCGCGTGCGCGAGGCGCATGTGTACTGCGAAATCCATCCGAACGACGTGAGCGATGCCTTCATCCGCGAGTTCAAGCCCAAGGGCATCATCCTGTCGGGCAGCCACGCGAGCACCTACGAGGAACACGAGCTGCGCGCTCCGCAGGCCGTGTGGGATCTGGGCGTGCCGGTGCTGGGCATTTGCTACGGCATGTTCACCATGACCGTGCAGCTGGGCGGCGAGGTCGAGGCCAGCACGCATCGCGAGTTCGGCTACGCCGAGGTGCGCGCGCATGGCCACACCGAGCTGCTGCGCGCGATCGAGGACTTCAAGACCGCCGAAGGCCACGGCATGCTCAAGGTCTGGATGAGCCATGGCGACAAGGTCACCAAGCTGCCGGCGGGCTTCAAGCTGATGGCATCGACGCCGAGCTGCCCGATCGCCGGCATGGCCGACGAGTCGCGCCATTACTACGGCGTGCAGTTCCACCCCGAGGTCACGCACACCGTGCAGGGGCGCGAGCTGCTCAACCGCTTCGTGCTGGGCATCTGCCAGGCGCGGCCCGACTGGGTGATGGGCAACTACATCGACGAGGCGGTGGCGCGCATCCGCGAGCAGGTGGGCAGCGAGGAAGTGATCCTCGGCCTGTCCGGCGGCGTCGATTCCAGCGTTGCCGCGGCGCTGATCCATCGCGCGATCGGCGACCAGCTCACCTGTGTCTTCGTCGACCACGGCCTGCTGCGCCTGGACGAGGGACGCATGGTGATGGAGATGTTCGCCGGCCGGCTGCACGCCAAGGTGCTGCACGTCGACGCGAGCGAGCAGTTCCTGGGCCATCTGGCCGGCGTCAGCGACCCGGAGGCCAAGCGCAAGATCATCGGCCGCGAGTTCGTCGAGGTGTTCCAGGCCGAAGCGAAGAAGCTGAGGTCGGCCAAGTGGCTCGCGCAGGGCACGATCTACCCCGACGTGATCGAAAGCGGCGGTGCGCGCACCAAGAAGGCCACGACCATCAAGAGCCACCACAACGTCGGCGGCCTTCCCGAGACGCTCGGCCTGAAGCTGCTCGAGCCGCTGCGCGAGCTGTTCAAGGACGAGGTGCGTGAGCTCGGCGTCGCGCTCGGCCTGCCGCACGACATGGTGTACCGCCACCCGTTCCCCGGTCCGGGGCTGGGCGTGCGCATCCTGGGCGAGGTCAAGAAGCCCTACGCGGATCTCCTGCGCCGCGCCGATGCCATCTTCATCGAAGAGTTGCGCAACACCCGCGACGAGGCGAGCGGCAAGACGTGGTACGAGCTGACCAGCCAGGCCTTCGCGGTGTTCCTGCCGGTCAAGAGCGTGGGCGTGATGGGCGACGGGCGCACCTACGACCACGTGGTGGCACTGCGCGCGGTGCAGACCAGCGACTTCATGACGGCCGACTGGGCCGAGCTGCCATACAGTCTGTTGAAGCGCGTGTCGGGCCGCATCATCAACGAGGTGCGGGGCATCAACCGCGTCACCTACGACGTGTCGTCGAAGCCGCCCGCCACCATCGAGTGGGAGTGAGAGCATGCGTGCCTTGTTCGGTGTGGTGGCCCTCCTGGTCGTGCTCGCCATCCTGGGCATCGTGGCCACCAGGCAGCTGAGGTCGGTCAGCCATTCGGTCGGTGCGTCGCTGCCGCCTGCGCAGTCGAGCGCCGAGGCGCGCGCCGCCGCGGTGCCGGCCAGCGACGTGCGCGGCGAGGTGCGGCAACTGCAGCAGCGCACGGTCGACGACATCAACAAGGCGCTGGAGCAGGGCGCCCAGCGCAACCAAGACGCCGACAAGTGAGCGCGCCGGCCGACGAGCATGCGATGCGCATCGCGCTGGACCAGGCACACAACGCGTGGCTGGTCGGCGAGGTGCCGGTGGGCGCCGTGATCATGCGCGCCGGGCAGGTGGTGGCCACCGGCTACAACCGGCCGATCACGCAGCACGACCCCACCGCGCACGCCGAGATCGTGGCGCTGCGCCACGCCGCCACGCTGCTCGCGAACTACCGGCTGCCCGAGTGCGAGCTGTTCGTGACGCTGGAGCCGTGCGCCATGTGTGCGATGGCGCTCATGCACGCGCGCTTCAAGCGGGTCGTGTTCGGTGCGCCCGATCCCAAGACCGGGGCAGCAGGGTCCATCGTCGACCTGTTCGCCGAGAGCCGGCTCAACCACCATACGCAGGTCGAGGGCGGCGTGCTGGCCGAGGAGTGCGGCAAGGTGCTGCGCGACTTCTTCGCCGAGCGGCGCGAACAATACCGGCAGCGTCGCGCCGCGTCGGGCGCGGTCGATCCATCGTCCGGCGAGGCCGGGCCGATTCCCGCGGCCGACGTGATCGAGGAGGACGCCGACCCTATCCCGGCAGGCGAGGCGGTCGAGGTCGACCTGCCGCCGCCGCCCCCCTGAACACCACCATGACCTCCCTCACGCTCTTCACGCCCGCCGGCGTTCTTGCCAAGGCGGCGCCGCTGCGCCGTGCCGCCAAGCGGCTGGCCGCGCACGGATTCGACGTGCACATCGACGAGGCTGCGCTGCTCAAGCACCAGCGCTTCGCCGGCGACGACGACGCGCGGCTGGCCGCGCTGCACCGCATCGCGACGCAGGCCCCCGGCGTCGCCCTGGCCACGCGCGGCGGCTACGGCCTCACGCGGCTGCTCGACCGCATCGACTGGAAGCTCATCGCGCGCAGCGTGGAGCGCGGCACGCGCTGGGTCGGCCACAGTGACCTGACGGCGCTGCAGCTCGGCCTGCTGGCGCACGTCGGCGGCGTGACCTGGGCCGGTCCCCTTGCCTGCGACGACTTCGGCGGCGACGAGGTGGACGACATCACCGAGGCCTGCTTCCTCGAAGCGATGAGCGGCGAACTCGAGGCGGTGGGTTTTCGCACCGAGCCGGGCTTCGACGGCTTGCAGGCGCGCGGCACCTTGTGGGGCGGCAACCTGTGCATGGTGAGCTCGCTGCTGGCGACGCCGCACTGGCCCAAGGCATCGGCCATCAAGGGCGGCGTGCTGTTCCTCGAGGACGTGAACGAGCACCCCTATCGCATCGAGCGCGGCCTGCTGCAGCTGCACCAGGCCGGCGTGCTCGCGGCACAGAAGGCGGTGGTCCTCGGCGAGTTCAGCAACTGGCGCAAGTCGCCGCTGGACCGCGGCTATTCGCTCAAGACCGTGGTGGCGCACCTGCGCAGCGTATGCAAGACCCCGATCCTCACCGGACTGCCCTTCGGGCACGTGCCGACGAAGGTCACCATGCCGGTGGGTGCGCGCGTGAATCTGCTGGTGCAGGGCCGCGACGTGCTGATCGGCTGGTCGCACGGCCATGAACATCACTGAACCCACGGCTGGACGTTCGCCTCTAAAGCACTTGATGCGGCCCGGCACGGGCCCCGCGAACGGGTGAAACCCTGAGCGGCGCAGGGGGCGTGTGCCGTATCATCCGCGGCTGCCTCACGGGGACCCGGCCACAAGCCGGCGTTGTCGGAGGCCATTGTTTTTCGGCGTCCTGCGTTCAACCTTCGCAGCACGCATGCCATAAGGGAAGACCGCTATATGCACGGTCATGATCGGATAGGGGGCCCGCGCAGCGCGTGGCGGGCGGCGTCGTTGCTCGGCCTGGTGCTCGCCCTGGTCGCCCTGCTCGCCGGATGCAACAACAGCCCGTGGCCGCACGGGGCGGAGAAGGGCAACACCATCTACTCCGCGATGATCGAGAACACGCCGCGGCACCTCGATCCCACCGCCTCCTACTGGTCCAACGACACCCTCGTCACGTACCAGGTCTACGAGCCGCCCTACGGCTATCACTACCTCAAGCGGCCCTTCCAGCTCGTGCCCAAGACGGCGCAGGAAGTGGTCAAGCCGGTGTACCTCGACAAGGACGGGCAGCGCCTGCCCGACGATGCGCCGGCCGAGCAGATCGCCGAGAGCGTGTACGACGTGCCCGTCAAGCACGGCATCCTGTACCAGCCTCATCCTGCCTTCGCCAAGGACGCGGCGGGGCATTACCTGTACCACGCGATGAAGCCCGGCGAACTGGGCAAGCGCGAGTCGCCCATGGACTTCGAGCACACCGGCACGCGCGAGCTGGTGGCCGACGATTTCGTCTACGCGATCAAGCGCCATGCGACCACGCGCATCACGACGCCGATCTTCGGCGTCTTCTCCGAGTACGTGATCGGCCTGAAGGAGTACGGCGACCTCGTCAAGGCCGAGGACGCCAAGCTGCGCCAGGGCCTGGACCCGGCGAGCCTGGACAAGCCCTTCCTCGACTTTCGCCGCTGGCCGCTGGCCGGCGCGACCGCGCCCGACAAGTACACGCTGCGCATTCGCATCAAGGGCAAGTACCCGCAGTGGAAGTACTGGATGCAGATGACCTTCCTGGCCCCCGTGCCCTGGGAGGCCGATGCGTTCTATGCGCAACCCGGCATGGCCGAGCGCGGCATGTCCATGGACACCTGGCCGATCGGCACGGGCCCGTACATGGTGACCGAGTTCCGCAAGGATCGGCGCATCGTCATGAAGCGCAATCCGAACTACCGCGGCGAGCCGTACCCTTGCGAGGGCAGCGAGACGGATCGCAAGGCCGGGTTGCTCGATGACTGCGGCAAGAAGACGCCGTTCGTGGAAAGCATCGTCGCCACGGTCGAGCGCGAGGGCACGCCAGAGCGCAACAAGTTCCGCGACGGCTACTACGACCTCGAGGTGTTCGAGCGCACCGACCTGGGCATGAGCTACCTCGTGGAAATGATGGACTCCGACGAGGTGCGCCGGGACTACGAGCGCAAGGGATTCAACTTCCCGAAGTACTCGGACGTCAACAGCTACGTCATCGGATTCAACATGATCGACCCGGTGCTCGGCTGGGGCAGCACGCCCGAGCAGCGCATGCGTAATCGCAAGCTGCGCCAGGCGATCGCGATCGCCATCGACTGGGACGAGTACTCCAAGATCTTCCCCAAGAAGGCGGGCACCACTGCGATGAGCCCGCTGCCGCAAGGCATCTTCGGCTCGCGCGAAGGCACGCCCGAGGGCATCAATTCGTACGTCTACAAGATGGTCGACGGCAAGCCGGTGCGCCGCTCGATCGACGAAGCCAAGCAACTGATGGTCGAGGCCGGCTACCCGAACGGCCGCGACGCGAAGACCGGTGTTCCGCTGGTGCTCAACTACGACTTCTACGCCCCGCCCACGCCCGAGCGAAAGCCGGAGATCGACTGGGTGGTGCGCCAGTTCGCCAAGGTGGACATCCAACTCGAGGTCCGCGCCACCGACAACAACCAGTTCCAGGACAAGGTCCGCAAGGGCAAGCACCAGGTCTTCTGGACCGGCTGGAACGCCGACTACCCGGACGCCGAGAACTTCCTGTTCCTGTTCTACGGGCCCAACGCGAAGAGCGTGTCCGACGGCGAGAACACCGCCAACTACCAGAACCCCGAGTACGACAAGCTGTTCGCCAAGCTGAAGACGCTCGACGATGGGCCCGAGAAGCAGGCGGTGATCGACAAGATGGTGCACATCCTGCAGGAGGACGCGCCGTGGAGCATGGGCTTCTTCCCGTATGCGTCCGCAGCGGTGCAAAGCTGGGTGTCGAACTCGAAGCCCGCGATCCTGATTCGTGACCACGGCCGTTATCTGCGCCTGGACACGAAGAAGCGCGAGGCGATGCTGGCGCAGTGGAACCAGCCCGTGTGGTGGCCGCTGGCCGCCATCGGCGCACTGGTCATCGCCGCCTGGTTGTACCTGCGCGGCGCGCTGCGCCGTCGCGAGCGCATGAATGCGCGCGGCGAACTGCTCGCCGCCTGACACGAACTCCATCGAGATGCTCAATTACATCGTTCGCCGCCTGTTCTACGGCGTGCTGGTGCTGGCGGGTGTCAACCTGCTGACGTTCTTCCTCTTCTTCACGGTCAACACCCCCGACGACATGGCCCGCCTGAACATCGGCGGCAAGCGCGTCACGCACGAGCTGATCGAGAAATGGAAGTCGGAGCGCGGCTACGACAAGCCGCTCTACCTCAACGAGGCGAAGCAGGGCGCCGAGAAGCTGACCGACACGATCTTCTGGGAGCGTTCGATCTCGCTGTTCACCCTGCACTTCGGCCGTGCCGACTCAGAGAGCTCCGGCGACATCGGCGACGAGGTCGTGCAGCGCATGTGGGTCAGCATCAAGCTCGCCACGCCCATCTTCATCCTGCAGGTGATCTCCAGCGTGTCCTTCGCGCTGCTGCTGGTCATGTTCCGCCACACGCGGCTCGATCTGGCGGGGGTGGTCCTGTGCGTGGTGATGCTGTCGATCTCGGCGCTGTTCTACATCATCGTCGGCCAATACCTCTTCGCGCGGGTGCTCAAGCTGGTGCCGATCTCGGGCTATGCGGGCGGGCTCGACATCGTGCGTTTCCTGGTGCTGCCTGTGACGCTGTCGGTGTTCTCTCGTCTGGGCACCGAGGCGCGCCTGTACCGCGCCATGTTCCTCGAGGAAATCAGCAAGGACTATGTGCGCACCGCGCGGGCCAAGGGCTTGTCCGAACGCATCGTGATGTTCCGCCACGTCCTTCGCAACGCATTGATCCCGATCATCACCAGCGCCGGCGGCTACCTGCCGTACGTCTTCCTCGGCAGCCTGGTGTTCGAGAGCTTCTTCGGCATTCCGGGGTTGGGTGCCTACGTCATCGAAGCCATCGGCAAGCAGGACTTCGCGATCGTGCGGACCATGGTCTTCGTCGGCTCGCTGCTGTACATCGCAAGCTACGTTCTCATCGACGTCGCCTATTCGTGGGTCGACCCGCGGGTTCGCCTGGGCTGAGCCCTCCAACGACATGCCTAAGTTCGTTCTCCTCTGGACCGACGCCGCGATCTGGCTGCTGGCCGCCGCGGCGCTCGCCTACATCATCCTGGTGCGCCGGCGTCCGAACCTGGTGGCCTCGTGGCGCAAGGTGTTCGCCGACGCGCCGGCGCTGGCCTCGGCGGTGGTGCTCGTGGCCGG
>DATFAY010000301.1:0-2149 GCA_035254085.1 Piscinibacter sp.
CGATGGCAGAGGCCAGCAGCACGGTGTCGATGACGTGGGGCAGCGTCTTGGCCGCGCGGCTGGAGACCCACGAAGCGCCGGCGAGCGAGGCCGCGCCGCGGGTCAGGAAGCCGGCGAACGAGAGCGTGACGGCGCTTTGGTGGATGAGGCGGACGGTCAGGTAATCCATCGTCGATGCGGCGGGCCGCGAAGTTCAGTGCCGCGATTGTTTCGCATGCCACTGGAATGCGGCGGCCAGCACCGTCGCCGCGAAGGCGAGGATGGCGATCGCGTTGAGCGTGGCGCCCACGCTGCGCCAGTGCACATCGAATGCTCCGCCGGCCAGCCGCAGCACCAGCGAGCCGTGCAGCAGCGCCAGCGGCGCATAGAAGAGCGCGCTGAACCACAGCTTGACGCGCGCCACCGCCGGCAGGATCACGGGCGCATGCCCCATCACCATGCTCACGATGAAGCCCAGGCCCAGTGCATGCAAGGCGGTGTCGCGCGCGGGCAGGCCGAGCGCATGGGCGGCCCACGCGAAGCCGGCCACGCCGAGCCAGACGTAGCCGCCGAGCAGGCACAGCGCCATGTAGCGGCTCAGGCCGTGCGCGTGCACCGTGCGCCGCGCGATGTCGAAGAGCATCAGCCACGCCGCCAGGGCCGCGAGCGACGCGCCATAGACCAGGCCGCCGCTCGCGACATCGATGCCCGAGAGCAGTGCGCCCGCCAGCATCAGGCCGAGGATGGCGAACAGCGCCGCCTGCGCGCCCGGGCGATGCCGCATCAAGCGTGTCATCTCGAGCCGCTCGGCGGCGATCGTCATCACCAGGAAGGCGAACCACCAGGGCAGCGTGCCCTCGATGCCCGCGCCGCGTGCCAAGGCGGCGTTGCCCACCAGCCAGGCGACGGCGCCCAGCAGGAGCACGACGGTGTGCGCGACCCGCTGGCGCCGCACCACGACGACGTTGACGGCCACGAAGATCGCCGCGGCAACGATGCCGAGCGCGATGGCTGCGTCCGGCAGCCCCGCGAGCCAGCACACGCCGCCCAGGCTCGCCGCGAAGGGGGCGCCGAACGCCCACTTCAGCTTGACCGCCACCGCCCGCTCGATCGAGATGACGGTGCCGAGGAAGCCGCTGATCATCAGCGCCGCGTGCGCGATCGCCGCGTGTTGCACCAGCGTGGCCGCGTGCGGCAGCACCACGCCGGCGCGCAGCAGGCCGCCGGCCATGCCGCACAGCAGCGAGGTCGCCACCAGCGCCACGAGGGTCGGCAGGGCCACGCGCCGCAGCGTCCCGCCACGCGCGCGCCGCGCCCGCGCAGAGGCGGGAACGCTCACCACTTCATGAAGCGCTTGGCGCTCTCGCTCATGAACTCGGGACTCCAGGGCGGCTCCCAGACCAGCTGCACGTCGATCGCGCAGCCGGGCGGAAGCGACCGGTCGAGCTCGGTTTCGACGTCCTCGATGATGACGTCGGTGACCGGGCAGGCGGGCGAGGTCATGGTGATGCGCACCTGCACCTTGTCGTCGCCGGCGACCACGCCGTAGACCAGGCCGACGTCGACGATGGTCATCGCCACCTCGGGATCGACCACCCGCCGCAGCGCCGCCGTGATCGGCGCGCGCAGTACTTCAGGCCCTTCATAGGGGAACGGCGCGCCGCCTGTGCGCGGCGCGCCGGGAACGTTCTCGTCGGCCATCATGTTCTCCGGGTCGATGCGGGGCGGTCGATGTGCCCGATCATGAGCACCTGCGCGATCGACTGCCGGTTGTGTACCAGGTCTTCGAGCGTGTGGCGATCGAGCACCGCGTAGAACGCGTCGACCGCTTCGTGCAGCACGCCGCGCAGGCGGCAGATGTCGACGATCGAGCACTCGCTCTTGCCCTCGGCGAAGCACTCGGCCGGCACGTCGGCGCCTTCGGTGCGCCGCACCACGCGGCCGATCACGATCTCCGAGGGCGGCAGTGCCAGCCCCAGCCCGCCGCCCTTGCCGCGCACGTTGGCGAGCAGGCCGGCCTTGCCAAGAAAATGAACCACCTTCGTGAGGTGGTTCTCCTTCACGCCGAAGGCGGCGGCGATCTCGGCGATCGTGGCGCGCCGCCCCGGCTCGGCTGCAAGGTAGATGAGCACCCGCAGGCTGTAGTCGGTGAAGCCCGTGAGTTTCATGG
>DATFAY010000302.1:0-5749 GCA_035254085.1 Piscinibacter sp.
TGGTGTGCAGGCCCGCGCAGTGGCCGAGCATGATCCAGGCATGCGGGCGCAGCACCGCGATGTGGTCGGTGATGGTCTTGGCGTTGGCGGGGCCGACGCCGATGTTCACCATCGTGATGCCGCTGCGATCGTCGCGCACCAGGTGGTAGGCGGGCATCTGCGGCAGCCGCGGCGGCGGCGCGCCGAGGTCGTCGCCGTGCCGCATGGGCAGGCCGGCGCGGCGCGTCACCACGTTGCCCGGCTCGACGAAGGCGCAGTACTCGCCGTCGGTCGAGGCCATCGCCTCGTGGCCCAGGCGCACGAACTCGTCGATGTAGAACTGGTAGTTCGTGAACAGCACGAAATTCTGGAAGTGCTCTGGCGCGGTGCCGGTGTAGTGGCGCAGCCGGTGCAGCGAGTAGTCCACGCGCGGCGCGGTGAACAGCGACAGCGGCTGCGCCTGGCCGGGCGGCGACTCGTGCGTGCCGTTGGCGATGCCGTCGTCCATCGCGCCCAGGTCGGGCAGGTCGAACAGGTCGCGCATCAGCAGGCGCCGGCCGGCGTCGAGCGAGCCTTCGAGGTGGTCGTTCTCGGCCAGCGAGAAGTGGATCGGGATCGGCTGGTGGCTGGTGCCCACCTCGAGCGAGACGTGGTGGTTCTTCAGCAGCAGTTTGAACTGGTCGAGGTAGTAGTCGCCGAACAGGTCGGGTCGCGTGAGCGTGGTCTCGTAGGTGCCCGGGCCGGCCACGAAGCCGTAGCTCAGCCGCGAGTCGGCGCGCGCCACGGTGTCGGTGTGCACGCGCACGAACGGATAGCACGCGCGCACATGCTGCGTCAGCGTCTCGCCGCCGACGAAGCGCTGCAAGGCATCGCGCAGGTGGGCCGCGCTGGTGTCGTAGATGCGGCGCACCTGCGCCAGAGCGCCGTCCGGCTCGTCGAAACGGGCGGGGGCGATGAAGGGCGGCAACGCCGGCATGGGGCTGGTATTCGACATGGGCCTATTCTCGTCCTGTCGCGCGGCTGCGTGCGGCCGCGTGGCTACACTGCCGCGCAACCGGGCCCGACCGAGGCGCCGCGGATTCGACGGAGGTGCGCATGCGGGTGATGGTCCTGGGCAGCGGTGTCATCGGCGTGGCCAGCGCCTACCAGCTGGCGTTGGCCGGCCACGAGGTGACGGTGCTCGATCGCCAGAGTGCGCCGGGCCTGGAGACCAGCTACGCCAATGCCGGCGAGGTGTCGCCCGGCTACTCGGCGCCCTGGGCCGGTCCCGGCGTGCCGTTGAAGGCGATCAAGTGGCTGCTGATGCAGCACCGCCCGCTGGTGATCCGGCCGCACCTGGACTGGGGCATGCTGCGCTGGGGGCTGGCGATGCTGCGCAATTGCACGGCGGCGCGCTACGAGATCAACAAGTCGCGCATGGTGCGCCTGGCCGAATACAGCCGCGACTGCCTGCGCGAGCTGCGCGACGACACCGGCATCCACTACGACGAGCGCATGCAGGGCACGCTGCAACTCTTTCGCACCCAGGCGCAGCTCGATGCGACCGGTGCCGACATCGCCATCCTGCGCCGCTACCAGGTCGGCTTCGAGGTGCTCGACCGAGAGGGCTGCATCCGCCACGAGCCCGCGCTGGCGGCGGTGAAGGAGAAGTTCGTCGGCGGCCTGCGCCTGCCCGGCGACGAGACCGGCGACTGCTTCCAGTTCACGCAACGGCTGGCCGAGCTGGCCGCGCAGCGCGGCGTGGTCTTCCGCCACGGCGTCGCGATCGAGCGGCTGCTGCGCGAGGGCTCGCGCCTGGCCGGAGTGGTGGCCGGCGGCCAGCGGCTGGAGGCCGACGCCTATCTCGTCGCGCTGGGCAGCTACTCGCCCCTGCTGCTGGCGCCGATCGGCATCCGCCTGCCCGTCTACCCGGTCAAGGGCTATTCGATCACCGTGCCGATCACCGACGCGCGCGGCGCACCCGAGTCGACCGTCATGGACGAAACCCACAAGGTCGCGGTGACGCGCCTGGGCACGCGCATCCGCGCGGGCGGCACGGCCGAGCTGGCCGGCTACACGCTCGCGCTGCACGACGCGCGGCGGCGCACGCTGGAACACGTGGTGGGCGACCTGTTCCCGCAGGGCGGCGACTTGTCGCAGGCCGAGTTCTGGTGCGGCCTGCGGCCGATGACGCCCGACGGCACGCCGGTGGTCGGCGGCACCCGGCTGGCGAACCTCTTCCTGGCCACCGGCCACGGCACGCTGGGCTGGACCATGGCAGCGGGCACCGCCCGCGTGATGGCCGACCTGATCAGCGGGCGCGAACCGCAGATCGACATGGACGGCCTCACCGCCGAGCGCTACCCGCGCGCCTGGCGCTGACCCGAACGCGGGCGCCGCTCAGCGCGGTGCCAGCAGTTCGCTCAGCCGATCGGGCGTTCCCTCGATGCGCTCGAGCACCGGGTAGCGCAAGCCGCCGCGGTACGCGACCTTCACCGTGCGGTACACGTCGTCCTGCTTGAGCAGCAGCTCGATCGGCTGCCCGCTGCGCTGCGCCTCGGTGATGACGTCCTTCAGCCATTGGGCCTTGTAGCCGCGGCCGTTCACGGCCAGCAGCGTGGCCGAGGGCGCGACGCCGGCTTCGAAGGCAGGGCTGCCCCAGGCGACGGCCTCGATCTCGTTGCCCTTCTCGCCCACCATGATGCCCACGGAGTAGCTGAAGTCGGCAGCCTTGTTGCGCGTCTCCATGGCCTCGAAGAACTCGCTCGGCTTGGGACTCCAGCCCAGGCGCCAGCCGCTCTTGCCCAGCCCCTGCAAGGGCGCGCCGCGCTCGTGCGAGTCCAGCCGCTGGCGCAGGAAGCCGGCCCAGTCGTAGGGCTGCACCCGGTTGAGCGCACGCACCACGTCGTCGAAGGTGTAGGCGAGCGGCGCGACGCGCCCCGGCGACACGCCGAAGAAGTCGCGTGCGAAGTCGTCCATCGAGCGCTGCCCCTTGGAGAGCTCGCGCATCAGCATGTCGGCCTCCAGCCAGATGAAGCGCGACTCGTCGTAGTAGTCGGCGCTGCGCTGCCAGCTCGTCCAGTCGCGGTGCCAGCGCTGGTTGACGATCGGCTCATTGGTCGTGTCTTGCAGGCTGCGCCAGCTGCGCCCGGCGCGCGCGTCGAGGTAGGCGGCGGCCACCGCGAAGTCGTCGCGCGCCTGCGGCAGGCTCAGCAGCCCCGAGCGCGCGGCCAGCACCTTGCCCCAGAACTGCGTCTGCCCTTCGTAGACCCACAGCAGGCTGTCTTGCATCGGCACATTGAAGTTCGGCGTCAGCAGGTCGGCCGGGCGGCGGAACTTGCCGTCCCACGAGTGCGTGTACTCGTGCGCGAGCAGGTCGCGCCCGACGGGTGTCTTGGCCCACTCGGTGAAGTAGTTGCCCTTGACGCCGTTCTCGCTCGACTGGTGATGCTCCAGGCCGATGCCGCCGAAGGTCTCGCTCAGCGCGAGCAGAAAGTCGTAGTGCCCGTAGTGGCGTGCGCCGAACAGCTTGTCGGCCTGCGCGACCAGGGCGCGGTGCGCCGCGATCTGTTCGGCGGTGGCTTCCAGCTCGTTGGCGTGGTCGGCCACGATGTTCAGGCGCACCGGCACGCGCCCGGCCTTGGGGCCTTCGGGGTCGAGGTCGATCTGCTTGTAGTGGCGGCCCGCGAACAAGGGCGAATCGACCAGCGTCTCCATCGTCACCGGCTTGAAGCGCACCGTGTCGCCCTGGCGCTGCTCCACTTCGAGCGCGCTGCCGAAGGACCACCCCGCCGGCAGCACGAGGCTGGGCTGCACGTTGATCTTCGAGGCCGCATGGCCGGCCGGGTAGAGCACCACGGTGTCCCACTGCACGCCGAGCATGTCCGGCGTGGCCGTGATCCGGCCCGCGGACGGGTCCAGCGGCGACAGGAACTCGAAGGCGAGGCTCAGCTGGCTCACCCCGGCCGGCACGTCGACATGAAAGGCGAACACGTCGAGCGTGTCGCGCTTCCAGTCGATGCGCTGCCCGTTGGCGCGCACCTGCAGGCCGCTCAGCTCGGCCACGCTGGCCGACGGCGAGTGCGTGCCGGGCAGCCAGCGCGGGTAGTACAGCGTCAGAGGGCCGGGCTTGACCGGCACGGTTTCGCTCGCGCGAAAGATCTTGTGATCGAGGTCGGTGGCGTCCACGCGCAGCGCGATGAGGCCCGGGTAGGGCGTGTCGCTGACGGCGGGGACGGATTGCGCGCTCGTGGCGGCGGCCAGAAGAGCCAGGGTGATGCTCGCGATCGGACGTTTCATCGGACGGGGTGCCTCCTTCAAGGGGCGAGACGATACGTCAAGTCGCCCGATGCTGCAGGCGGCGTCCGAGTTCGAGCCTGGTCCGCCCCTCAGGTGGCCGCGCCGCGCGCCGCGCGGGCGCGCGCATTCGACGCCGGGATGTTGTCGCGCTGCAGCGGCTCGCCCGCCTCGACGGCCCGCAGCCACTGCGCCGTGCTCGCCACGGCGGCGAAGCGCGTGTGGAAGACGACGCTGAACACCCGGTGGATCTCCTCGGCGCTGGCCCTGCCGGCGTCGTTGGCATAGGGCACGGCGCCGGTCGCGTCGGACAGGAACTCGACCTTCAGCCCGCGGTGCGTGGCCTCGTAGATCGTCGAGGCATCGCAGTTGTGGGTCATGTAGCCGACGACCGCCAGCGTGTCGATCTCGTGGCGCGCCAGCCAGTCGGCGAAGTCGGTGTCGGTGTAGACGCTCGGCCAGGTCTTCTCGATGAGGTGGTCGTGCGGGCGGGCGGCGACCACCTCGTGGAGCTGCCAGCCGGGCGAGCCCTTGGCGAACAGCGGCGACTGCGACGGCGCGCTGTTTTGCACCACGGCGACGGGAATGCCCGCCGCGTGCGCCGCATCCATGGCGCGGCCGATGTTGGCCAGCGACTGCTGCACCGGCGGGTATTCGATCAGCAGCTTGCCGTCGACGTATTCGTTCTGCACGTCGATCACGACGAGGGCGCGGCGGGGGGTGGCGGACATCGGGTTCTCCTTTCGTGAAGATGGGCGGCGGGCCGTCCTTGCTGCGCATTGTTCGCGCCTGCCGGCCGTCGCGACAGTGGCCCGAAAGACAATCATCGATAAGATCGGGCCATCGTGAACAAGCCACCGGGCAAAGACGCCGGCGAGCCGGCGCACACCGTCGCCGTCGTCGCCTTCGACGGCATCAGCCCTTTCCACCTCTCGGTGCCCTGCATGGTGTTCGGCCCGGACATGGCCGGGCGCGGCGTGCCGCGCTATCGCCTGCTCGTGTGCTCGGCCGAGCGCGGCCCGCTGCGCACGACCGCCGGCTTCGCGATCGAGGCGCCCTGTCGCCTCCCGGCGCTCGCGCGCGCGCAGACGGTGATCGTCCCGTCGTGGCACCACGGCGGCGAGCGCCCGCCCGAGGCGCTGCTGCGGGCGCTGCGCGCCGCGCACGCACGCGGCGCCCGCATCGTCGGGCTGTGCCTGGGCGCCTTCGTGCTGGCCGAGGCGGGCCTGCTCGACGGCCGCCCCGCCACCACCCACTGGGCGCTGGCCGAGGAATTCGCGCGGCGCTTTGCGCAGGTCGAACTGCGCCCGGACGTGCTGTACGTCGACGACGGCGACGTGCTCACCTCGGCCGGCACCGCGGCCGGCATCGACTGCTGCCTGCACCTGCTGCGGCGCGACCACGGCGGCGAGGTGGCGGCCCGCGTCGCGCGGCGCATGGTGGTGGCGCCGCATCGGCAAGGCGGCCAGGCCCAGTACATCGAGCGGCCGGTCGC
>DATFAY010000303.1:0-48537 GCA_035254085.1 Piscinibacter sp.
CGCCGCGCAGTTCAACACCTCCAAGCAGTTCCTGGACATGGTCGACCAGGGCATGCTCAACCCGATGGACGACGTGGCCCTGCGCGACGGCTGGGACCGCATCCTGCCCGAGACGGTGCTCGGCGTGATCAAGGTGCGCGGCCATTACTACGCGGTGCCGGTGAACATCCACATGCCCACGTGGATCTGGTACTCGAAGGCCGCGTTCAAGAAGGCGGGCATCGCGAGCGAGCCGAAGTCGATGGACGAGCTCTTCGCCGCGCTCGACAAGCTGAAGGCCGCGGGCCTCGTGCCGCTGGCCCACGGCGGGCAGGCCTGGCAGGACAACATCGTCTTCACCGCCGTGTTGACCAACGTCGGCGGCCGCGAGCTGTACCTCAAGATCCTGCGCGATCGCGACCCGAAGGCGATCCAGTCGGAAGCCTTCAGGAACGTGCTGGTGACGTTCAAGCGCCTGCAGTCGTACGTGGACAAGGGCTCGCCGGGGCGCAACTGGAACGACGCCACCGCCATGGTCATCACCGGCAAGGCCGGCGTGCAGTTCATGGGCGACTGGGCCAAGGGAGAGTTCGCACTGGCCGACCAGGTGCCCGGGCGCGACTACGGCTGCATCGCCGGCTTCGGTCCGGCCTCGCCCTACGTCATCCAGGGCGACGTGCTGGTGTTCCCGAAGACCTCGAACCCCGAGGCCGTCAAGGCGCAGAAGCTGCTCGCCAGCGTGGTCATCGCGCCGGCCACGCAAGTCGCCTTCAGCATGAAGAAGGGCTCGATCCCGGTGCGCACCGACGTCGACGCGTCCAAGATGGACCTGTGCGCGCAGCAGGGCCTGGCCATCATGAGGGACAAATCGCGCCAGCTCGGCAACGGCGAGGTCTACCTCACCCCCGACCAGAACGGCGCCCTCGCGGACATCCTCACCGCCTTCTGGAATCGCAACATTCCCGTCGAGAAGGTGCAGCGCGACATCGCCGCGGCGCTGAAGAGCGGCAGTTGACCCGGCGCGCCGATCGAACCATGACCGTCCGGGCCAGTCACGTCCGTCGCCAGCTCGTCGTCTGGTCGGCGCTCTTGCCGATGCTGCTGGCCGTTCTGGTGGGCTACCTGTGCACCACCCTCTGGTCGCTGCGCATCTCTCTCAGCAGCTCGCGCACCTTTCCCGCGTACGACTTCGTCGGCCTGGCGCAGTTCGAGCGCCTGTTCGACAACGAACGCTGGCTCGCGTCGCTGCAGAACCTCGCGGTGTACGGCACGCTCTTCATCGCCGGCAGCATGCTCATCGGCTTCCTGCTGGCGGTGTTCATCGACCAGAGGGTGCGCGCCGAGGGCCTGCTGCGCACGATCTTCCTGTACCCGTACGCGATGTCCTTCGTCGCGACCGGGCTGGTCTGGCAATGGGTGCTCAACCCCGGCAACGGCCTGCAGCACACCATGCGCGAGATGGGCTGGACGGACTTCACCTTCGAGTGGATCGTCGAGCAGGACCGCGTGATCTACACCATCGTCATCGCCGCCGTGTGGCAGGCCTCCGGGCTGGTGATGGCGCTGATGCTCGCTGGCATGCGCGGCATCGACGAGGAGATCTGGAAGGCGTCGCGCCTGGACGGCATTCCCGCCTGGCGCGTCTACCTGTCGATCGTGCTGCCCATGCTGGCGCCCACCGTGGCCACCGTGTTCCTGCTGCTGGCCACCGCGGTGGTGAAGGTGTTCGACTCGGTCGTCTCGATGACGCAGGGCGGCCCGGGCACCGCGAGCGACGTGCCCGCGAAATTCATCATGGACCACCTGTTCGCGCGCTCGAACATCGCGCTCGCATCGGCGGGGTCGATCGTCCTGCTGCTCACGGTGCTCATGCTCGTGGCGCCCTGGGCCTACGTGCGCCATGTCAACGCGCGCCGGCAGGAGCGGGCATGAAGCCGAGCCGCTGGCTGACCTACGCCTTCCTGCTCGGCGCCGCGCTGTTCTTCCTGGCGCCGCTGTACATCATGGTCGTCACGTCGCTGAAGACGATGAACGAGATCCGCGGCGGCAACCTGTTCTCGCTGCCGCTGCACCTCGACGTCGAGGCCTGGCGCACCGCCTGGAGCGGCGCGTGCACCGGCGTGGACTGCAACGGCGTGCGCGTGGGCTTTTGGAATTCCGTGGCCATCGCCGTGCCCAGCACCGTCTTGCCGATCCTCATCGGCGCGGTCAACGGGTACGCGCTGGCCTTCTGGCGCCCGCGCGGCGCGGCGACGCTGTTCGCGGTGCTCATGCTCGGCGCCTTCGTGCCCGTGCAGGTGATGATCTATCCGCTCGTGAAGATCCTCGCCGCGCTGGGCATCTTCGCGTCGCTGCCGGGCATCGTGACGATCCACATCCTGTTCAGCATGCCGGTGATGACGCTGCTGTTTCGCAACTACTACGCCGCCATTCCGCACGAGCTGTTCAAGGCGGCGCGCATCGACGGCGGCGGCTTCTGGGGCATCTTCCTGCAGGTGATGCTGCCGATGTCCAAGCCGATCGTCATCGTCGCTTCCATCATGCAGGTCACCGGGGTGTGGAACGACTACATCCTCGGCCTCGTGTTCGCCGGGCGCGACAACCTGCCCATGACGGTGCAGCTCAACAACGTCATCAACACGACGACCGGTGAGCGTCTCTACAACGTGAACATGGCCGCCACGATCCTCACGTCGCTGGTGCCCCTGTTCGTCTATTTCTTATCCGGCCGGTGGTTCGTGCGTGGCATCGCCGACGGCGCACTGAAGGGTTGATTTCGATGGCAAACGTGAACGTCCGGGACCTGTCCATCCGCTTCGGCGCAAACGAGGTCATCGCGGGTCTCGACCTGGACGTCGAGGAAGGCGAGTTCCTGGTGCTGCTGGGGCCCTCCGGCTGCGGCAAGTCGACCCTGCTGCACAGCATCGCGGGGCTCATCGAGATCGCCAACGGCAGCGTCGAGATCGGCGGCAAGGACATGACCCGCGCCGAGCCCAGCCAGCGCGGCATCGGCATGGTCTTCCAGTCGTACGCGCTCTATCCGACGATGACCGTGGAGCGCAACATGTCCTTCGGGCTGCGGGTGGGCGGACTGCCGCGCGCGCAGATCAAGGAGCGCGTGGACCGCGCTGCCCGCATGCTGCAGCTGGAGTCGCTGCTCGCTCGCCGGCCGGCACAGCTGTCCGGCGGCCAGCGCCAGCGCGTGGCGATCGGCCGGGCGCTGGTGCGCGAAGCCGGCGTGTTCCTCTTCGACGAGCCTCTGTCCAACCTCGACGCCAAGCTGCGCACCGAGCTGCGCCGCGAGCTCAAGCTGCTGCACAAGACGCTGGGCTCGACCATGATCTACGTGACCCACGACCAGGTCGAGGCGATGACGCTCGCCACGCGCATCGTCGTGATGCGCGGCGGCAAGGTCCAGCAGATCGGCGCCCCCGGCCAGGTCTACGACCGCCCGGACAACCTGTTCGTCGCGGGCTTCCTCGGTGCGCCCGGAATGAACCTGGTGTCGGGCGTGCTCGAAGTGATCGAGGGCAGGCCGAGGTTCGTCTCGCCGCAGCTGTCGGTGGACGTGGGCGGCTATCTCTTCAAGTCCAAGCCGGTGCCGGGCCGGCCGGTGATCCTGGGCTTTCGACCGGAGCACGTGCAGCTGCGGCCCGATGCGCCATGGTCCGGCTCGGTGCAGCTGGTCGAACCCATGGGCAATCACCAGGTCGTGTGGATCGAGCGCGGCGGCCTCGGCTTGTCGGCCGTCCTGCACGAGTCCGGCCAGTGGAAGTCCGACGACACCGTCTCGTTCTCGATCGACCGCAACAAGCTCTCGCTGTTCGACCAGGCCGACGAATCGCGCCTGTGACGCGCGCTCGAGCATCCACTTTTCGGAGATCCGCCATGGCCATCACACCGGTTCGCGACATCGTCATCGTGGGTGGAGGCACCGCGGGCTGGATGACGGCCGCGGCCCTGTCCAAGCTGCTGCACGGGCAATACCGCATCCGCCTGATCGAGTCCGACGAGATCGGCACCATCGGCGTCGGCGAAGCGACGATCCCGAACATCAAGAACTTCAACCACGCGCTGGAGATCGACGAGGACGAATTCCTGCGCGCGACCCAGGGCACGTTCAAGCTCGGCATCGAGTTCGTCAACTGGGGTGGCCTGGGCGATCGCTACATCCACGGCTTCGGCAAGATCGGCCAGGAATTCGCCGGCGTGCCCTTCCACCACTATTGGCTGCGCATGGCGCAGGAAGGCCGGGCGAAGGAGCTGGAAGCCTATTCCATCAACACCGCCGCGCCCGCGCGTGCGCGCTTCATGCGTGCGCGCGCCGACATGCAGGGCTCGCCGCTGGCCGACATCGCCAACGCCTTCCATTTCGACGCCGGGCTGTACGCGCGCTACCTGCGCGTGCAGGCCGAGCGGCGCGGCGTGCTGCGCACCGAGGGCAAGGTGGTGCAGGTGCAGCAGCGCGATCCCGACGGCTTCATCGACGCCATCGTGATGGCCGGCGGCGAGCGCATCGCCGGGGACTTCTTCATCGACTGCTCCGGCATGCGCGCCCTGCTGATCGAGCAGACGCTCAAGACCGGCTTCGAGGACTGGTCGCATTGGCTGCCGTGCGACCGCGCGATCGCCGTGCCCTGCGCGCCGGCCGGCCCGCTGGTGCCGATCACGCGCTCCACGGCGCACTCCGCCGGTTGGCAGTGGCGCATTCCGCTGCAGCACCGCACCGGCAACGGGCATGTCTTCTCGAGCCGCTTCATGAGCGAGGACGAGGCTACCGCGATCCTGCTGGACCATCTCGACGGCCCGCCCATCGCATCGCCGCGCACCATCCGGTTCACGGCCGGGCGCCGCAAGCGCATGTGGAATCGCAACTGCGTCGCCGTGGGCCTGTCCAGCGGATTCCTCGAGCCGCTGGAGTCCACCAGCATCCACCTCATCCAGACCGCCGTCGCGCGCATCGTGTCGCTGTTTCCGCACCAGGGCTTCGACGCCGCCGACATCGACGAATTCAACGCCCAGGCCCAGTTCGAGTACGAGCGCATCCGCGACTTCATCGTCCTGCACTACAAGGCCACCGAGCGCGACGACTCGCCGTTCTGGAATTACTGCCGCCAGATGGACACGCCGGAGTCGCTGCGCCGCAAGATGGAGCTGTTCGCGAGCAACGGCCGCATCTTCCGCGAAGGCAACGAGCTCTTCGCCGAGGTGAGCTGGCTGCAGGTGATGCACGGCCAGCGCATGCGGCCCCGGGCCTACCACCCGCTGGTGGACCTCGCTTCGTCCGACGAGATCGCGAGCCTGCTCGAGGACGTCGAGACGGTCGTGCGCAAGTGCGTCGACGTGATGCCCACGCACGCCGAGTTCATCGCCGCCCATTGCGCCAGCAACGGAGCACCGGCGTGAGCCGGGCCTCGTGGGCGATCGCGCTGCGCGCGCGCAGCGTCGCGGCCGCGGTGGGCGCCGCGCTGGTCCTTGCCGCGTGCGCGCAGGGCGGCGCCCCGGCCCGCGACGGCTCGGCATCGGCGGCCGCCACGTCCATCGAGGTCGCCACCTACAACCTGCGCCTCAATCTGGCGCAGGACGGCCCCAATGCCTGGCCGCACCGGCGCGACGCGGTCAAGGCGCTCATCCGCTACCACGGCTGGGACCTCTTCGGCACACAGGAGGGCCTGATCGACCAGATCCGCGACCTCGAATCGATGTCCGAATACGCGCGCGTCGGCGTGGGACGCGACGACGGCGCCGAGCGCGGCGAGCACTCGGCCATCTTCTTCCGTCGAGATCGCTTCGAGCTGCTCGGCCACGGCGACTTCTGGCTGAGCCCGACGCCCGAAGTGCCCTCGCTCGGCTGGGACGCGACCTGCTGCAAGCGCCTGGCCACCTGGGCGCGCCTGCGCGAGCGCCGCAGCGGCAAGCACCTGCTCGTGCTCAGCGCGCATTTCGACCACGAGGGCCGCACGGCCCAGCTGGAGTCCGCCCGCCTCGTGCTGCGCAAGCTGAAGGAGCTCTCGCGCGGCGAGTTGGTGATCTGCCTGGGCGACTTCAATTCGACGCCCGAGACGCCGCAGATGCGGGCCATGAGTGCCGAGCTGCGCGACGCGCGCCTGGCCAGCGAGTCGGCGCCGTACGGGCCGCAGGGCACCTTCAACGACTTCGTGTTCGATGCCCCGATGGACCGGCGCATCGACTACGTCTTCGTGGGGCCCGGCATCCGCGTGCTGCGCTACGCCGTGCTCACCGATTCGGTCCGGGGCCGCTATCCGTCGGACCACCACCCGGTCCTCACGCGGCTCGCGCTGGACTGAACCATCCAACGACTTCGCCACAGGGAGACACCATGCGCGACATTTCCTCGGCGCACCGCCGACCCCGCAGCCTCGCGCTGCTGGCCGCGGCCGCCCTCCTGGCCTCGTGCGGCTCGACCGCGCCTGATGCGCCGCCGGCCGTGGCAGCGCCAGGCGCCGCGGCGGTCTGGGTCACTTCGGGCGACCACACCCGGCTGCTGGCGCGCGGCGACGACATCGCCTTCGACGCCGCGCCTGCGGCTGCGCTTCACATCGAGGTCGATGTGCAGCGCCGCTACCAGACGATGGCGGGCTTCGGCGCGTCGCTCACCGATTCCTCGGCCTGGCTCATCGCGCGCTTGCCCGCGGCGCAACGCAAGGCACTGCTCGAGGAGCTGTTCGGCCGCGGACCCGGCGGCATCGGTCTCGAAGTCGCGCGGCTGACCATCGGCGCCTCCGACTTCTCGCGCCAGCACTACTCGCTCGACGACCGCCCGGCCGGCGAGTCCGACCCCACGCTCGCGAACTTCTCCATCGACGCCAATCGGGCCGACGTGCTGCCGGTCATCCGCGAGGCGCTGGCCGTCAATCCCGCCCTCAAGGTCATGGCCTCGCCCTGGAGCGCGCCGGGGTGGATGAAGACGAGCGGCAGCCTGGTGCAGGGCTCGCTCAGGCCCGACATGCACGACGCCTTCGCGCGCTATCTCGTGCGCTACGTGCAGGCCTATGCGGCCGAGGGCGTGCCGATCTTCGCGCTCACGGTGCAGAACGAGCCGCACTTCGAACCGCCCGACTATCCCGGCATGCGCATCGATCCGCCGGCGCGCGCCGCGCTGATCGGCAGGCATCTCGGCCCCTTGCTGCGGGCGCAGGGCCTGGCCACCCAGATCCTCGAATGGGACCACAACTGGGACGACCCGCAGGCGCCGCTGACGGTACTGGCGGACCCGGTCGCATCGAGCTACATCAGCGGCGTCGCATGGCACTGCTACGCCGGCGACGTGCGCTCGCAGAGCACGGTGCACGACGCGCATCCCGACAAGGACGTCTGGTTCACCGAATGCTCGGGCGGCGAATGGAACCGCGAGTGGCCGCAGGCCCTGCCCTGGTACGCCAGCCACATCGTCATCGGCGCCAGCCGCGAATGGGCGCGCGGCGTACTGATGTGGAACTTCGCGCTCGACGAGAAGTTCGGCCCGCACCTGGGCGGCTGCAGCAACTGCCGCGGCGTGGTGACCATCGACTCGGCGACGGGGGCGGTCACGCGCAACCTGGAGTACTACGCACTGGCCCACGCGAGCAAGTTCGTGCGCCCCGGCGCGCAGCGCATCGGATCGACCGGCGCGGTCGGCGAGCTCGACAACGTCGCCTTCCGAAACGCGGACGACGGCTCGCGCGTGCTGGTGGTCTCCAACGCTGCGACGCAGGCGCGCCAATTCAGCGTGAACGAGGGCGGCCGGCGCTTTCGCTTCAGCATCCCCGCCGGCAGCCTGGCCACCTTCACCTGGCCCGAACGCTGAGCGGCGCGGGGCCGCGGCCCCGCGCGTCGTTCAGCGTGGCGCTTGCCAGATGCGCACGTAGTCGACTTCCATCGTCACCGGCAGGGCCGCGTCGTCGACCGGCCCGCCCAGGTCGCCGCCGATGGCGACGTTGAGGATCATGAACTGCGGCTTGTCGAAGGGCCACTGGTCGGTGCCGGTGTGGCGGTTCAGGTAGCGCAGCTGCGGCCAGCCGTCGACGGCGAACTCGACGTACTCCGGCGTCCAGTGCATCTGGTAGTCGTGGAAGGCGGTGCAGGCGTCGGGCAGGTGGACCGCGCCGACCGTGCCGTAGCCGCCGCTGCCCGCGGTCACGTGCACCGCACTGGACACGCGCTCGGGCCGGCTGCCGACGTGCTCCATGATGTCGAGCTCGCCGTCCGCGGGCCATCGGCCGCCGCTGCCCACGACCCAGATCGCCGGCCACGTGCCCTTGCCGCAGGGCATCCTGGCGCGGATGTCGTAGAAGCCGTAAGTCCAATCGCCCTTGCCCTTGGTGATGAGGCGCGCCGACGTGTAGTGCTGGCCGCCCCAGTCGGGCTCGCGAGACAGCGACTCGCGCCGCGCGGTGATGCGCAGCACGCCGTTCTTGACGAGCGCGTTCTCGGCGCGAGGGCCCGCGTAGTACTGCAGCTCGTGGTTGTACCAGCCCTCGCGGTTGCGGCCGGTGTCGAAGCTCCAGCGGCGCGCGTCGGGCAGGCCGTCGACGTCGAACTCGTCGGACCAGACCAGGCGGTAGTCCGCCGGGCGCTGCAGCGGCGCGCGCGCGCCGGCGCCGGCGACCGGCGCGACGCCGGCCGGATGGCTGCACGCGGCCAGGGCTGCGGCGGCGAGCAGGGTGGGGAAGGCATGGCGCATGAATGTGTCCTTGCGGAGGGGGTCGGGGCAAAGGCAGCGCAGCGTGGTCAGCCGCGGCGTAGGGCGCGCCAGGCGGCGAGCGCGTCGCGGTACCACCTGGCGCTCGCCTTGGGCGTGCGCGCGAGCGTCGCGTAGTCCACGTGCACGATGCCGAAGCGCTTGGCGTAGCCGCTCGCCCACTCGAAGTTGTCCATCAGGCTCCACACGAAGTAGCCGGCCATCGGCACGCCCTGGCGCGCGGCGTCCGCCACCGCGGCGATGTGCGTGCGCAGGTAGTCAGTGCGGTCGGCGTCGTCCACGCGTCCGTCGACCAGCGGATCGGGGAAGGCGCCGCCGTTCTCGGTGATCACGAGCGGCGGCACCGGGTAGTCGCGCTTCAGGCGCACGAGCAGTTGCGTGAGGCTCTTCGGCGTGATCTCCCAGCCCATCTCGGTGACGGGCAGGCCGTGTGCGCGCGCGTCGAACGGTCCTTCGGCAGACGAGACGTTGCGCGTGTAGTAGTTGACGCCGAGGAAGTCCATCGGCGCGGCGATCGCGGCGAGGTCGCCGGCCAGGATGTCGGGCGCCTCGCTGCCCAGTTCCTCCAGCACCTCGTCCGGGTAGCGGCCGCGGAACAGCGGGTCCAGGTACCAGCGCAGGCCTCGCGCGTCGTCCATGCGCGCCTTCGCCGCGTCGGCGTCCGAGGCCGTGAGCGGATCGCTCGGCGACATGTTCAGCACGATCCCGAGCGGCGCGCGGCAGCCCTCCGCACGCAGCGCCGCCAGCGCGAGGCCGTGGCTCAGCAGCAGGTGGTGCGACACCTGCATCGCGGTCGCGCGGCTCTTGATGCCGGGGGCGAAGATGCCCTGCTCATGGCCGAGCACCGCCACCACCCAGGGCTCGTTGTGCGTCGCGATGCTGGCCACGCGATCGCCCAGGCGCCGCTGCACGCCGAGCGCGTAGTCGACGAAGCGGTGCACGGTGTCGCGCGAGGCCCAGCCGCCGCGGTCCTGCAGCGCCTGCGGCAGGTCCCAGTGGTACAGCGTGAGGTAGGGCCTGATGTTGCGCGCGAGCAGGCCGTCGACCAGCCTGTCGTAGAAGGCCAGGCCGCGCTCGTTCCACGCGCCGTGGCCGGCCGGCTGCACGCGCGGCCACGCGATCGAGAAGCGGTAGGCGTCCACGCCCAGTGATGCGATCAGGTCCAGATCGGATTCGAGCCGGTGGTAGTGATCGCAGGCGAGCTCGCCGTTGCTCGCGTCGGCGATGGCACCCGGCCGCCGGCAGAACGTGTCCCAGATCGACTCGCCCTTGCCGTCCTCGCGGGCGGCACCCTCGATCTGGAAGGCGCTGGTGGCGACGCCCCAGGTGAAATCAGGCGGCAACGCCTGGGTGGGATCGATGGGCAGGCCGCGGGCCGTCGGGTTCATTTCACGGCGCCGGTCGTCAAGCCGGCGATCAGTTGGCGGGAAGAGAGCACGAACAGGACGATCAGCGGCAGCGTCGCGATCGCCGCGCCGGCCATCAGGGCACCCCATTCGGTGTTGACCGGGGCTTGCAGGCTGCGCAGCGCCAGCGGCAAGGTGTAGTTCTCGGACGTGCGCAGCACGACCAGCGGGCCGATGAAGTTGTTCCACGAGCCGATGAAGGTGATCAGCGCCAGCGTGCCCAGGGCGGGGCGCATCAGCGGCAGCGCGACGTGCCAATAGATGCGCAACTCGCCGCAGCCGTCCAGGCGCGCGGCCTGGATCAGCTCGTGCGGCACCGCCGCGCTCGCGTACTGGCGCAGCAGGAAGATGCCGAAGGCGCTGGCCGCGCCCGGGATGTACAGCGCTCGATGCTCGTCGATCCAGCCGAGCGCATCCATGATCATGAAGGTGGGGATCATGTTCATGAACGAGGGCAGCAGCAGCGTCGCCATCACCAGCCCGAACAGCAGGTTCTTGTGGCGAAAGTGCAGGCGCGCGAACGCATAGCCGCCCATCGAGCAGAACAGCAGCGTGAGCGCGGTCGAAGCCAGCGCCACGTACAGGCTCCAGCCGAAATTGCGCCAGAAGGAGAGTCGGCTCGTGAGGATCTTCAGGTTGTCGAGGAAGGCATCGCCGAAGAACATCGGCGGCGGCATGTGGAAGATCTCGGTGCGCGAGTGGGTCGCGAACACGAACATGAAGTAGAACGGCGCGAGCATGATGGCGGCGCCCGCCGCCACCAGCGCCAGCGCGGCCCAGGTCGACATCCGGCGGCGGGCGTTCATGGCAGCGCCTCGGCTCATGCGTCCTCCCGCGGGCGGAAGGCCCGGTTGGTGAGCCAGGTCAACGCGGCGACCAGGATGAACAGCAGCCACGACATGGCGCTCGCGCCGCCGAAGTCGTTGAAGTCGAAGGCCATGCGGTACATGTAGACGGCGGCTGTCATCCCGGATTGATCCGGTCCGCCCCGTCCGCCGGTGAGGATGAACGGCTCCTCGAACAGCTGCATGCCGCCGACCACGCTGAGCGTGACCGCGAAGAAGATCATCGGCCGCAACCCCGGCAGCGTGATGTGCCAGAACTGCTGCCAGGGGCTGGCGCCGTCGAGCGCGGCCGCCTTGTACAGGTCGCGCGGCATGGCCTGCAGGGCCGCCAGGTAGAGCACGATGTTGAAGCCGACGTAGCGCCAGAAGACGATCAGCGCGATCGCCGGCTTGACGAAGGCCGGCTGGTTCAGCCAGTCGACGCCCGCGGCGCCGAACAGGCTGTGCAGCACCAGGTTGACCAGCCCGTAGTCGGTCGAGAAGAACGATGCGAAGAGGATCGAGATCGCCACCGTCGACGTGATGTAGGGCACGAAGTACACGCCGACCACCGCGTTGCGCCCGCGATGGATCACCCGGTCGATGAAGACCGCCAGCGGAATCGCGACCAGGTGCTGCGGCACGCCCGACGCGAGCGCCAGCCATAGCGTGTTGCGCAGGGATTTCCAGAACCACGGGTCGCCCAGCGCGAAGACGAAGTTGTCCAGGCCCACGAAGCGCATGGCCGCCAGGCCGCTGGTCGGCTCCCAGGACTGCAGCGCCAGCCACAGCGAGAAGGCCAGCGGAAACAGGCCGAACACCGCGAACAGGATGAAGAAGGGCGCGATCAGCGCATAGGGCGCCCAGCGCGCCGGCAACGAAGGGAGGGCGAGTCGCATGGGTCTTCAGCGCTGCGCGCGGCGTTCGATGATGAGCTTGGCGTCGCCCAGGGCCGAGGCGATGTCCTTGCCGCGGTCGAGCACGTTGTCCAGTTCGGTGGCGATCACCTCGTCGGCGAACCCGTTCTGCTTGTGCACCCGCGCGGCGGTCATGTGGGCCGCGGCGTCCTTCCACAAGAGGCGCGCCTTCTGTCCGCCCAGGAAGGGCAGCGGCTCGCTGAAGAACGGGTCGTCGTGCGTCTCCACCAGCGATGGAAAGGCGTCGAACTTCTTGAAGGCGGCGAGCTGCAACTCGCGCTGCAGCGTCATGAGCCGGATGAAGTCCCAGGCGAGCGCCTTGTTGGCCGCCGACGCGTAGTGAGGGATGGCGTAGAAGCTGCCGCCGTAGCCGGCGAACGCGTTCTCCGGAAACTGCGAGGCGCGCCACAGGCCCTGCGTTTCGGGCGCGATCCAGTTGTGCAGCTGCCCCACCAGCCAGGCGCCCGAGAGCTCGGTGGCCAGGATGCCGCGCCGAAAGCCCTCGGCCCATTCGTTGGACCAGGCGCTCACGCGGGCGTCGAGCCTGGAGCGGCGCACCTGGCGCGCCAGCTCGAAGGCGCGCACGAAGCGCGGCGCGTCGACCGATACCCGGCCGCCGGCATCGAAGTACAGGCCGTCGCCCGGCTTCAGGCCGGTGCGAATCACGATGTCCTTGATCTCCTGGACATGGGCCACCAGGTAGGCGCCGGTGGCGGCCTTGATGCGCTCGCCCGCCTCGATGTAGCCCTCCCACGAGCGCGCGAGCGCGTCGGCGCCGACGCGGGCGCGCTCCAGCAGGTCCGCGCGGTAGAGCATGGTGCCGGGGCCGATGTCGGCCGGCGCGGCCACCACCGCACCGGCGGCGTTGGTGGCCTGGTCGTAGGCCGACGCGACCCAGCGCGAGCGGTAGCGGCCGATGTCGTAGGGCGCCTGGGCCAGGTTCTCGAGCCCGCCGCCCTGCGCGAAGCGGCCGACGAAGCTCACCTCCAATGCCATCACGTCGGGCAGGCGCACCGCCGTCGACAGCGCGGTGGTCATGGCCGTGTGATGGTCCATGTACTGCCGGCTCACCACCTTCAGCGCGACGTCCGGATGCATGGCGCGCCACATCGGCTCCGCCGCCTTGACGATCTCGTCGACCAGCGGAAAGGCCGCCACCGTCAGCTCCCGCGCGGCGGCCGCGCGCAAGGGCGGCGCGGCCAGCAACCCGCAGGCGATCAGGCTGCGGCGAGTGAGCCACGGCGGCCGACCTGCCGTCAATGAAGTTGAAATGTTCGACACCCGACGGTCTTGTTTTCCAGGGGCGGCAGGCGCGGATGCGCCGCCAAGACCGTCATGATGTTAATGACTCATTAATTCCATTACTTCGGTGTTAACCCTCTGGGGGCCGGCGGTGGCTGATCGGCAGCTCGCCTATCGCGCGAGCAGCCAGGCTGCGTGCGGTCAACATCAACGGTGCGATGAGCGCGCACTTCGACACCGACTTCAACGCGACGCGCAGCCGGAGGAGACCGGCCTGGCCGCGTGGAGCGGCTTCACCTCGGGCGTCATGCGGTGGGGCCAGGATCTCGGCATCACGTCCAGCAACTACTTGAACTTCGGCTACAGCGACGGCAGCCCGTTGCCCGTCGGTGCCTACGAGACTTCGAGCAACATTGCGAAGGCATGCAGCCCGCGCTGTGGGGCTCGATGCGGATCAACAGCGCGATTGCGGTCAGGCCTTGACGCGCGCGGCCTTCTTCACAGGCGAAGTATTGGAAGCCTTGGCAATGAGCTTGCGATAGATGTCATCCACGGCCGCGTCGTGCGCGGCCAGATCATCCGCAACCTTGGCACTGGTGCGATCCGCGCTGCGCTTGGCGCTGACCGGCAGGGCGTCGAGAGCGCCGGACTTCGCGCAGGCGCTGAGGACCCCGGCGGGATCGAGAAGAGCGGCGAACGGATTGGAAGAAGTCAACATCGGAATGTGGCTCGTGAAAGCGCGCAGCTCGAGGGGGCCCATGCGCAAAGCCTTCTATTTTATGGCGTGAGGCCGCCGGCGATCTACGAGAGAGTCGCCGATGAAGGGCGCACCCGCCGCGCTTGTCGGCCTCGTGCGCACGCGCAATCCGGCCGGTCGCGCGCCCAGGGCTGACGGCGCACCGTGCGGCGCGCCGGACATGACCGGCGGCGCCGTGCGGGAAGCTGCACGAGTCGCGCGGCGCCCCTTGCCCGGGCGCCGCGCGCCTTCCCAGGCAAATCAAGCAGTTGCAGCGCGTGCCATCGCTGCGCCGCCACGCGCGCGACGCTGGCATGTCTTTCGCGAACACCGCCATGTCGCAAAACGCACCCGGAGCAGGGCATGGCACACGACGCGCAGCAAAGCCTGCAGGAAGTGAAGATCTTCGCGCGGGAGAACACCATCTGGGGCATCCCCAGCAAGCAGTTCACCGGCGCGGGCGTGTTCACCATCGCGATGCTCACGCAGCTGCCGGTGTTCTTCGCGCTCGCGATGGGCGCGCTCATCTTCGGCGTGCTTTTCACCATCTACAACGACGACCCGCGCGCGCTCATCGCATGGCAGCGCTCGATCGGGCGGCCGGTGCGGTGGTCGGTGTGCCCGCGTCAGCCCAGGCAAGTCACCGTCCTTCCTTTCAAAGAGTGAGCACAAGGAGCCTCCATGAAACCCCAGTTCAAGTCCACCCTTCGCGCGGCGTCGGCCGCGGCGAGCCTGAGCCTGCTCAGCGCCTCGGCCCGCGCCGCGGCGAACTTCGACTCGGTCACCGCCTTCCTGCAGAAATTCGCCGAGTTCATGGCCGGCCCCTTCGGCAAGGGCGTGGTCATCATCTCGATCATCGCGGCCTTCTGCACCTGGGTGTTCGCCCCGAAGGACGGCATCTTCGGCCCGGTGCTGCGCGTGGTCGTGGCCGGCATCGCCATCCTGAACGCGGCCACCTGGATGGGCCAGCTGGGTGCCGGCGGCGGCGTGAACCTGGGCGGCTGATTCGCCCCACCACACCGCACCTCGAGGAGACAGCCACATGGGCGCCAGGGAGAAGATCGGCTCGGTGCTGGACCTGCACACCTGCTACGGCGTGTACAACGGCTTCGTGCTGACCAAGACCGGCTCGCTGATCGGCGGCATCGAGCTGTCGGGGCGCGACCCCGACGGCATGGCGCCCATCGATCACCAGGGCCTGATGCACATCGCGCGGGTGATCTACGGCAAGCTGCCGAAGAACGTATCGGTCACGCAGTACTACGCGCACTTCGAAGGCGCGCGGGTGTCGCTGGCGCAGCGCGAGCATCCGATCAGCAACCTGATGTCGCAGCGTCGCGCGCAGTTCCTCAACGGGCGCGAGCTGTGCAACTCGCGCCTGGTCCACTACTTCGAGATCCAGCCGCCCGAGAACACCAGCCGCCTCGACATCGCCGGCCTCGTCAAGCACCTGGTGATGTCGCCGGTGAACGCCGCCAGCCGCCAGGCCGTGCGCCAGACGCTGTCCAAGCAGGGCACGCTGCTGTTCATCGCCGAGCAGCTCGAGCGGCAATCGTGGGCGCTGCGCGATGCGATGTCGGTGCTGATCGCGAAGTGGTCCGGCATGATGGGCGTGGATCAGCTCGCCATCGACGAGCTGTGGGCGCACATGCGCTTCCTGGCCACCTTGCAGCCGCGCCGGCTCGACACCGCGCTGCTGGAGACGCCGCCCGCCAGCAACTGGGACCAGTTCCTCACCAGCGGTGAAGTGCGCCACCTGCGCGTGGCCAGCATGGACGTGCTCAAGGTCGACGACGCCGAGCACCAGTACGTGAAGATCGGCGCCATCAGCCGCCTGGGCAGCCCCGTGCGCGAGGGCCTGTGGGGCAATGGCGAGGACTCGCCCGTGCGCCTGCGCGGCAACTACCTGCTGATGCACCGCTTCATGCCGTTCACCGAGTTCAAGCGCTCGATGCTGTTTCGCGCCAAGCAGACCGAACTCGAGCGCAGCGCGATCAACCCGTGGGACGTCCTGCAGGGCCGAGAGCGCTCGCTGTACGAGAAGCAGCTCACCATGAAGCCCGCCATCGCCGACAAGATCGCCGAACTGGGCGAGGCCGAGGCGCTGGACGAGATCTGGGGCAACGGACACTGCTTCGTGGCCGCGTTCCATGCCGATCCCAAGCGGCTGCGCGACACGGTGCTGTCGCTCGACCGCGCCTGCTCCAACGCCGGCCTGTCGCTGGTGTGGGAAGGCGTGGACCTGCCCTACGCCTACCAGACGCTGCAGCCCGGCGGCCAGCACAAGAGCATGCGCGACATGGTGATGAACGGCACGCAAAGCGCCGCCGCTGCGCTGCTCTACCAGAGCGCGCTGGGCCAGCCGGTGGTGGAGGACCTGGGCAACGAAGAGGCGCAGTACATCCTCGAAAGCAGCGACGGGCGGCCCTTCTTCTTCAGCAACTTCATCGGCGGCCGCGCGATGCTGATCGGCATCGGCCCCATCCGCAGCGGCAAGACCTTCTTCAAGAACACGCTGGCCACGCATTTCCTGAAGTACGGCGGCGTGATCCGCGCCATCGACATCGATCCCGGCACCGAGACGCTTGCACAGGCCTTCGGCGCCGAGGGCGGCGTGTTCCGCGTCACGGCCGACGGCAGCAACGGGCTCAACCCGTTCGTCAACTACCAGGGCGAGGGCGACATCGGCTTCGTGGTCCACATGACCGAGCTGCTGGTGGAGATGATGCGCGCCAACGACGACCCGCTGCTGCAGCAGCTGGCGCACAACGAGCAGGAGTACCTCGACGGCGCGATCCGCAAGACGCTGTTGCTGCCGCCCGAGATGCGCACGCTCGATTCGCTGGTGGCGCACATGCCGATGCAGCTGGCGCAGAAGTTCACGCGCTGGACCCGCGGAAACGATCCGCAGATGAGCGGCCGCTATGCGCCGCTGTTCGCCGCCGAGACCGACGCGGCGGGCGGCCTGGACAAGCGCGTGGCCGTCTACAACCTGCAGGCCGTGCGCGACGACGAGAACGCGATGCGCCCGCTGCTGCTCGAGCTGTTCTACCGCATCACGCGCGCCTTCGAAGACCCGCAGCGCCGCGGCATCCCGAAGGAGCTGCACGTCGACGAATGCCACCACGCGCTGCGGCTGAAGGCCTTCGCGGATTATCTGGTGGCCAAGGTGCGCACCTGGGGCAAGTGGGGCGCCGGCGTGCAGCTGTGGACGCAGTCGCCCGAGGAGCTGCTGCGCAGCGAGAGCTGGGCCGCGGTGCGCAGCGCGGCCAGCACCTTCGTCTTCATGTCGGACCCGAAGATGGACGACGCCTTGTACTGCGAGACCTTCCCGTTCCTGCAGGCCGGCGAGTGCGAGGCCATCCGCTCCTTGATTCCCAAGCGCCAGGCCTTTGTGGTGCAGCAGGAGCTGGGCATCGCCAAGGTGGTGAACCTGGCGGTGGAGCCGGAGCAGTACGTGATGAACACCTCGCATCCGCGCGAGGCGGCGATCCGCAGCCGGCTGATCGAGGAGCATGGGTACGAGAAGGGCATGCGCCTGACCCTGCAGCGGTTTCGGGAGGAAGGGATCTTGAAATGAGCCTGCCGACCGCAGCCGCCCTCGTGCTGCTGCTTGCGACCACCTTCCCACCCGCCTTCGCCGCAGACCCCGGGCCGCAAGACATCGAGTCGCTCGTCGCGGAAATCGAGCAGCTTCCCAAGGAGGCTTTCGACGCCGACCCTCGCCGGTGGCAGGAAGTGTTCGACCTGCTGGAGCAGTACCTGGCCACCGCGCAAGCCGTGCGAGCGCCTGTCGCGGCGGCAGCACCACAGAAATTCACGTTGGCGTTCCGCCAGTCGGCCGCCAAGCTGCGACAGGGACCGCAAGACGACGTGGCGAGCCGGCTGCTGTGGTCCAGCCTGAACGGCGCGGGCGCCGGCGCGCTCAACAGTAGCGGCACCTCCTCGCCAAGCATCGATCTGGCTCATCTGGCGGAACTGGCCGCGGCCTCACACCCCGGACACGGGGACACCGCCGGCGAGCTGTGGCCGCTGCTCACGCTGAGCAGCCCCGGGCCGGCGCGGCTGCTGCAGCGCAAGGCCGAGCTGGCCAACGCCGCGCAGCCCAACGCCGCCGCCTTGAACCAGGCCATGCACGATGCGGTGACACGCCTGCAAGCCCGTGGCGAGCAGGGCTGCCAGGACCTGCAGCGCATGCAGCGCCAGGCCGAGGCGATGTCGCGGCGCGTGAGCGCGCTGGAGTCGCTGGTGCAGCGCAACGGCAGCCTCGACATGCAAGACCCCGCGGCCGCCGCCGCCACGCTGGGCCAGCTTCGCGCCGAGCTGTCGGCCTTGCAGGTCGGGCAGCACCAGCAGCTGCTCGACCTGGGCGCGCGAGAACTGGTGGCCGGCGCCGCGCCGGTCGACGGCACGCCGCAAGAGCTCGGCCGCGCCGCCTTGGCCGGCGAACTCGAGCGCCGCGTCGATGCGTTGCACGATGGCGACGGCGACGCCGCGACCAAGGCGCTGCTCATCGCCCAGCAGGAGCTCAACCTCGCCGCGCTGGACGCCCTGGCGCGTGAGGCGCTGATCAAGGCCGCCCTGCTGCGACAGGGCCGGCTGGCGCAAGGTGAGCTGATGCAGGCGAGCGCCGAAGCGGCGCGCCTGGCCGGTGCCATCGATCGCGTGGCGGTGAAGTAGCGACATGGCCCGCGACAGTGAACATGCAGTGAGGCGAGCATGCGCGGCGCTGCATGAGGCGGTGTCCCGACACGCCAAGTCGCGTCGGGGCGCCGGTGGAGCGACCGTGGAGCAGTGCAAGCGAATGCCTCCTGTGCTGCCCGTCCCACCCAGGCTGCGAAGCCTGCTCGCGTGGCTGTTCCCCGGTCTGTTGCTCGTGGGATGGGCAGTACCCGCGCACGCGGCCTCGATGCCTGCACTGCACGAGATGTTCCTCGTGTTCGACCGCATCAACGACCAGATCACCAGCAGCGTGGGCACCGCGCTGGGCACCCGACAGGTGGAGACGGTGGTCAACGTGCTGTTCAGCGCCCTGGCCATCGGCCTGTTCGTGTGGAAGTTCGCCGGCTTCGCGCTGCGTGGCTTCGACATGCTGGACCTGCTCACGCTGATGATGACGATCTTCTTCGTCTACATCCTGCTCACCAGCTACAAGGCCATCTTCCCGCCCATCCTCGATGGCGGCCGCTACGTGTCGGAGGTGCTGGGCCGCGGCATCGCGAACCGCGACGGCTCGGTGAGCCTGGCCGAGGCGACGTTTCGCATGCTGCTGCACTTCGACTTCAGCGCCGCATGCGGCGTCACCGATTGCCTGGGCTCGGGCTTTCTGGCGCTGCCCGGCGTGCTGGTGGCCTACGTGATGGTGCTGGCGCTGGGCATCATCGCCACGCTGGTCGAGCTGTGGACGATGTGGGGTTTCCAGATCGCCTATGCCGTCGGCTGGCTGACGATCCCGTTCCTGCTGTTCGAGCGCCTGTCCTTCCTGTTCGACGGCTGGCTGAAGTTCATCTTCGGCATGATCGTGTACGTCATCGTCGCCAAGATCAATCTCGCGCTCGTGCTGCTCGGCCTGGAGGTGATGTTCGGCGTCGGCGACGTCGCCGACCAGACGGTGCAGGTGCACGGCTTCTTCGATGTCATCGGCCTGCTGGTGTTCATGGCGGTGGGCATCGCCACGCTGTATTCCACCGGCCGCTTCGCCTCGGCCATCGTCAGCTCCGCGGGCGGCGGCGGCATCGGTGAAATGGTGCAGAAGATGGCCAGCACCGCCGCCACCGTCGCGGGCGCCGCCGTGGCGCTGGCGCTGTAGGGCCGGCATGGGCTGGCGGCTTCCGTCCCGGCGCGCCTGGACCCTGCTCGGCGCAGCCATCCTGCTGGGGATGGTGCTGGCCGCGCCGGCACATGCAGGTGTGCGCGACGCGTTCAACCAGATCGGCCGCTACGAGGACACCATCGTCCAGCGGGTGACCACGGTGGTGCAGGGCAGGGAGCTGCAGACGGTGGCGATGCGGCTGTTCGCCGTGCTCGCGCTGTCGCTGTTCATCCTGAAGTGCACGGGCTGGGCGCTGCGCGGCTTCCAGCTCGCGGACATGGTGCACACCATGATCCTCATCCTGATGACCGGTGCCATCCTGGCGGGCTACCCGAGCATCGTGTCGGCCATCTTCGACGCCACGCAGTACGTGGGGCAGGCGCTCCTCGCCGGCATCGCCGGCGTGCCGTTCTCCACCGCCGATCCGGCCGCGCTGCCCACCAAGCTGGTCCAGATGTTGTCGGGCATCGGCGACTCGGTGGTGGCCAACTGCTCGAGCAGCCTCCTTCACCCGCTGGCCTGCATCAAGGACGCCGTCGTCTCGCTCATCGTCGCGCTGGTGCTCTCGGTGGTGCTGGCGCTGCTGTGCATCATGATCATGGTGGTCGACATCTGGGGCTTCTGGCTGTATGCCATTGCGCTGGCCATCGGTCCCGTCATGCTGCCGTTCACGCTGTACAAGCGCCTCGCCTTCCTGTTCGACGGCGTGCTGCGCTTCTTCTTCGGGACGGTGATCTATGTCGTGATCGCGCACGTGAACCTCGGGTTGGTCGCAGTGGCCATCCTCACGTCCCTCGGCGGCAGCGTGAGCGGGCTCATGTCGGGCTCGTTCACCGCGCCCACGCAGGCGCCGATCAACGACTTCGCCGACGTGGCCGGCCTGTTCCTGGTGTGCATCGTGGGCGTGTTCACGCTCGGCGCGACGGGCCGCTTCGCGAACTCGGTCATCAGCGGCGCGGTGGCCGAGGTGAGCTTCGGCAAGATCGCGCAATCGGCCGTGCGCATCGTCGCATCGCCTGTGATCATCGCGGTCACCGGCGCGGTGCAAGGCGTGCGGGCGAAGAAGCAATCCAAGGCGAACAGCGGGCGCTCGCGTGAAGCACAGCGCCGCGACGGCGGTTCGGGCCACACGCGATCGAACAACTCGCGCCCCGGCAACTCGCCGCGACCGGCGACGGCGGGCACGAGCGGCCGTGCGCACGCGCCGGGCCTGAGCTTCGGCGAGCGGCTGGGCGCCATGGGCAGCGGCGTGGCGCGCGCCTACCGCGATGCGGCGGTGAAGACGCTGATGCGCAACCACGGTTTCCGGCGCGGCTACGACTTCGTCAAGCGCCGCGGCAACGGCGACGCGGGCTCGCAGGGCCGCCGCGCCGACCGCATGGGCGCGCAAAACGACGCCGACCGCCGCGCGCGCGACGAGGCCGATCGCCTGGCCGCCGCCGGGGGCGGCCCGTGACCGGGCCGGCCGGGGCGCGCCGCTGCATCGCGCCGGCCTGCGCCCTCGCCTTCGCGTTGTGGAGCGCTCCGGCGCGCGCGGCCCAACTGCCCTGGCTGCACCAGATCTTCGTCTCGATGCAGGCGACCAGCGACACGCTGGAGGCGAGCGTGCTGCGCGCCCTCGCGACGCACGAGGTGAACCTGGTCGTGAACGTGCTCTTCAGTGCGCTGGCGCTGTTCCTGTTCGTGTGGAAGTTCTCCGGCTTCGCGATGCGCGGCTTCGACCTGCTCGAGCTCCTCGAGCTGATGTTCACCATCTCGCTCGTGTACGTGCTGCTCACCGCGTATCGAACGCTGATACCGGCGGTGGTGTCGGGCGGCCGCTTCATCGGCGATGCGCTGGGCACGGGCATCAGCCACGCGGACGGCAGCGCGACGCTGGCCGAATCGATCTTCGGCACGCTGCTCGCGCTCAGCCTGCACCCGGTGTGCGACGGCGGCTTCTTCCATTGCCTCGGCCCCAACCTGCTGGCCATCCTGACCGTGGGCCTGGGGGACATCGCCATCCTGGCCATCGGCGCCGTCGCCACCATCGCCGAGGTGTGGATGAGCTGGTGCTCGCAGATCGCGTTCGCCATCGGCTGGCTGACGATCCCGTTCCTGCTGTACCGGCGCCTGTCGTTCCTCTTCGATGGCTGGCTGCGCTTCTTCTGCAGCGTGCTCATGTACGACATCATCGCCAAGGTGGCGCTGGCGATCGTGCTGCTCAGCATCAAGGTGATGCAGGACGACGCCCCCGGCTCCACCGGTGCCACCATCGACGTCCACACACCCTATGACCTGCTGGCGCTGATGCTGTTCATCATCGTGGGCTGCTTCGTCATCGGCTGCATCGGGCGCTTCGCGACGGTGGTGGTCAACGGCGTGCCCGGCATCGGCGGCGTGCTGCAGGACATGGCGCGCGGCGCGGCGCGTTCGTTCGGCAGCCGCTGAGCAACGCGTGCGGGATGTCGCACGCGCGGGGCGGCGTGCTTGCGTGAAGACGCACGGTGCAGCAGCCAGGCGGTTCGGCCGCCACGCCTGGGCAGCACGTGGAATCAAGCACTTGCGCGAATTGCCGTTCCAGTCGGTGCCTTGGCACGACTCTCGCGCTGACGTCGGCAGCACACGCACAGATCGGAGGCGCCATGTCAACTGAGTTCCACCACGCTCATCCACCACGCAGCCGCGCGCTTGCGAAGACGCTGGCGTGTCTGGCCGTGGCGCTGTTCGCGGCGCTGCCGCAATGGGCCTCGGCCTTCGCCTGCGGCGATGCGCCGTCGGCGTATTTCGACGGCAACGGCGGCTTCGAGAGCTTCAACGACCCGAGCGGCTACCCCGTCTTCAACAAGAACCACTGCTACGGCAACCCGATCTTCTCGACCACCGGACGCGACACCTACACCAGCAATCCCTACGGCAACCGCGTCATGACCAACAGCGGCTTCGGCTACCAGTGCTTCGAGCTGGCCGAACGCTACTTCCTGTTCAAGTACAACAAGCGCATCCGCGGTGAAGCGGCGGCCGACATGTGCGGCAACGCGCTGCCCAGCGGCGTGAAGCGCCTGTTCCCGGGGAGCGGCATGCCGGTGCCCGGCGACCTGTTCGTGTTCGGGCGCGGCAGCTGTGGCGCGAGCCCGCAATGGGGCCACATCGCCGTGATCACCAAGGTGTGGAATTCGGGCAGCGTGCAGATCGCGCAGCAGAACATGCGCAGCGAGAAGTACACCATCGCCAACGTGAAGTCGTCGTGCGCCTGCGCCTATCTGCATGCCACCGACAACCTGGCGGCCAACGGGCCGCCCGTGGACACGCCGGCCGACGCGTGGGAGCCGGGCCGCGACGGCGGCGAGGATGGTCCGGAGCAGACCAACGGCGGCAACCTGATCGACGACCCGGGCAATACCTGTCACTGCACCTCGAGCGACCCACTGAGCGTGTGGCCGATGTGCTGCAAGAAGAAGTGAGGCACTGTCCATGACCGAGTTCTTCGCAAGCTTCTCGCGCACGGCCGAGCGCCGCACGTCCACGCACATCGGCGCAATGGTGCGCTGGTGCGCCATCGGCACGCTGGCCGCGCTGGCCGCTGCCGCTGCGTCGGTGCCGCGCCCGGCATGGGCGCTGCCGGCGGACACGGCTTCGCCGGATGCACCCGCGGCTGCCTCGGCACCCAACCGGCTCAAGGTCGGCACGCGGGTCGACTTCGATCCGCGCCGCGGCACGGTCGGCGATGCGATCGGCTTCCTGCTCGAGCCCGTGCACTATCACCTGACCATGCGCACGGTCGACCCGCTGATCAGTTCGGCGGTGCTGCGCCGCCCGGTGCCGGCCATCGCCGCCCATGCCGGCGTGATGAGCATCGAGTCGGCGCTCCTGCTGCTCATCGGCGACGAAAACCGGCTGGTGGTCGACCACGCGAACCGGCTGATCGCCATCGAGCGCCTGCCCGCCGGCAGCAGCGCCGCCACGCCATGACTTCCAGGAGCGACCATGATCCGTCCCCTCTTCCGTTCACGCGCGGCATCGCGTGCCGTTCTCATCGCTCTGCTGGCGGCGATGCAGGCGGGCTGCGGAACCTGGCAGCACAACGCCGCGCCCGCGCAGTCGCTTGCGGCGCCGCGCGTGGTCGAGCGCGACCTGGGGGCCGACTCCGCGGCGGCGCAGCACAACGCCAAGGCGACGCGATGAGGGTGGCCGCGGGTCGGCGCACCCGAGGCGCCTGAGCGTGTTCAACGACACGCCGTACTTCGCTGGCGACGGCGCCGGCAGCGAGCCCTCTGGCGCACCGCAGCCGAACCTGATGACGCTGTACCTGCGCGAGGTGCGGCGCTTCGGACGACTGCAGCCCGAGGACGAAACCCAGCTGCTGGGCCAGCTCGCCGACGGCGATGCGCTCGCGCGCGAGGCGCTGATCTGCCATCACCTGGGCCTCGTCATCGCGATGGCGCGCGGCTTCTCGAACCGCGGGCTCGACCTGCTGGACCTGATCGAGGAAGGCAACCTCGGCATGCTGGTCGCGCTGCAGAAGTTCGAATCCGATCGCGGCGTGCGCTTCTCGACCTATGCCGGCTGGTGGATCCGCTACTACCTGCAGACCGCGATCGCGACCCAGGTGCCGATCGTGCGTCCGCCGCTGCGCCAGCAGCAGCGCGCCGCACGCCAGGCCTGGCAGTGGTGGTGCGACAGCCACGGCGACGAGGCGCCCGCCCCACCGGCCCACGACGAACGGCTCGTCAGCGCCGTGCCGCTGCACGACGACGATGTCGAGGGCCAGATCGACGATGCCGGGCTGCACCACCGCGACGTCTTCGACGAAGTGGCCGAGCAGCGTGACCTGCCGCGCCTGGCGTCGCTGCTGCGCGACCTCGTCGAGCAGCTGCCGTCGCGACAGCGCGACATCATCGTCGCGCGCTTCGGGCTCGACGGCCGCGACGAATGCACGCTGCAGCAGTTGAGCGACGACCGCGGCGTGACGCGCGAGCGCATCCGCCAGGTGCAGGTCGAAGCGCTAGGCGCGCTGCGCGAAGCCCTCGAGGAGCAGGGCATCACGCGCGACGTCGCGCTGCAGTGAAGCGCGTCGGCGCACGCGACGACGGCGTGCCGAGCGCAGCGCCCACTGCCCTATTGCAACAGCGCGCAGGCCGGTGCCGCGGCGGCGGCAAAGCCCGGCGGCACGTCCGCGCGGAACTCCGACGGGTCGACGGCGAAGCGCGTGAGCTTGTCGTACAGCGTCTTGCGCGGCACCTGAAGCACCTCCGAGGCGCGCGTCACCGAGCCGCCGCACATGCGCAGGCACTGCGCGATCACGGCACGCTCGAACGTCGCCACGAGTTGCGGCAGCGAGCGCGACTCGGGCTCGTCGAGGCCGGTCATCTCCGGCACGCCCAGGACGTGACGCTCGACCACGTTGCGCAGCTCGCGCACGTTGCCGGTCCAGTCGCGCGCCATCAGGCCGCAGACGAACTCGGCGCCCAGCGGGGCGGCGGGCAGGCCGTGGTGCTGCGCCGCTTCTCGCGCGAACGCCTCGGCCAGCAGCGCGATGTCTTCGCGGCGCTCGCGCAGCGGCGGCAGCGACAGCTCAACCACGTTGATGCGGTAGTACAGGTCCATGCGGAAGCGGCCGGCGCGCGAGAGTTCGAGCAGATCGTCCTTGGCGGCGGCGACCACGCGGCAGGTCAGCCGCACCGATTCGTTGCCGCCCACGCGCTCGATGCTTCGCTGCTGCAGCGCGCGCAGCAGCTTCACCTGCATCGCCAGCGGCATGCTCTCGATCTCGTCGAGGAACACCGTGCCGCCCGCTGCGTGCTCGAGCTTGCCGATGCGGCGCTTGCTGGCGCCGGTGAACGCGCCCGCCTCGTGGCCGAACAGCTCGCTCTCGAAGATGTTCTCGGGAATCGCGCCGCAGTTGATGGCCACGAAGCGCTTGCCCGCTCGGGGCCCGAAGTCGTGCAGGCAGCGTGCGACAACCTCCTTGCCGCAGCCGGTCTCGGCCTTGACCAGCACGTCGGTGTCGATGCGCGCGAGGCGCAGCAGCGTCTGGCGCAGGCGCACGATCGCCGGGTGGCGTCCGCGCAGCACCTCGTCGATCGGCATGCGCGGCGGCGCGTCTTCGGCGAGCCGCGGTGCCGCGACGACGGTGCCGCGCAGCGCGAGCTGGTGCGCATGCATCGCCTGCCGGCAGACCATGGCCAGGCGCGGCCACTGGGCACGCGCGAGCACGCTGCACGCGCCCGGGTGCGCGGCCTGGGCGGCCGACACCAGCGCATCGCCGTCGCCCAGCGCCACGACGGGCAGGTTCGGGTCGAGCAGCCGGCACTGCGCGAGCAGCTCCAGCGCGTCGTCGGCATCGGTGGCCATGAGGTCGAGCACGACCACGCCGGCCAGGTGCGAAGCGAGCGCACCCGGCAGCTCGTCGGCATCGGCCAGCGCCTGCACGTCGAGTCCGCCATTGCGCAACTGCGCGGCGAGCTGCACGCGCAGGTGATCGAGGGGGTGAAGGAGTACGACTTTCATGGGGCCTAGCGTAGTGAAGTCGGCGCGCCGCGCAAGCTACGAGATCTCGTAAGGTGTCGGTGCCTGCGTGCTGCCGCCACCCGGGATGGCGGCCGGGCAAGGCGCACTTGCGCGCACGCCCGGCCGCCCTACACCCATGCCACCGTGCCGAAGCGTCTTCGCCGAGGCCGGAGTCGATTCGTCGTGCAGCCCCCCCTCAAGAAAGGAAGTGAAAGGTGTCGCAACCCGACACGGCAGTGCGCGTGACACGCGTCGTGGTCCTCGTCCGAGAGGGCGAGACCCAGACCGTGGCGCCGCACATCGTGCAGAACCCGATCGACATGCCGCTCCACCCGGACAGCGTGCCGCACGCGGTTGCCGCGGGCGTCGCGCTGGCCGGGAAGTTCGCTCGTCCGTGGAACATCACGGGCCGTGAACGAGAGATCGTCTACGCCAGCGGACCTCGGCGGGCCGCGCGCGCGACGCTGGAACTGATGTTCACGCGTCTCGGCATCGACCCGCTGAAGCGCGAGTACCGCCGCCACGCCGAGCTGGACGGGGTCGGAGCGAACGCGCAAGCGCACGCCTCCCGCACCCGAAGGCAAGGCAGCCGCGCGGCACTCGCCGCGCAGAACCCGCACGAGGCCTTGAGCCAGGCGATGCCGGTCGTGAACGGGCTGATCCGTTCAACGCCGGCCATCGTGCAGCCGTTGGGCCTGCTGACGGTCACGGTGATCGTGGGGAACGGGCAGTTGCTCGAGAGCGTCTGGCAAGTCCTGACCGAAGGGAGGTACGACCAGGCGGCGAACCTGTTCGTCCTGCGACCCGGAACACCCGTGTTCCTGGTGCTGGACCATGGTCACCGCTTGTTCCGCACGCTGTAGCAGCAAGTAGCCATTCGGCTGCGCGCTGAATCGACGCCGCTCCGATGAAGATCGGGGCAGAGCCGCGGAGTCACCTGACTCCGCGGCTCGTTTTTTTTTGCCTTGCGATGCCGCACGAACGCACTACACCACGCATGCCGCGTCGCGCCGGTCTCTCCTGCGCGGCCCGGTGCGCCATCGATCCAGTTGACAAACCCGAGAAGGGAATTGCGGGCGTTGAATGCACGCAGAGAACGAGACCCAGCCGTTTCCACCTACCTGGTGCTGGTGCGGCAACCATTCCTGCCGGACCCCGGGCATCGCAAGACCGCCACGCTGAGCGCCGTGGGAAGCGGCATGGAGCTCCAGCCGTTCTTCGACAGCCTGGGCCTGCGCGGCAACGAAGCGCCGATCGTGTGGGCGACCGGTACCGAATCGCCTGCCCGCGAAGCGCCGTCGTGGATCGCCCTCGCGATGAGGCTGATTCCGTGGACTGTGCACACCGTCGCTGATGCCGATCTCAACGAGCGGCACGTCGGCCTCGGCGTGCCGTCCGCGGAGGGCGGCGTATCGCCGGCCGCTGAAGCGCCGGCGCAGTTCGAGCGGCGGGTCGCGCGGCGCGTGCGCGCGCTGATCGACGGACTCGAGGTCGTCGACAGCCCGCGCGGCGGCATGCTGCGCATGCTCGTGGTGATCGGACCCAAGGAACTCATCGGGATGTTGCTCGAGCTTGCTGTCGCACACCGCAATGCGCTCGGCGATATCGAATGGACGATCGAGGAAGGCGTGCGCTTCGATACCGCGTTCGTGCTTCATGGAGTCCGGCGTGGTCCGACGCGTCGGCGTCGCCGGCAGTAGATCAATCCGTCGATGGCGGGTCCTGGCGCCTTGCGCCGTGGCCTGACACGAGCCGCAGGGGCGATTGCTCCTGCGGCTCGTTCCTCTTCGGGGTCGGCCGCGAATGGATCGCGTGCGGACGGCCTTGACACAAGACGACCATGCCCTATGACCTCTGTGCGGCCGCCGTCGGCGGCCGTGCCACGCAAGTGGGAATCGAATGGAATCCCGCAAGGGAACCATGCGACTGAGAGGAGGTGGCGGTTTTGCAAGAGCAGCCGCCACACGGTTTCGGACCGCGCAGCAACCTGCTGACGCTCGGCGCGATCGGCGCGTACTTGTTGTACGCGCTGGGCGTGCAAGGCATGCAGGGCGCCAGCCGTGGCATCGAGGTGTTTCACCTCGCTGCGGCAGGCACCGTGCTCGCGGTGCGCTTCCAGCTCGTGGCCTTGCTGGCCGGCCTCGCCGGCCTGCGGGTCGCGAGGCGAGATCGCTCCTGGGAAGTGTTCAAGCCGGGCAATGTGAAGCTTCGGCTCGCACAGGGCGCGGCGCAGGCACTGCAGACCGTGTTCATCGTGCTCGCCGCAGCGGAGCTGGCCGGCAAGTTCCAGGCGGCAGTCTCGCTGGCCCTCGTGGGCCTGTGGACCAATGCCATCGGCACCGCATTGCACCGGCGCGACAAGCACGCGGCGGTGTCCGGGCGGGCGTGGGTCTATCCCGTCATGTACGTCGCGGTGGCGGTGTTCATCGCGACGCAGTCAGGCGCATCGCAGGGCAACCTGTGGCTGGGCCTCGCGTTCATGGCGGCGAGCGGCCTGTGCACCTCCGCGATGCACAGCTTCACCGAAGAAGCGGCCGACGAAAGCAAGATCACCTCGACGCTCTGGCAGAACGGCCCCGCGGCCGTGCTGTCCATCGCGTTGTGGTTCCTGCCGGCGCCGATGATCGGACAGGCCTCCCTGCCTTCCGAGCACCTGGTGCTGACCGTCGTGCTGCTGCTCACGGTGGCCTTGTGCTCGATGGGCCAGCAGCTGGCACTCCAGCTGGCTGCCTGGCTGGGCAAGCAGGTCGGCATGGGAACGAATCGCCTGGTGCCGCTGCGCGGCGCCCAGGTGTACTTCGGTGCCCTGATCGACTGGCTGGCCTTCAGCAACCCGCCGCACGGCGCTGCCCAATGGGCCGCGATGGCGATGGTGTTGTTGCCCATGGCGCTGGGATGGATCTGGACGCGACCGAAGCCGCAACAGGGCTGAGTCCGAAGTGGGAACGCACGCAGCCAGCGTGCGTTCCCGCCCGGACCCAGGCGCGCACGCATCGGCCATGACGGAACGTCTCCGTCATGGCCGTGCGTGACGCACATGGACGCCGACCGGCGGTGAGAGGACTTGTTCCTCCTCACCCTGGTCGGCGTTTGTTCTCTCGCCCACGCTTCATTGACAGCAGCGCTTCTCGCACTACACCCATTGCGCACCCCCGAATCCGGGGCGTGCACGGTAAGAAGAGGGCCAAGTCCTTTGGGCAAGGCCTTCTTCCTGGACGAGAGAAGGCCAAGGTGACCAGAGCACCGAAGCTGTGGAACGGAGCCATGCAGCAAGGCTTCGACGGCGACCCCGAGCGGCTGAAGGCCGGCGGCACGCAGTACTACTGCGTCTCGCTGCCCGAAGACCGCGTCCAGCTCGACGCGTCCGTCGTGGACCTGGTCGAGGCCGCGCGCCCGCACTACCTGCGGGTGGGCCTCAACCCGACCACGACGATCGTGTCCACGCAGTCCGCGGTGGACCTGCTGCCGGGTGAGGTGTACGTGCCCTGCATGTACAACCCGCAGTGGGCTCCGCAGAACGCGCTGGATCCGAGCTGGAACCAGGTCATCGTCGATGCCGCGATGAAGTCGGAGTTCGTCAAGTTCATGACGACGCACGGCTTCATCGGCCTGGCACCGGCAACGCAGGTGGCTCGTCCCGGAGAGGTCATCGACCTCCCCGCCGGCGTGGACAAGGTGTGGTTCAAGCGCACCATCGAAACGTCGGGCGGCGTCAACGTCGAGGGACCGGTCGGCGGCGAGCAGTTCGCCGACAAGGCCGCGACCTACGCGCAGCGTGGCGAGCCGTACCAGATCCAGGAGCACGTCCACGGCGTCGACATCTCGAACCAGTACTGGGTCGAGGTCGACATCGACGGCAACGCGACGCTGGAGTTCTTCGGCACGACCGAACAGGTCATGGTGAAGGACCACCACGCCGGCAACCGCTGGCCGGCCCCGGTCGGAGACTGGGGGCCGCTCACGCACGCCATCGCCGAGAAGCTCGTGGCCCTCGGGCTGCGCGGCTTCTTCGGCGTGGATGCGCGGGTGAACGGCATCACCGGCCGCATCACGGAGTTCAACCTCCGTGTGAACGGCTCGTCGGTGCCGCTCATGCTGGCGCGCAGGCTCGGTGCCGACAGCGTGTCCCTGCGAAGGGAGACGCTGGTGCACCGGTCGCTCACGCCGGAGCGGATGTTCCAGCGCCTGGAAGACTCGGGGCACGAGTTCCGCGGCGGAGAGGGCGTGGTCGTGTACCTGATGGGATGGTTCCACCAGGGCACGGTCGGCATCGCCACCTTCGGCGCGAACTCGCAGCGTCGCTACGACAAGGTCGAGCGCCTGCTCGCCATGTCGTAACGCCGCGCCGGTCGGGTAACTGACCGGCAGTTCGTCCAGCACCACCCGGGAGGCAGCAGCCAGCTGCCTCCCGGTTTTCTTTGGCGGCTGCGGGAAAACCAGAGTGAATGAAGTCATTTACTTTGTGTCCAATGAACCATATCATTCACTCATGCCCAACGCCCAGCAACGCATCCAGGCCGCCACCGCCGAGGCGTCGCCTTCGCTGTCTCGCGTGGGGCACTGGATGTCCGCGCACCTGATCCAGACGCTCTCGTGCAGCGCCGACGAGATCGCCGCGCTCACCGGCACCTCGGTGGCCGCCATCAACCGCTTCTCGCGCGCGGCCGGCTTCGAAGGCTTCGCGCACCTGAAAACCTCGCTCGGCAAGGAGCTCGAGTCGGTGATCGATCCGGTGCGCAAGCTGAGCAGCGGCAAGGCGGGCGCCGCTGCGGCGCCGATCGCGAGCGATGCGCTGCAGGCCGCCTGCGCGGCCCCCGAGATCCGTCGCGCCGCGGGGCGCCTCCTGAAGGCGCGCAACGTGTGGCTGCTCGGCCTGGGGGCGAGCAGCTTCGTCGCCGGCTACGCGGCGCACCTGCTGATGCCCTACCTGCCGCAGGTGTGGGCAGTGGCCGGCCCGGGCGGCACCGAGGTCGCAGCGCGCCGGCTCGCCGGCGCGGGCAAGGGTGACGTGATGCTCGCCGTGTCGCTGCCGCGATATTCGACCGCCACGGTGCGCCTCGCCGGCTTCGCGCGCGAGCGCGGCGCACACGTGATTGCGCTCACCGATTCGCCCACTGCACCGCTGGCCGCCGCGGCCGACCTGCTCCTGCTCGCACCGGCGCACCACCCGGTGATGCCGAGCTCGGCGCTGGGCGCGGTGGCGGTTGTCGAGACCCTGGCCGCCGCCGTGATGCGCCTCAACCCCGACGCGGTGTCGATCGCCCGCGAGCTGTCCGAGGCCGTGCTGCGGCACCTCGCCACCGACAGTCGTTCCCCTAGTTCCTACTCAACGGAGGAAACATGACACGCACCTTCAAATCGCGCCTGTTCGGCGCCGCGCTGTGCGCCGCGCTCACGCTGCCCGGCGTCGCGCAAGCGGGCAAGGTGCTCGACGGCGTCAAGCAGAAGGGCGTGGTCACCTGCGGCGTGCACACCGGCCGCGCCGGCTTCGCGCTGGCCGATGCCAACGGCAAGTGGTCAGGCCTTGACGTCGACTACTGCCGCGCGCTGGCTGCGGCCGTGCTGGGCGACGCCGACAAGGTGAAATACGCGCCCACAAGCGGGCAGACCCGCATCACCGCGCTGCAAAGCGGCGAGGTGGACGTGCTCTCGCGCAACACCACCTGGACCTTCACCCGCGATGCGTCGCTCGGTCTGCTGTGGGTCGGCGTGAACTTCTACGACGGGCAGGCCTTCATCGCGAAGAAGAAGCCCAACCTCACGAGTGTCAGGCAGCTCGGCGGCGCGACCATCTGCGTCGACTCGGGCACCACCACCGAGAAGAACCTGGCCGAGTACTTTCGCGCGCACAAGCTCGCCTACAAGGGCGTGGTGTTCGACCAGGCGGAGGCGGCGCAGCATGCGTTCGCGAGCGGGCGCTGCCAGGCCTTCACCGGCGACAACGCCGCGCTCGCGGTGCTCAAGGCGACGCAACTCAAGAACCCCGACGACTACGTGATCCTGCCCGAGCTCATCTCCAAGGAGCCGCTGGGGCCGGCGGTGCGGCGCGGCGACGACGAGTGGTTCACCATCGCGCGCTGGACGCTGTTCGCGATGATCGAGGCCGAGGAGCTGGGCATCAGCTCGGCCAACATCGACGCCCTCAAGGCCTCGAGCACCGACCCGGCGATCAAGCGCTTCGTCGGCACGGGCGACGACATGGGCAAGTTCATCGGCCTGGACAAGGACTGGAGCTACCGCATCGTCAAGGCGGTGGGCAACTATGGCGAGAGCTTCGAGCGCAACCTCGGTGCGCAGTCGCGCGTGAAGCTGCCGCGCGGCCACATGAACCTGTGGACGCACGGCGGCCTGTTGATGTCGCCGCCGCTGCGCTGAGCATGGACGCGACGAGCCTCTCGATGGCGGCAATGGATCGTCCGCCGGCGTCATCGCACGATGCGGCGCACGCAGCCGCGCAGCATGGGATGCACGGCCTGGCCAGCCACCCCGCACCGAGCGCGGAACCGCCCACACGCGTGCCGGCCTGGCGATCGATCGCATGGCTGGTGCTGGCGCTCGCGCTGGTGCTGGCGCTCGGCTCGTGGCTGGTGCACAACGCCGCGGCCAATCTGGCTGCACGCCACATCGCCTCGGGCTTCGGCTTCCTGAACGACAGCGCTGGCTTCGCGATCTCGGAAGGCGTCGTGCCCTACGACAGCGGCGACCGCTATGCGCTCGCCTTTGCGGCCGGCATCGCCAACACGCTGCGCGCGGCCTTGCCCGCGGTGCTGCTGGCGAGCGTGCTCGGGTTCGCCGCAGGCATCGCGCAGATCAGCCGCCATGCCCTGCTGCGCCTGCTGGCCGTTGGCTACGTCGACATCGTCCGCAACGTGCCGCTGCTGGTGCAGGTGCTGCTGTGGTACTTCGCCCTGACCAGCCTGCTGCCCGATGCCGAGCGGCCGCTGCAATGGGACCACCTCGTGTTCCTGAGCAAGGGCGGCCTCACCGTCACGCTGCCGTGGCAGCCGGCCGAGGTGGGTGCCTTCGGCGTGAACGGCGGCGCCACCATGAGCCCCGAGTGGCTTGCGCTGGTGTCGGCGCTCACGCTGTACGCCGGCGCGTACTGCGCCGAGGTCGTGCGTGCCGGGCTGCAGGCGGTGCCGCGCGCGCAATGGGAGGCTGCGCACGCGCTCGGCCTCACTCGCGGGCAAGCGCTGCGCCGCGTGATCGTGCCGCAGGCACTGCGCGTGATCGTGCCGCCCTACACCAGCCTGGTGATGAACACGATCAAGAACTCGTCGCTCGCCGTGGCCATCGGCTACCCCGACATCGTCTCGGTCGCGACGACGTCGCTGAACCAGAACGGCCAGGCGATCGAATGCATCGCCATCATCGCGGGCGTCTACCTGCTGCTCAACCTCGCCACGGCGGCGGTCATGGGCGTGGTGAACACGCGCGTGCAACTGAAGGAGCGTTGACCCATGGCGCAGATGCCCGCACCGCCGCCCGCGCCGTCGTTCGCCGAGCGCTGGCGCCGCACGCTGTTCGGCGACATGCCGTCGGCGATCGTCTCGAGCATGCTGCTGCTCGGCCTGGCGTGGGCCGCGTGGCAGGCCATCCGCTGGGGCGCGCTGGATGCCGTGGTGCAGCCCGACCCGGCCGCGTGCCGCGCCGCCGGCGGCGCGTGCTGGGGCGTCATCGTCGAGAAGCACCGCCTGGTGCTGCTCGGGCGCTTCCCGGCCGACGAGCGCTGGCGGCCCGTCGTCGCCAGCATCGGGCTGCTGGGCGCAGTGGGTGCGGCGGCCCACCCGCGCTGCTTCGGGCGCATCGGACTGCTGCTGCTCCTTGCGGGCTCGGCGCTGTTCTTCGTGCTGATGAGCGGCGGCGTGCTCGGGCTGTCCGCGGTCAGCAGCGACCTGTGGGGCGGCCTGCCGCTGACGCTCTTTCTCGCCCTCGTGGCCTGCCTGCTGGGCGTGCCGCTGGGCATCGCGCTGGCGCTGGCGCGGCGCTCCGGACTGCCGGCGCTGCGCTGGCTGGCCGGGGGCTACATCGAAGGCGTGCGCGGCGTGCCGCTGATCACGCTGCTGTTCTTCGGCGCCTTCGTCGTGCCGCTGGTTCTGCCCCCGCAATGGCGGCTCGACCCCATGCTGCGCATCGGCGTGTGCCTCACGATGTTCTGCTCCGCCTACCTTGCCGAAGTGTTCCGCGGCGGCCTGCAGGCGGTGCCGCGCGGGCAGCTCGAAGCCGCGCATGCCCTCGGCCTGAACCGCTGGCAGACGCTCACGCGCGTGGTGCTGCCGCAGGCGCTGCGCATCACCATCGCGCCCACCACCAACAACTTCATCGGCGCGGTGAAGGACACCTCGCTGGTGGCCATCGTCAACATCTACGACATGACCGGCACGCTGCGCCTGGCCATGAGCGACCCGCAGTGGCAGCCCTTCTTCGTCGAGATGTACCTGGTGGTGAGCGCCGTCTACCTCGCGATCGGCATGTCGATCGCGCAATACGGCCGCTACCTGACGCGCCGCTACGCCTTGAGATGAACCACTCCCGAAGCGCCTCCGGCGCTCCCCCTCAAGGCGGCGCCGCCAGCGGACCGGCGAAGCCGGCTCCGCGGCGTCCGCTTGATGCGTCGCGCTCGTGTGCTCGCGGCTGCCGCTTCGGCGACATGGAGAACTGAACGAATGAACGCAAGCAACATCCTGCTGTCCGTCGAGGGCATGCACAAATGGTTCGGCGGCTTCCACGCGCTGGACGACTGCCACCTGCACGTCGCGCCCGGCGAGAAGATCGTCATCTGCGGGCCCTCGGGCTCGGGCAAGTCGACGCTGATCCGCTGCGTGAATGCGATCGAGCGCCACGATGGCGGGCGCATCGTTTTCGACGGCGTGCCGCTCGACGATTCGCGCGAGGCCATCCGTGCGCGCAAGGGCATCGGCATGGTGTTCCAGCAGTTCAACCTGTTCCCGCACCTGAAGGTGCTCGACAACGTGATGCTCGCGCCCCTGCTGGTCAAGCGGCAGGACGTCAACGTGTCACGCCAGCAGGCGATGGAATTGCTCGATCGGGTGCGCATTGCCGAGCAGGCGCACAAGTTTCCAGGGCAGCTCTCCGGCGGGCAGCAGCAGCGGGTGGCGATCGCCCGCGCGCTGGCCATGCAGCCGCAGCTCATGCTGTTCGACGAGCCGACTTCCGCGCTCGATCCCGAGATGGTGGGCGAGGTGCTCGAGACGATGCAGGAGCTCGCGCGCGACGGCATGACCATGATCGTCGTGACGCACGAGATGGGCTTCGCACGCCGCGTTGCGGACCGGGTCGTGTTCATGGAGGCCGGGCGCATCGTCGAGGTCCAGCAGCCCCAGCGCTTCTTCGACCAGCCGCACAGCGAGCGCACCCGCGCCTTCCTCGGAAAAATCCTCACCCACTGACCATGAGCCTTCCTTTTGCTTTCGCGCTGCATGGCGGTGCCGGCACCATCGCGCCCACCCATCCGCAGGCCGAGGCGCCCTATCACGAAGCGCTGCGCGCCGCGACGGCGCGCGCCCTGGCCGTGCTCGCGGCCGACGGGTCCTCGCTCGACGCCGTGGTCGAGGCGGTGGCTGCGCTGGAAGACTGCCCGCTCTTCAATGCCGGCCATGGCGCCGTGTTCTGCGCCGACGGCGGCCACGAACTCGACGCCGGCGTGATGGACGGCCGCACGCTCGCCGCGGGCGGCGTGGCTGGCGTTCGCACGGTGCGCAACCCGGTGCGCGCCGCGCTCGAGCTCATGTACGAGGGCCGCTGCGTGCTGATGGGCGCCGACGCCGCCGAGCGCCTGGCCGCCGAGCGCGGGCTGGACATCGTCGAGCCCGGCTACTTCTCCACCGCGCACCGCCTGGCCCAGCTGCGCGAGGTGCAGGCCAGGCGCGGCGGGCTCGCCGCGCTCGACCATGACCGTGAGCCCGAGGACGCCGACAGCCCGCACCGCTTCGGCACGGTGGGCGCGGTGGCGCGTGACCGCCATGGACACCTCGCAGCCGCCACCTCGACCGGCGGCATGACCAACAAGCCGCCGGGGCGCATCGGCGACAGCCCGATCGTCGGCGCCGGCGTCTACGCCAACGACGCGACCTGCGCCGTGTCGTGCACCGGCACGGGCGAGCACTTCATCCGCGCCTGCCTCGGTCACGATGTGCACGCGCGCATGCGCTACGGGCAGCAGGGCACTTTCCTGGCGGCGCACGAGGCTCTCGCGCAGACGCTCGGGCCGCTGGGCGGCCGCGGCGGCATGGTGGTGGTCGGCCGCGACGGCCAGATCGCCATGCCCTTCAACTCGCGCGGCATGTACCGCGCGTGGGTGCGCGAGGGCGACGACGTGCGCACCGCCATCTTTGCCTGACCCTCGTGTGGCGCGCCGCCGGTCGCGCTGCGCCGCGTGCGGGAAGTCGCACATCCGGCCGCAGGTGAGCGCCGCCCTCGGGCTCACTGACCAGCGCGTAAGCGCTTGATCCGCCACTGGTTTCGACTCCACAGCAAGTGGAACGCGGCGCTGCGGCCGAAATGGCATCACGGTTGCAAGCGAAGGCCTGCGCGTGTTGGTCGCGCATCCGAGAAGGCCACCGATGTCCCTGTTCAACCTGCCCCGAGCGCACCGCGCCGGCCAGATCGCTGCCAAGCGCGCCGCGAACGCCCGGCCGGCCACGGACACGCGCCACGGCGAGGACGGCATGGTCCCCGAGGCCATCATCGCGAAGGTGCGCGCGCAGTCGCGCTTCGACCAACTCGCCGGCGTGACGGCCGACCGCGCGCGCTGGTTCGTCGCCTTCCTCATCCTCGGCGGCATCGCGCTGTTCTCCGCGCTCGGCTGGTACGTGGCCGACGCGCGCTTCGCCGACAACGTGCGAGTGGCGTGGGTCAAGCTCGATCCGTCGGGCGCCTACACCGTGCAGTTCGCCGACGACGTGCGCCCGGTCGAGTTCTTCCAGACCACGCTCGAATCGAAGCTCAGCGAAGTGGTGGAAAAGCGCTACCGCAAGAACGCGGCGACGATCACCGCCGACTACCGCTTCGTCGGCTTCTTCCTCTCGCCCAAGCTGGCCGCCCAGTTTCTGAGCGTGGACGACTACAACGCCGCGCGCGTGGCCGCCGAGCTCACCGAATGCAAGGGCCGCTGCCTCGAGCGCGACGTCAAGGTGCGAGTGGTGCAGCACCGCACGCAGGCCCCGCTGCGCATCCCGGACCATGCCAACTCCACGCTGTACGAGACGCTGGTGTTCACCACCTTCACCGAGCGCAAGCCCGACGGCACGGTGGCCGACCGGCGCAACGCGATCGTGCAGATGGCCTGGCGCATCAAGGGCAAGGACGAGATCGTCTCCAACAAGGCGGCGCTGACCGCCAACCCCCTGGGCATCGAGATCCTCTCGCTCGACCTCAAGGAAGACCCGACGCCGGTGCCGCGCGATGACAAGAGCGCGCAAGGCGGATGACAACGCCCGCGCCCCCACGCATCGCCCACCCACGCACGAAGGACCGACATCCCATGAACCCCTACGCATTCATGCTTGCCTGGCGCGCGCTGGCACGCCACACGCCCTGCGCGGTGGCAGTGCTGGCCGCCGCCGCAGCCGCTTCGCCGGCACAGGCGCAAAACACGCCCTTCGACGATGCGCCGAGAGCCGGCGTCGCGGCATCGTCGCCGGCCCATGACGCGCCGAGGCCGCGACACGTCGCCGCCGCCCGCGTGCACGCGCGCGCCGTCAACCAGAGCCATGGCGGCGAGCCGGCCCTGAGCTGCCGCACGGTCGCGTGGAAGTCCGGCGACATCGTGCGCATCCAGGCGCAGCCGTACAAGCAGGTGCACGTGGCGCTGCCCGAGAACGGCATCGACGTGATCATGGGCGACAAGGAGCTGTGGGCACTCGACTGGATCAACAACCGCATCTTCATCAAGCCCACCAGCCGCTCCAGCGAGGGCCGCTCGACCACCATCTCGGCCATCGGCCAGAGCGGCAACGCCTACGAGTTCCTGGTGACGCGCGTGCCCGAGTCGGCCGAGATCTCGCATTGCATCTACCTCACGGCCGACCCGGGGCTGATCACGCGCAGCGCCTGGCAGCAGGCGGCCGCGGGCGGCAGCGAATCGCTGGCACGCGAGGTGTCGGGCCTGCGCGAGCGCAACGAGAGCCTGCAGCGGCAATCGCGCGAAAGCATGAAGGCCTATCGCAAGCAGCTCAACAGCAACTACGCGTGGCGCACGGGGCTGTTCTCGCGCTGGAGCGGCGGCGAGGTGGAGTCGGTCTACGACGACGGGCGCTTCACCTACGTGCGCATGAAGGACGGCGCGCAGGGCCTGGTATCGATCACCGGCGACGTCGACGGCAAGCCGATGCTGCTCGAGTACTCCTACGACTCGCCGACCCGCACCTACCAGATCAGCGGCATCTTTCCGAAGTTCACGCTGCGCTCGGGCGAGCAGTCGCTGTCGATCACGCGCGGCGCCGACAAGGGGGCCTCATGAACCGCAGCGATGCCGGCGCCAACCCCTCGGGCGCGGAGGCGCCGTCCTCGTCCTTCGGCGACGCGGGCCCGGCCACCACCACGCCGGGCAGCGAAGAGAAATCGTCCCAGCACGGCAAGCGCGCGCTCGTGGTGGCCGCGCTGCTCGGCGCGCTGGTCGTGGGCGGCCTGGTGGTCGACGCGATGCGCTCGCCGGTGAAGCCCGCCAAGGCCGCGAATTCGGCGGCGCAGGCGCCGGTGCCGCAGGACCCGTTCATCGACTTCGAGGCCAAGCAGCGCATGGAGGCCGCGCGGCTGGAATCCGAGCGGCAGAAGAAGCTGGCGCAGGACAAGGCCCGCCAGGCCTCGCGCGCGCAGGAGATGCTGAGCGACGCGCCGCCCGGCGCGACGGGCGCACCGCCGCCGCGCAGCCGCGAGGACGAGGTGCGCGACACCGCGCGGCTCGACGACCTCAAGCGCGCCCTGGCCGCGGTGAACTCGCACGAGATGCTGGTGACCCCGCCGCGCGAGCGCGTGGCCGGCGGTGAGAGCAAGGGCGGCGCTGCCGGCGCCGCCGCCGCGGGCGGCCTGCGCAGCGTGTCGGCCACCGACGCGGGCCGCACGCCGGAGGCGACCCTGAGCCGGCTGCGCCAGGCGATCGATCGGGTGCGCGGCGCAGGCGGCTCGGGCGCGTCGAACGCTGCCGCCGACGGCGCGCGCTTCGTGCGCGACCTGCGCGGCCCGGATGCTTCGGGCGCGGTGGTGGGCCAGTCGGCCAGCGCGCGTCGCGAGCGCGGCGATGCACAGCGCAGCGGCGAGTACCTGGTGCCGGTCGGCACGGTGATGGCCGCGGTGCTCGACATGGAGATCAACTCCGACTGGGAGGGCCGCTGGCGCGCGATGGTCACGCGCGACATCTACGACCTCTCGCAGGACGTGATCCTGATTCCCAAGGGCACGCGCGTGCTCGGCACCTCGGCGCGGCCCAAGCCGGTCAACGAGGCGATCAACGAGCGCATGGCGCTGGTCGCGCAATGGCTGGTGCTGCCCAACGGCGCACGCGTCGACCTCACCCGCAGCGCCACCCTGGATGCCGGCGGCGTGGCGGCCGTGGGCGGCGACGTCAACCACCACTTCCTGGCCACGCTGGGCGGGGTCGTGGCCTACGGCGTGATCGCCGGCTGGGGCGCGGAGCGCGCGGCGCGCTCGGTGGACAACAACAACGCCAGCCTCGCCATCGGCGCGCTCGGCGGGCGCACGGCCGGCGCGGAAATCGCCCTCGGGCTGGCCGATGTCGGCAAGCGGGTGGCGGGGCGCTATCTGAACCTCGTGCCCACCATCACCATCCATCCCGGCACGCCGATCAACATCTTCCTCGACGACGAGATGTACCTGCAGCCGTGGGCACCGATCGACGAGTTCGCGCCGGCCGTGGCAACACCGGCCATGCGCTGAATGGACACCCGCAGCGACAGCGCGGCAGGCAGGGACCCCATGGTCGATGCACACGAGCCGCCTCCTGCGCCCGCGCCGCCCGCCGCACAGACGCTTCGCGAGTGGCTGCGCCGCTTCGCCGACGGCGACGTCGCGCACGTGCGGCTGCGCCATTCGCTGCTGCCCTACGTCGTGGCCTGCGCGCCGGTGATCGCCACCAGCGTGCTGGCCCCGCCCTGGCTCGCCTGGCTGATGGCCTTGCCCTCGGTGCTGGCCCTCTACCGCGTCACCGCATCGCTCGATGGGGATCTGTTCGCCACCTCCTTGCAGCGCGGCTTCGTCAGCCACGTGCTGCCCCTGAACGGACTGCTGGTGCTGTGGTGCGGCGCGATGGCGCTCGCCGGACGGGGGGCGTGGGTGCCGGGCACGGTGTTCCCGTACGTCGCCTTGCTGTGCCTGTGCATCGCGCCGGTGTGCCGGCGCCGGCGCGAACGCATGCAGCGGCGCTGGCCGCTGCGCTGGACCTTCGGCACACTCGCCGCGCTGCTGGTGCTGGTGCAAGGCGCCGCATCGCTTGCACCGCGCGCGCAGGCAACGCTGTACCGCTGCCCCAGCGACCGCGGCGACGGCGCGATGGTCGTCACCAACCTGCTGCGCGAGAGCGACGCGGCCGGGCGCGCCTGCGAGCCGATGCCCACGCGCCGCTCCGCGCTCGACGACGTGGCGCCGCCGGCGCGACGCAGCGCCGCGCCGCATCGCGCGCCATCTGTGGCCGCGGAAACGCCCGCGCCCGTTGCTCGCCGCATCGCACCGCAGGTGCAGCAGGCGCGCGACGACGACCGTCGCGCCATCCTCGAAACCGAGCTGCGACGCGAGCAGGAGGCGGTGTCGCGCCTGCGTGCGGGCGGCGCCAACGGCGCGAGCGAAGCCGATCGCCAGGCGCTGGCGCGGCACACCGCCGACGTCGAGGCCTTGAGGCGCGAGCTCGCGCGCCTTCGCTGAACCGCCGATCCATGAGCGCCGACCCGCAAAGCCCGCAAGCCCAGAGCGCCGTCAAGCTGCAGTGGGAGCTGGTGCGCCACTACCTGACGCCGATCGCCCCCTACTTCCGGCTCGAGGGCGTGACGGGCATCTTCGTCAACCGCTTCGACAGCGTCTACATCATGCGGCGCGGCGAGTTCGAGGCGGTGCCGGCGCGCTGGAACAGCGAGTTCCACTTCGTGACGGCGATCGAGCAGATCGCCAATGCGCTGGGCCAGGAGGTGCATGCCATCGAACGGCCGCTGCTCGACGCGCGGCTGGACGACGGCTCGCGCATCAACGCGGTGCTGGCGCCCACCGGCGTGGCGGGCAGCAACATGACGGTGCGGCTGTTTCCGAAGACGCGCTACACCGCGCAGGCCCTGATGGAGACCGGCTCGTTCGACGCGGCGATGTGCGCCTACCTGCGCCTGGCCATGCTCAATCGCTTCAACGTGCTGGTGTCGGGCGGCACGGGCAGCGGCAAGACGACGCTGCTCAACGCGGTGTCCAACTTCATTCCGCCGGACGACCGCATCATCAGCATCGAGGACACCGCCGAGCTGCAGATCGACAGCTCGCACTGGGTGGCGCTGGAGGCGCCGCACCGCTTCGTGAAGGACGTGGAGCCGCTGACCATGAGCCGGCTGGTGAAGAATGCGCTGCGCATGGAGCCCGAGCGCCTCATCATCGGCGAGGTGCGCGACGGTGCCGCCGCCGAGGCGCTGCTCACCGCGGCCAACACCGGACACTCGGGCATCTTGTCGACCATCCACGCCAACAATGCGCACGACACCATCGACCGGCTGACCAACCTGGCCGCCGCCGGCTTCTCGGCGATTCCCTACGAGCATGTGCAGCGGCAGGTGCGCAAGAACCTCGACGTGATCGTGCACGCGCAGAAGACGCCGCGCCACGGCCGGCGCATCGTCGAGATCGCGGAGCTCGACGACGGCGAGTTCAGGCTGCTGTGGCGCTGGGACTACCGCGCCGGCCGGCACGAGCAGGTGGCCCAGCCGTCCACGAGGCGCATGCACTACACCCCCGAGGAGTGACGACGGCACCATGGACTCGGTGAGCCTGGCCTTGAACCACGACATCATCGCGGCGATGCGCTGGTCCACGCCCTGGTGGTGGGTGGCATGCGCCGTCGCGCTGACCACGCTGGCGCTGATCAACGTGCTGCCGCTGCGCGTGCCGCCGGCCAAGGAAGCGGAATACGGCCTGACCGAGGTGCTGAAGATCGGCCTTCGCAAGCTGGCGGTGCTGTCGCTCGTGCTGCTGGTCTTCGTGTACTGGCCCGCGATGTACTTCGGGACCGTGGCCGCGCTCGGCTCCACCGCAGGCCAGGGGCATGCCTGGTTCATGGACTACGTCGGCCGGCAGGCGCGCACCTGGGGCTGGCTGCTGCCGGCCGGCGTGGCGGCGGGGCTGGCCGCACGCGTGCTCACCGCCCGCTACCTCACGCCCTGGGTGTCGAGGATCGTGCAGCGCTTCATCGTGCGCCAGGAAGACCACAAGCAAAGCGACATGCGCGATGAGGTGGGCAAGCTCAAGCCGCGCGACTTCTCGCCGCGCAAATACCATCGCCCGGGCCAGATCTTCCTGGGGCTCGATGTGCAGGGCCAGCCGGCCTACCTCGACGCCGCGCTGTTTCGCGCGACGCACATGCAGGTGGTGGGCCCGACGCGCTTCGGCAAGGGCGTGCTGCTGGGCGTGATGCTCGAGCAGGCCATCGCGCAAGGGCACAGCGTGGTGTACGTGGACCCCAAGGCCGATGCCTTCCTGCCCTACATCCTGGCCGAGGCCTGCGAGCGCGCGGGGCAGCGCTTCATCTACATCGACCTCGGCAGCGAAGACACCCGCTGGGCCCCCTTCGAAGGCGGCAGCGAGCGCGACCGGCGCTCGCGCATCTGCAGCTGCTTCGGCCTGAACAACACCGGCGACGGCTCCGACTTCTACAAGTCGCGCGAGCGCGCCATCCTGGACACCGTCATGCCGCGCTCGGGCACCAGCATCGCCGGGCTGCGCGCCGCGCTCGAGCAGCGCGGCGAGGACGGCAAGCCGCTGAAGGAAAGCGCGAGCCGGCTCTACGACAACCTGGTCGAGTTCGGCGCGCTGCCGTCGCTGAACCCGAAGAAGGGCGGCGGCAACAAGATCGGCGAGGCGCTCAAGGCCGGCGCCAGCATCTACGTGCGCGGCTCGCTGGACGACCCGACCATCCGGCGCGCCTCGCTCGCGTTCATCAGCGAAGTGCTGCAGGAGACGCGCCGCCTGGCGGCCGAGCGCAAGACGCATCTCACGCTGGCGATCGACGAGCTGAAGTTCATGATCTCGCAGGAGGTGAGCGACGCCTTGGCCACCATCGCGGGCTTCAAGGCCAACATGGTCTTGCTGCACCAGTCCATCCGCGACCTGCGAGGGCCGGAGGACCGCACGCTGAACGTGAATGCGCTGGAGTCGGGCGTGGTGGTGAACTGCCAGGTCAAGCTGCTGTACCGCGCCTCCGACCCGGAGACGGCCGAGTGGGCCAGCCTGCTGTCGGGCACGAAGATCGTGCGCACCACGAAATCGGCCACCGTGGAATACAACCGCTTCGGCGGCGAGGCCTACACGCCCAAGCGCATGGTGTACGACCTGGAGGTGCCGATCATTTCGCAAAACGAACTGCTCAGCCTTTCGCCACGGGTCGGCGTGCTGTTCGCACCAGACCGCTTGGCCAGCGTGCTGTACACCTGCCACGTGCCGGCGGACACGCAGCGCCTGTTGTATCGGCGGCCGCAGGAGAAGCCGGCGGCAGTGGCTGCTGCGCGCGCTGCTCCAGCGGGCTCACTTGCGCAATTGGTGACTGGCGGCACTGCTCGAACGAATGCAGCGGCGCCACACGGAGAATCGCCAATGGATCAGCAAAAGGCCACATCGCCTGCGTCGTTGAGTCCGACGGCGTCGAGCACCCAGTAGCCGAGGTCCACGTCGGCGAATCTGGTGCTTGCTGGGCGACCCGCTTCGTCGCTCCACCTCGAAGACCGACGAACAGCGGCGTCTGTCTGTAGGTGCAGTCAATTCCTGAGAAACGGGCCCCCTGTCGAATCGAGGGAGTCTGAAGCGATGCACAGGCAACTGGTGAGAGCACCAGCCGCCATGACCTGAGAACCTTCCGCTCTGCGCCCGCCCCGGGTCAACGCTTTCGAACCTGGAACCCACGGTCCCCCATAGCCCGACCGCCGCGATGTAGCCGTTTGAGGTACCGCGTCGCAGCTACCTTCCGGGCAACTTGATGCCTCGACGTTGTGCCCAGGCGAGGACATCGAACGGCTTGAGTTCGGAGAACTTCGGCGGAAGGCTCGGCTCAGCGCCAGGCGGTACACGTCGCTGGCCGTCGTAGACCCCTGCCTCGAGGTCAGCCATGAGACGCTCGAGCTCTTCCGGGGAGAGGTGCTCGGATTCAGTCATCGGAACCTTGTATCGCCAGCGCTCTACGGTGTCAACGTCGGTTCGGTCCCGCGCGAAATCGCGAGGAACAGGCGAATCCGTGCGCGCAGACACCGCGCGCTGCAAGCGTCCGTGGGCGCCCGATGATGTGTAAGGCGTTTTGGACAATTTACGGCAATCTGCCTATAATGCCTTACAAATGCCAGCCGCCTCCGAGCTCACCTCTGTCATCGACCGCCAGCTTCTCCTGCAGCTGGGAGCGCGGCTCAAGCGCGCTCGGGTGAAACAGGGTCTGACCACGACCCAGATGGCCGAGCGAGCGGGCATCTCCCGCATGACGCTCAGCGCAGTCGAGGCTGGCGAGCCCACACCGACCATAGGCAGCTACCTGCGCGTGATGAGCGTACTTCAGGTGTCCAAAGACCTCGTGCTCCTGGCAAGCGACACACTCGAGCCACCCGTTGTCGAGCAAGGCGAGAACGCTCCCGCTTCCGGCGACTTGGTGGTATCGGCGAGCAACGCCAAACACGAACTGCAAGACCTGCAAAGCCTGATGCTGCACCAGGAGGCAGTGCGGCTCATGCAGAAGAGGCCTGAACTGGTTCAGCAGGCCTTGGATACCCTGGACCGTTGGCGCCAATCAGGCGATTCGCACTCGCGGTTCCTGTGGGACGAGTGGTCGGTCATCCTGCACCGGAGGGCGTGGCGCAGGGCGCTCTCACACACGAAGCGCTCCAAGGAGCTTCGCCAAGCGTCGCCCCTAACCACGATACTGCCGCCGGAAACCCGTCAGCGCATCCTCGACGAGGTCCGTCGACTCAAGAGCGGCGTCCCCTTGGGCTCACTACCTGCGTCGAAGCAGCGCCCCGCGAAAGGCTCTCCGAATGGAACGTGAGGAGCTCGAGCACTTGATTCGCGCGGCGGCCGAGGTCACGCAGGAGTACGAGTTCATCATCATCGGCAGCCAGTCCATTCTCGGACCCATCCCCAACCCGCCGGCGGAACTGAAGTTGTCGATGGAGGCCGACATGTACCCCTTGAACGCGCCGGAGAAGGCCGACCTCATCGACGGGGCGCTGGGCGAGGGGTCGCACTTTCACGACACGTACAAGTACTACGCACAGGGCGTGGGCCCGGAGACGCCGACGCTTCCCGATGGGTGGCAGGGTCGACTGCATCGCGTGCAGACGCCCAACACCGACCTCAAGGTCGGCCTTTGCCTGGATGTGTTGGACCTCTTCATGGCCAAGGCCGCGGCCAATCGAGACAAGGACCGGGAGTTCAATATGGACTTGCTGCGCCACGGTTTCGTGAAGCTGGAGCAGGCGATAGACATGGTGGCTCTCATGCCTGTGGACGACAAGGCAAAGCGCGACCTGCGTGCCCGCATTCGACGCTGGGCCAAGATGCTCAAGGAGCGCGGCCACGACCTACCTGCCGGGTGACGCGCATGCTGTCCACCCGCCTGCTTATCTGGGCTCGGCGAGAGCATTCCGCTAGCTGTCCGGCACTCGACTCAGATACTTCGACGGCACGGTGTCGGTGAGCCAGACGCCGTTGTCGGAAACGAAGAACTTGTGACCGTCCCGGTCCATACGTGCTGCGTCGACGACCAGAACCACCGGCACACCTCGTCTGCCTCCGACGGCCCGCGCCGATGCTTCATCGGTGCTGAGATGCACGTGATGGCGCCGCATCGGCAGCAAGCCCTTACGGTCAATGCTCGGAAGGTTGGCCGCGACCGTGCCGTGGAACAGTCGGCTCGGAGGCTTCATCGAGCGCAGCAACGGTTCGACACCAGGAATGCTATGCCCTTGCGCGGCACGGATGCGATTGCCGTCGAGCACGAAGCGCTGCTTGTCGTTGCCCCGAACCACTTGCTCCAGCTGCTCGCGGGTTGCGGGCGTCCCGACGCGTGCCAGGCCTTGCAGCAGGTCATCGACGTCGCACCAGCCGTGCTTGTCCAGTCTCACGCCGGCGGCATCGGGGCGATGCCTCAGTATGCGTGAGATGCTCTTGCTGAGGGTGGTGAGGTCCATTGCGCGATTGACGGTCACGATTCGTCGGAGCCTCGCTCCGAGGGCGGATGGGATTCGGGCAGTCCTCGCAGGCGGGCGAGGAGTTCGAGGTACGACGGTGCGCCCTCGTGTCCTGTCCGCGCAGGCGCCCATGTGCCTGGCCATGCGACGGCAGCGTGGTCCAGGTGCCCTGCATCGGGATAGTGCCTGAGCAGCCGCCGAGCTTCTCGGCGAATCTCGTCCGGCACACCGGATGTATACGCGCCTGTACATAGCTCTTCCAAGAACAAGCGGGTTTGCATCACTGACCGCGTGCGTTCATCAGGGGTTGTCATCGCGACTCCATGAAAGTGCCATCGAGTGGCCGGTTGCATCAGTGCAAGAGCGGTTCATCGGCGTGGCGCTGGAGCGACGGCCCGATGGCCAAGTTCGGCGAGGCGCAGCAGGCCTCCGCGCCTTGTGCCGTTCGGCAAGAGCTTCGCGCCCATGAGGTCCAGCCCAGAGAGCTGGTCCGACAGCGCGGTGGAAGTCGTACCCATCGCCCGAGCCAGGTCAGCCACAGGGATGTACGTTTGTCGGAACCGGAGCAAATGCTCGGGCGCCACGACCCGGCAAGGCTGACCGCGCAAGACGATGCTTCCTGCCTCGAGCAAGCCGAGCTCAATCCAATGGCTGATGCTCTCCCACTTCCACCCTGTGGCGGTCGACAGCTGGTGAATGGACATGCCGGCTTCGAGCAGCGGCGTGCCGAAGTAGCGTTGCACGTCGTCGCGCAGAAATTGAACGCCTCCGAGATGCCGCGCGCGCTTGACCGCAACGAGGCTACCTGCCGCAGCTGCCCGCATCGCCTCCTGAATGGCACCAGCATCGCCCATGCGGCGGCTGGTCAGTTCAGCCCAAGAAACGACTCTTTGACCGGCACTCGACTGCTGGCGCGCGCTTGCGTTCACGCGTTCCAGAAGCTCGACCAACGATGCCCGCAGAATCGGACCGCCCTTGAACACATCTCGGCGCCAGTTCCTATCGGTCACCATGACGCCGGCGGCGGACATGTGGCGCAAGACAGAGGCCGGCACCTCTGCAAGCAACGCCGCCTCCTCTTCGCCCGTCCACTCCTGACGGCGCGCACGTACCCTCTCGACCTCGGCCTCGGGCATCTCGTAGACCAAACCCCGCGTCCCGAAGCGGCTGGTCCTATGTGCCACCAGCCCCGACTGGGCTGCTTTCAACAGAGTCTCTCGACCCACTCCGAGGTCCTTGGCCGCCTGCGCGACACGCTGGTATCCCGTCAGCTCCATCACGACGTTTCCAGCCGCGTCGAGACCCAAGGCTCCATGGAAGTCCTTTGCTGCCACCCGCACGACCGCCTCGAGGAACGGGCGCAGCCCTCCGGTTGCGCACGCTCGTTTGAGGTGTGAGTACCACGCTCCAAGCAGGCTGCTCAAGGTGCGAGCATCCGCGCGGCCAGCTGCAATGCGCTTCGTCACGTGGCTCTCGAACGCCGTCGGCCAATTGCTGAGCACGTGCTCCAACGGACGAAGCAGCTCCAGAGCTTCCGCGACCGACTTCGGACTCGCGGCGTTCCGGCGAGGGGGCGGAGCCTCGGGGTTCGCGAAGAGGCACAACGTGCGGACCACGAGGAAGAGTTTGTCCAGGTCGACGGCCTGTAGAACAGGACCCTCCCCATCCGAAGCTCGACCATCGCTTTCGACCAAAGCCGCGAGCCAACGCTGTGAGCCCGTGCATGGTGGTGCTGCAAGCGCCGTCAGGTCGCGGCCGCAATCACATTGGTCGACTCGCCGACGGTCCTGCGACAGATGCTCGCCGCAGGCATCGCAGCGGTCCAGCAGCGTGACTGCATGCCTCGCGCAGGCGGTGACGAACGCGTGCTCCCACTGTCGGCGTATGTAGGGCTCCTCGAGCAGGCAGGCCGGACAGATGGCATCCGCACGACTCCTGCGCAGGCCACGCCACTTGCGGCACGACTGCTCGAGCACGAGCGCTCGTTGCGTCCACGTACGCTCCAGGCCAAGCATCCCGGCCACATGGTCCGGACTGTTGACGAGCG
>DATFAY010000304.1:0-7550 GCA_035254085.1 Piscinibacter sp.
CCCGGACACGAGGAGCGTCGAGTCCTTGGTGTCGACGATCGCCACTTCCGGCGTGAGCTTGCCGCCCTTGGCATCGGCCTTGACGACCGCGCATTGCATGGGCAGCGGGTTGTCGCCGATCAGGTAGACGCCCAGCGCCTGTGCCACGTCTATGCCGGCCGCCTCGACCGCGAGGTGCGACACCGTGCCGTCGCGCACCCACATCTGCACGGTGCCGTCGGCCGATCCGACCACCTGCGCGGCCGACCGCCCGCGCGCACGAAGTTGCGCATGCCCCCCGAGCTTGCCGGTCACATAGCCGGGGTTCTCGCCCGAGGGCTTGGCGACCTGCGAGGTGCGGTTGCGCGGGCGAAGCCACTGGTCCAGATCGATGCCCGCCCAGCGCATGTCCGCGCGCCACTGCGGGACGGCGTTGTTCGGGTCCACGCTCATCGAGCCTTTGAGCTCGCCGCCGGCGGCGCGCGCCAGCAGCTTGTCGATCGCCAGCACGCCGCCGTCCAGGCTCAGATCGCCCTGCAGCGGCGCGAGCGGCTCGCGAAACAGCGTGCCGAGCTCGGCACGCTGCAGCCGCAGCTTGACGCGGGCGTTCATGCGGTGCAGCGAGGGGATGTCGAATTCGCGTTGCGGCAGCAGGTGGCCGGGAGGCGGCTTGGGGTTTCCCGTGCCGGGCCGCGCCGCGCCGAAGGCCGGCAGCAGGTCGGCCAGCACCAGCCGCGGTCCGCCGAGTTCGCCGGTGAGCATCGGCACCTTGGCGGAACGGTCGTAGCTGAACTCGCCGGCGAGCCGGCTGTCGCCCACCGCCAGGTCGGCGTTCTTGAGGGACCACAGCGGGCCGGACTTCGTCAGGCGCGCCTTGAGCGTGAACGGCTCGGTCGTGGGCAGCGTGACGCCGAGCTTGTCGCCGACCTTCGCCAGCGAGGGCCCGGACAAGGTGGCGGCGCCGTCGATCGCCTCGAAGCTCAGCACGTCGGTGCCGGTGCCGTCGAAGCTGAAGCGCGAGTCGCCCGCGATGAGGCGGATGGTGATCGGCACGCGCGCAGCGTGGTCGCGCGCCACCAGCGGCAGCACGCCCGCCGAATGCACGTGCACCTCGAAAGGCTGGTTCTCGTGCTTGCCTCGGCCTTCGATCGCCAGGCCCGCATCCGAGGCACCCTGCGCTGTGCGCCCTTCGCTGGTGCTGACCGTGGCATCCAGCGAACTCTTCAACACCGCGTCGTCGTAGGTCACGTGGCCTTGCCGCAGCACCAGTTCGTCGACCACGGGCATGTCGAACGGCTGATCCGCAGCTGCCGGATGCGGCGCCCCGAAGGTCCAGTTGGCCCGGCCGTCCGCCAGGCGCTTGAGCGACGCCTGCGCCGCCTCCAGCCGCAAGGACGTGATGCGCGGCGGCTCGTCGTGCCGAGAGCGCAGCAGGTTCATCACGGTCGAGAACGGCAGCTCCAGGTGCACGTCGCGCGCCCCGAGCAGGTTGCCGCCCAACGGTGAATCGGACGGCAAGCCTTGCGGCGCGCCGACGCGCAGCGCATCCGTGTCGAGCCGGATGGAGCCGAACAGCTTGAGCCGGAAATGCTCGCCGAACTGCACCGGACGTTGCAGGCGCTGACTGAGCTGGCGCTGCGCCGGACCTTCGAGGAAGGGCCAGCCCGCCGCTTCGCACCACACGACGGCGACGGCGGCCGCGACGACGATCCCCACAGGCCAGGCGGCCTTGCGCAAGCGGGCGCGTTGGGCAGGAGTCATTGCAAAGTGGCGGCTCGTCGTTGCCTAGCCGAGGCAAACGCTGTGCCTCGCTGCCTGGGCCACGAGGCCGCACGGGGCGATGTAAAACCTGCACTTCACCCGGGATAGCGCGCGCGTCCATGACGTCGCAGCGCTAGACTGGCGCGGGCAGGACGCGGCACAGCGTCCGCACGCGCGTCGAGACAGCGCCAACCGAGTCGGGGTGTCATGGGAAGGTCTGCATGCCGCTTTGGCAACCTGGCCCGCGCAACGCGGGTCACTGGAGCACCGCGATGAGCCAGGCGGGCGGCACTTCGCTGCAGCGCAAGGTAATGGTCGTGGTGCTCGTGACCACCTGCGTGGCACTGCTGCTGAGCGCCACCGCGCTGCTGATCTACGAACTGCGCACCTACCAGAAACTGTGGATCGACGACCTCAGCACGCAGGCGCACATCATTGCGCACGCCAGCGCGCCGGCGCTGGCCTTCGACGACCGCAAGGCGGTGAGCGAGAACCTCGCGCTGCTGCAGCTGCGCCCACAGATCGCGGCCGCCGCCGTCTATCGCGACGACGGCCGCCTGTTCGCCCGCTTCGTGAATCCGGCTGAGGAGTCGCCGCAGCTGCCCGAGCGCGCCGGGACGCCCGGCGTGCACATCGAAGGAGAGCGCATCGAGATGACCGAGCCGATCGTCGACGACGGTCGCGTGCTCGGCACCGTCTACCTGCGCTCGCGCTACCACATCCTCGGACGGCTGGTCGACTACCTCATCATCCTGGCGGCGGTGATGGCCGCCAGCCTGCTCGTCGCCGCCCTGGTGAGCACGCGGCTGCAGAGCAGCGTCACCGAACCGATCCTGCACGTCGCGCAGGTCGCGCGCAACGTGCTCGCGCGGCGCGATTTCTCCCTGCGGGCGACCCGCACTTCCGCCGACGAGGTGGGCGTGCTGGTCGATGCCTTCAACAACATGCTCGACGAAGTCGCCAAGCGCACGGAGGCGCTGCAGCAGTCGAACAACCAGTTGACCATCGAGATGGCGGAGCGGCGCAAGGCCCAGGAGGCCCTGCTCGCGACGGCGCGCACGAAAGACCAGTTCCTCGCGACGCTGGCCCACGAGTTGCGCAATCCACTGGCGCCGATCAGCAATGCGCTGGAGCTGCTGCGCCGCGTGGCCGACGACGACCCGACGTCCAAGCGGGCGATCGAGATCATGTCGCGCCAGGTGCGGCAGATGGTGCGCCTGATCGACGACCTGCTGGACGTCTCGCGCATCACCACGGGCAAGGTGCTGCTCGAGCGCCGGCGCATCGACCTGATCGCGGTGATCAATGCGGCGGTGGAGATCGCCCTGCCCGGCATCGAGGCACGCCGCCACCGGCTCACGCTGCATCTGCCGCAAGGGTCGCTGTTCGTGGTGGGCGACGCGACGCGGCTGGCGCAGGTCTTCGCCAACCTGCTCAACAACGCAGCCAAGTACACCGACGAAGGCGGACGCATCGAGATGACGCTGGAGCACGACGACGCCGAGGTGGTGGTGCGCTGCCGCGACAGCGGCCTGGGCATCGCGCCGGACAAGCAGGACAGCATCTTCGACATGTTCGTGCAGGTGGACCAGTCGCTCGAGCGCGGCAACAAGGGCCTGGGCGTGGGGCTCACGCTCGCCAAGCAACTGATCGAATTGCACGGCGGCAGCATCGGCGTTCACAGCGAAGGGCTTGGCGCCGGCTCGGAGTTCGTGGTGCGCCTGCCGCGCGGGGAGCTCTCGGCGGCCGAGAATGTGCCGGTGCCGCGGACCGCCGAGCCGCTCGTTCGCCAGCGCGTGCTCATCGCCGACGACAACGTCGACTTCGCCACCAGCCTGGCGAGCCTGCTGGACTCGCTCGGCCAGGAGGTCAGCGTCGTGCACGACGGCGTGGCGGCCGTCGAGGCAGCGCAACGGCTGCGGCCGGAACTCGTCTTCCTCGACATCGGCATGCCGGGCATGAATGGCTACGACGTGGCCGAGCGGCTTCGCCGGCACGCGGCGACGAGCGATGCGGTCATCGTAGCCGTCACCGGCTGGGGCCAGGAGAAGGATCGCGAGCGCGCGCGCGCCGCCGGCTTCGACCATCACCTGGTCAAGCCGGTCGACCTCGACCAACTCACCGATCTGCTGCGCGAGCGCGCCACCGCCTCCACCGGCTGATAGCAGGCACGCCGATTGCCCTTTTTCAGGGCCACATCGACGGGGGACGGTCCTTGCAGAACGCGGGAGGCATCCAGATGCAGAGTTTGGCGACGCCGACGGAGCCGGCACGCCCGTGCGGCGGCGAAGAACACTTCCACCTCATGGCGGACTCGGCGCCCGTGATGATCTGGGTCACCGATGCGGACAAGCAGTTCGAGTGGGTGAATCGCTCCTGGCGCGAATTCACGGGACGCAGCCTCGACGAAGAACGCGGCAGCGGCTGGCTGCAAAACGTGCACGCCGAAGACCTGGAACGCTGCAGCGGAATCTTCAACGCGAGCTTCGACGCCCGGCTGCCCTTCAAGATGGATTTTCGGCTGCGCCGCCACGACGGCAGCCATCGATGGGTCCTCGCCAGCGGCGTGCCGCGCTTCCTCGGCGACGGCAGCTTCCATGGCTACACCGGCAGCTGCATGGACATCCACGAGCGCAAGGAGCTCGAGGAACGTCTGGCCGAGCGCACCCGCACGCTGCGCCTGGCGGACCGGCGCAAGGACGAGTTCCTGGCGATGCTGGCCCACGACCTGCGCAACCCGCTGGGCCCGATCGCCAACGCCACGGCCATCCTCAAGATGATGGAGAACCAGCTTCCCGCGATCGCGCCAGTGCGCCAGATCGTCGAGCGGCAGCTCGATCAGCTGCGCCGCGTCATCGCCGACATGCGCGACGTCACGCGAATCATGCAGGCCAAGATCGAGCTCAAGCGCGAGACCATCACCCTTGACGAGCTGCTGCGCCACGCGCTCGAGACCGCGCAACCCGAGATCGACAACCGCGGGCATCGCCTGCACCTCGAGCTGCCCACGGAACGCCTGGTGGTGTGCGGCGACGCCATGCGGCTGGGGCAGGCCTTGTCGCACCTGCTGGTCAACGCAGCCAAGTTCTCCACCGCGCCGGGCGTGATCGAACTGTCCGCCTGGGCCGACGGATCGCGGCTGCACGTCGTGGTCAAGGACGACGGCCAGGGCATCCACCCGGAATTCCTGCCGCATGTGTTCGAGCCTTTTGCGCAGGAGACCCACAGCAAGCCGCGCACGAACCACGGATTGGGTGTGGGCCTCACGATCGCCAGGCGCCTGGCCGAATTGCATGGCGGCGACATCAGCGCCAGCAGCGACGGCCCGGGCCGGGGCGCGACCTTCGTGCTCAGCCTGCCGCTGCTGCAGCACGAGAGCGCCGCCCAGGTGGCGCCGCTCGAGCCCGCGGCCGCAGCCCACTAGGAGCGAGCGTGAGCGACCAGGTCTTCGAGAGCGCGACCGACCGCATCCACTACAGCGAGGCAGTGGACTATCTGCAGCAGGGCCGCGCGCACCTGGTGCGCAGCGACCTGGTGGAGCTGTACTTGCGCAAGGGCCTGTGGACGCGCAGCGCCGACGGCCTGCATCTCACCGACGAGGGCCGGCGCCAGCACGAGCAGGCCGTGCGCGAGCGCTTCTCCGACGGCTGAGGCAGCCGTCGTCCGACAGCCCGGCCTCGCACGGGTACAGGGCTTGCCGAACCAGGGGCATTCCCCCAACCCTTGGAGATTCGCATGGGCAAATACGTACTCGGCTGGCTGCTCGGAGTTCCCGCGATCGTGCTGGTCATCCTCTACCTCTTCTTCCATTGACGGCAGCGAAGGAATGACCATGGCCACTCGCCAAGCTCCTCCCGATTCAAGTCGCGATCGCGAGCGCGACCGCCCCGAGGCGGGCGCCGACACCGACCAGGGGCGTCGCGGCACGGCGCCCGACGCGCATCCGGCTGACAGCGGCGGCACCCGCACCCGCGCCGGCAGCGACTATGGCGACTTCGTCCCCGACCGTGGCCAGCCGCGCCGCAACGACGATCGCGACGCGGGCGACCCCGCGATGGGCGACTATTACAGCGGCGGCGGACGCATCGACCAACTGGGCGAGCAGCGCGCGAGTTCATCGAATCCGCCGCGCGCGGCGGAAGGCGAGCCCACGCGCAGCCCCCAGGACAAGACGCTGCCCGAGAAGGAAGAAACGGCTGTCGAGTCCAACCGCAACAAGGGCTTCGACACCACGCACGTGCACAGCGGCACGACCACGCGCAAGGTATGAGCGCGCGGCGGGCCGCATGAAAAGGCGCCGGGCGAGCCCGGCGCTTCGTCGCGTGCGGCGGTGAGTCAGTGCACCGTGCCCGGGCCGCCGCTGCGCGCCGGCGGGTTCGAGGCGGGCACTACCGGGTCGGGCCCCATTTGCGCGCCCGTGGCCGGGAGGGCACCGCCCTCGCCCTCCCACGTCTGCACCGGCACCGGCTTGGCACGCGGCGTGTCGTGACGGCCGCGGCGCTGCAACTGCCGGCTGAGGGACCACAGGGTGCCCGCCGTGAGGGCGAACAGGCCGACGGAGATCAGTCGCTTGGTCATCGCATGCACCTCGCAATGAAGGCACGGCGAATGCCGCGCCGGGGTGGCTCATGAACGACCAGCGGCAACCAACGTGCCGGCTCAGGGCATGTCACTTGCCGCTCGAGGACGCACAGTGAAGCGTTGCTTGCACGGAGGCTGCCATGACGCGACATTCCTCGGCTCCCCACACCCCATCCGCGACACCGCAGACGCCGCAGTCCAGTGGCGTCGATCCACGCACCACGCCGCAGGAGAGCGGTCACCAGATCCCGCGCCCGGACGGTCACCCCCAGGGCGAGCCCGCCGCGCGGCGCAGCAGCGGCGACACGGACCTCGGCGACAGCGGGCGCGTACGCAGCCCGCATGGCGGTGATGCATCCGACAGCGGCAGCGCGAGCGACGAGGACGCGCGCTCACGTCGCCGCGACCTCGGCCGCTGATGACCGCGCGCGACGCGCCCTACACCATCGCCTCGGGGCGAACCCAGCGATCGAAGTCCTCCGCGGCGACGCCCAGCGCGAGCGCCGCTTCACGAAGCGAGAGGCTTTCCTTGTGGGCCTTGTGCGCTATCTGCGCAGCGCGGTCGTAGCCGATGTGCGGCGCCAGCGCCGTGACCAGCATCAGCGAGTTCGCCACCAGCTCATGCACGCGCGCCTCGTTGGCGACCAGGCCCTGCACGCAGTTCGTGTTGAAGCTGTCGCAGGCGTCGGCCAGCAGCCGCACGCTTTGCAGCAGGTTGTGCGCGATCAGCGGCTTGAAGGTGTTGAGCTCGAAATGGCCGCAGGCGCCGCCGATGGACAGCGCCACGTCGTTGCCCATGACCTGGCAGCACACCATGGTGAGCGCCTCGCACTGGGTCGGATTGACCTTGCCGGGCATGATCGAGCTGCCCGGCTCGTTCTCGGGCAGGCTCAACTCGCCGATGCCGCAGCGGGGGCCCGACGCGGCCAGGCGCAGATCATTGGCAAGCTTCATCAGCGCGACGGCCGCGGTCTTCACCGCGCCGTGCAGGTGCACGAGGTCGTCGTGCGATGCCAGCGCGGCGAACTTGTTGGCCGCGCTCGTGAAGGGCAGCGACAGCTCGGCAGCCAGCTGCGCCGCCACGCGGGCACCGAATTGCGGGTGAGTGTTGAGCCCCGTGCCGACCGCAGTGCCACCCAGCGCGAGCCCGAGCACCGGCTGCAGTGCGGACTCGATCGCGCGCAGCGCCGCGCCGAGCTGCGCTTCGTAGCCGGAGAACTCCTGCCCGA
>DATFAY010000305.1:0-3937 GCA_035254085.1 Piscinibacter sp.
TGGTGCGCGACGATCGCAGCGGCATCACGATGGTGAACATCGGCGTCGGCCCCGCCAACGCCAAGACCATCACCGACCACATCGCGGTGCTGCGCCCGCATGCCTGGATCATGCTCGGCCACTGCGCGGGCCTGCACACCACGCAGCAGCTGGGCGACTACGTGCTCGCCCACGGCTACGTGCGCGAGGATCACGTGCTCGACGAGGACTTGCCGCTGTGGGTGCCCCTGCCGCCGCTGGCCGAGGTGCAGCTGGCCCTGGAGGCGGCGGTGGCCGACATCACCCAGCTCAAGGGCCGCGAGTTGAAGCGGATCATGCGCACGGGCACCGTGGCCAGCACCGACAACCGCAACTGGGAGCTGCTGCCCTCGCACAACGCGCTGAGCACGCCCGAGCGCCGCTTCAGCCAGAGCCGCGCCATCGCGCTCGACATGGAAAGCGCCACCATCGCGGCCAACGGCTTTCGCTTTCGCGTTCCCTACGGCACCTTGCTGTGCGTGAGCGACAAGCCGCTGCACGGCGAGATCAAGCTGCCCGGCATGGCGAACCACTTCTACCGCGAGCGCGTCGACCAGCACCTGCGCATCGGCATGCGCGCCATCGAGCTGCTGCGCCAGGCCGGCGTCGACCAGCTGCACAGCCGCAAGCTGCGCAGCTTCGCCGAAGTGGCGTTCCAATGAGGCGCCGCTAGGGCTTGCGGCCGTTCTTGCGCAGCTCGTGGTAGGTGCTGTCGAGCACCGGCCCGCGGTCGGTGTCCTGGCGGCCTTGCTCCAGGTCGTCGAAGGCGCGCCGCATGACCTCGTTGCCCGGTGCCGCCGCCGCGTTGGCGGTGTCCGCGTCGGGCGCGCTCTCGTCGCGCTCGTGCGGCAGCTTCGGGTCGCCCCGGCGATCGTTCACCGTGCGGCCCAGTTGCTGTTCCTCGGTCTTGGTCTCGCGATCGCGCTCGTCGCGCCGCGCGGCAGGCGCGGAATCGCCCGCGCGATGTTGGCTGGTCTTGCGCATGCAGCAATGCTCCGTGGTCAGGGTCCGGCGTTCAGAATTGGCCGCGCAGGTACAGGCCCAGGCCGCCATGGTGGGCCTTCAGCGCGAGCCGGTAGCCCGAATCCAGGTGGATGCCCAGGGCGCCGTGCTCGAAGCCGAATCGCGGCTTGGCCGGCTTCCACTCGACGCCGACCTTGGCATTGACGTAGCCCGCGTGGGGCTCGCCGGCCAGGGTGCGCGTCCCGTAGGCGTCCGCATAGACGGTGGATTCGGCCGTCAGATGGTGGCGCACGCCGAGCGTGAGCGCCGGGCTCGCCCCCACCAGCGCGAGCGCCGCAGCGCCGTGCGGGTCCGACGACGGCGCCACCGCACCGAGCGAGCCGACACCGACGCCGAACTGGGTGCGACCGCGCCCCATCCACAGCCGGTAGTCGACCCCGGCGAGCTCGGACATCGGACGGCCGTCGCTCGTCATAGGCATGGCCGTGCTGGCCGGCAGGTGGTCGCGCAGGACGGCGACCTCCGGTGTCACTGCCGGCGGCGCAGCGGTCGAGGCAGGGACGCCCTGGGGCTGCGCGACCGCCGCAAAGCAGGCCAGGGCCGTTCCCAGCGCGAGCAGCCGGCCACCGCGCGCCGGGCGGCGGGAACTCGACGGCCATCCGGGAGCGGACTTCATGGCGGCACGGTCGGCAGGACGGGCAGGACGACAGCGTCCCGAGGGCGAGTCTCGGTCGCACGCCCTGCGCGGTCTGTCGGCCGGTGCAAGGACCGGCTGTAGGACGCGACGCCAAGCCGCCCGGGCGGGCGGTTCGCGCCCCGATGCCGTCAACCGGCTGACATGGCGCAAGAAAGGCCCAGCCAGCGGGCCGCCAAGGCCATGCCGCTTGCTCGCCACCGGTTGCCCACGGGCGTGCGATCTCGTACGCTCAAGACGTCCAATCGCTTCAGGCCACCTCCCACGCGGCGCGACGTGCACCCGACGTCGCCGTCGAGCCGCATCAAGGCGACACGGCCCGTCGGGCCGCCGCCGGATGCGTCCTGCGGCCCACACAGGAGGCAGCGCCATGTCCACCCCGAACCCCGAAATTGCCGGCATCCGAACGATCGCCCTCGTCGGGCAAGCAGCAGCAGGCAAGACCAGCCTCGTCGAGGCGCTGTTGTGGAAGGCGGGGGCCATCGGCGCGCCGGGCAGCCTGGAACGCGGCACCACGGTGTGCGACTTCGATCCGCTGGAGCGCAAGGCGCAGCACTCGCTGAACTCCGCGATCGTGCACTTCGGCTGGCGCGAGACACGGGTGCACCTGATCGACACGCCGGGGTACGCCGACTTCGTCGGCCAGTCGATGACGGCGCTGGAAGCGGTGGACACCGCTGCGATCGTCATCAACGCGCAGGTGGGCATCGAGATGATGACCACCCGCATGATGGAGTGGGCGGCCAAGCGCCAGCTGTGCCGCATGGTCATCATCAACAAGATCGATGCGCAGGGCGTCGATCTGCCCGGCCTCGTGGCGCAGGTGCAGGCGGCCTTCGGCAAGGAATGCCTGCCGCTGAACCTGCCCGCCGGCCAGGGCACCGACGTCGTCGACTGCTTCTTCAGCGCGGCGGCGCAGCCGGGGCGCGAGGCGGACTTCTCCTCGGTCGACAAGGCGCACCGCGCGCTGGTCGAGCAGGTGGTCGAGGTCGATCCGGAGTTCGTGGAGCGCTACCTGAACGACGGCGACGTCGACCCGAAGGAACTGCATGCGCCGCTGGAGCAGGCGCTGCGCGAGGGTCACCTGATCCCGATCTGCTTCGTGTCGTCGCGCAACGGCGCCGGCGTGGCCGAGCTGCTCGACGTGATCGACCGGCTGCTTCCCAACCCGACCGAAGGCAATCCGCCCCAGTTCTACAAGGGCGAGGGCGCCGAGGCCGCCGAGCTGCATGCCGCCCCCGATGCGGCCAAGCACGTGATCGCGCACGTCTTCAAGGTCACCGTCGACCCCTACGTCGGCAAGATGGGCATCTTCCGCATCCACCAGGGCACCGTCACCAAGGACAGCCAGCTGTTCATCGGCGACGGCCGCAAGCCGTTCAAGGTGGGGCACCTGTTCATGCTGCGCGGCAAGGAGCACGTCGAGGTGCAACGCGGCGTGCCGGGCGACATCTGTGCGGTCGCCAAGGTCGACGAGATGCACTTCGACGCGGTGCTGCACGACGCCGCGGAGGACGACCACCTGCACCTCAAGCCGCTCGAGTTTCCGGTGCCGGTGCACGGCCTGGCCATCGAGCCCAAGCGCCGCGGCGACGAGCAGCGCATGTGGGAGATCCTGCAGAAGCTGGTCGACGAGGACCCGTGCCTCAAGGTGGAGCATGTGGCCACGACCAACGAGACGGTCGTCTACGGCCTGGGCGAATTGCACCTGCGCACGCTGCTCGAGCGCATGACCGAGACGTACAAGTGCGAGGTCAACACCCGCCCGCCGCGCATCGCCTACCGCGAGACGATCACTGCGCCGGCCGAGGGCCATCATCGCCACAAGAAGCAAAGCGGCGGCGCGGGCCAGTTCGGCGAGGTCTTCCTGAAGATCGAGCCGCTGCCGCGCGGCGCCGGCTTCGAGTTCGTCGACCAGGTCAAGGGCGGCACCATCCCGACCCAGTTCATCCCGGCGGTGGAGAAGGGCATTCGCAGCGCGCTCGACAGCGGCGTCGTCGCCGGCTACCCGGTGAAGGACGTGCGCGTGATCGTCTACGACGGCAAGTCGCACTCGGTCGACTCCAAGGACATCGCCTTCGCCACCGCCGGCCGCAAGGCCTTCATCGACGCGGTGCTGAAGGCCCGGCCGATCGTGCTCGAGCCGATCGTCAAGGTCGAGATCACGGCCCCCGAGCAGGCGATGGGCGACATCACCGGCGACCTGTCGTCCAAGCGCGGCCAGGTCAACGGCACGCACGCCATGCAGGCAGGCAACATCAC
>DATFAY010000306.1:0-4382 GCA_035254085.1 Piscinibacter sp.
TGGAGAATCCGACCATCCTCGACCAGCTCGGCCAGGCTCACTGAGCGTGCGCTGCGTCTTCCCGGCGAAAGCCGGGATCCATCGTCGCAGTGCGGCAACCATGGACCCCGGCGTTCGCCGGGGTGACCGGCCCAAAATGAAGCGGCCCCGCGTTGCGGGGCCGTTTCATTGGCTGAGGCCGGTCACTTCTGGGTCAGGATCCACTGCACCAGTTGCTTGGCTTCGGCTTCGTTGACCTGCGGATTGGCGGGCATCGGCACCGCACCCCAGACGCCCGAGCCGCCCTTGAGCACCTTCTGGGTCAGCTTGTCCACGGCGTCCTTCTGGCCGGCGTACTTGGCCGCGACGTCCTTGTAGGCGGGGCCCACGACCTTCTTGTCGACCGCATGGCAGGCCAGGCAGTTCTTCTGCTGGGCGAGTTCGGCGGGGCCGGCGAAAGCAGGAGCCGCAGCGAGGGCGAGGATGACGATAGAGAGGGATTTCATGACTTCCTTTCGCACCGTGGAGGGCGGGGGGTGAGCTACAGTGGCAACAACGTATTGTACGAAGGCGAGGTTGACGGCGACCTTACCTTCGGGGACTTCCCCTAAAGGCTCAAAAGCATGGCTCTGGTCATTCTCGGCGTGTTGCTGCTCGTGATGAAGGTCGCCGATTTCGGCCCGGTGGCGGCCTGGCCCTGGTGGCTGGTGCTCGCTCCTTTCGCCGGCGCCGTGCTCTGGTGGGCCTGGGCAGACAAGTCCGGCTGGACCAAGCGCCGCGAGATCGACAAGATGGACGCCAAGCGCGAGGAGCGCCGCCGCAAGAACCTTGAAGCCCTCGGCATGGATCACAAGGGCCGCCGAAGGAAGTAGCCGTAGCCGGCGCCAACGAAAAAGGGGCCTGCGGGCCCCTTTTTCATCGGCCGCCGACGCATCGGTTCACGAGTCGAGCACCGCGCCCGAGCTCGCGCTCGACGCGTTCTTCGCGAACTTGGCAAGCACGCCCCGGGTGTACCGCGGCGCCGGCTGCTTCCAGGCGGCGCGCCGCTTGGCGAGCTCGTCGTCGCTCACGTTGAGCTGCAGCTTCAGGGTGTGGGCGTCGATGGTGATCGAGTCGCCCTCGTGCACCAGCGCGATGGTGCCGCCTTCGTAGGCTTCGGGCGCCACGTGGCCGACCACCATCCCCCAGGTGCCGCCAGAGAAGCGGCCGTCGGTGATGAGGCCCACGGATTCGCCGAGGCCCTGGCCGATCAGCGCACCGGTCGGCGCAAGCATCTCGGGCATGCCGGGGCCACCCTTGGGCCCGAGGTAGCGCAGCACCATCACGTCGCCGGCCTTGATGCGGTTGGCCATGATCGCGGCCAGCGCCGACTGCTCGTCGTCGAAGACACGCGCCGGGCCGGTGATGACGGGGTTCTTGAGGCCGGTGATCTTGGCCACGCAGCCCTCCGGCGAGAGGTTGCCCTTGAGGATGGCGAGGTGCCCTTCGGCGTACATCGGCTGGCCGATCGGGCGGATGACGTCCTGGTCGGGGCCGGGCTCGGGCACGTCGGCCAGGGTCTCGGCCACGGTCTTGCCGGTGATGGTCATGCAGTCGCCATGCAGCAGGCCGGCCTTGAGCAGGACCTTCATCACGGCCGGGATGCCGCCAGCGCGGTGCAGGTCCACCGCCAGGTACTTGCCGCTGGGCTTGAGGTCGCACAGCACCGGCACCTTCTTGCGCACGCGCTCGAAGTCGTCGATGGTCCATTCGACCTCGGCCGCATGGGCGATCGCGAGGAAGTGCAGCACGGCGTTGGTCGAGCCGCCGATGGCCATGATCACCGCCACCGCGTTCTCGATGCTCTTCCTGGTGACGATGTCGCGCGGCTTCAGGTCGCGCTTGATCGCCTCGACCAGCACCCGCGCCGACTCCTTGGTCGAGACGACCTTCTCCTCGTGCACGTTGGCCATCGTCGAGCTGTAGGGCAGGCTGATGCCGAGCGCCTCGAAGGCCGAGCTCATCGTGTTGGCGGTGTACATGCCCCCGCACGAGCCGGTGCCGGGGATGGCGTTGCGCTCGATCTGGCAGAAATCTTCCTCGCTCATCTTGCCGGCGCTGAACTGGCCCACGGCCTCGAAGACGCTGACGATGTTGAGGTCCTGGCCCTTGTAGTGGCCGGGCAGGATGGTGCCGCCGTAGACGTAGATCGAAGGCACGTTGGCGCGCAGCATGCCCATCAGGCCGCCGGGCATGTTCTTGTCGCAGCCGCCGATGACGATCACGCCGTCCATCCACTGGCCGCCGACGCAGGTCTCGACGCAATCGGAGATCACCTCGCGCGACACCAGCGAATACTTCATGCCTTCGGTGCCCATCGCCATGCCGTCCGAGATGGTCGGCGTGCCGAAGATCTGCGGGTTCGCGCCGGCTTCCTTGAGCCCCTCGACCGCGGCGTCGGCCAGCTTCTGCAGGCCCGAGTTGCACGGCGTGATGGTCGAGTGGCCGTTGGCGACGCCCACCATCGGCTTGCTGAAATCTTCTTCCTGGTACCCCATGCCGTAGTACATGGAGCGGTTGGGCGCGCGGGCAACGCCCTCGGTGATGTTCTTCGAACGGCGGTTGAAGCTCATGGCGATCTCTTGCAATGCGGTAAACGGCAACCGCAGATGATAGCCGGCCCCTTATCATCGCCCCTCGTCACGGAAGCCTTCTGCGCATGCTCGTCCATCCCCAGTTCGATCCCATCGCCGTGAAGCTCGGCCCGGTGGCCATTCATTGGTACGGCATCACCTACCTGGTGGCCTTCGGCCTCTTCCTGTGGCTCGCGTCGCTGCGTGTCAGGCAACCGCATTTCGCGTCGAGGGGCTGGACGCGGCGCGATGTCGAGGATCTGCTGTTCTTCGGCGTGCTCGGGGTGGTGATCGGCGGGCGCCTGGGCTACGCGATCTTCTACAAGCCGGCGCACTACGCCGCCGATCCGCTGGAGATCTTCCAGGTCTGGAAGGGCGGCATGTCGTTCCACGGGGGGCTGCTGGGCGTGCTCGCGGCGATCGCGCTCTTCGCGTATCGGCGCGGGCGCCATTTCCTCGAGGTGACCGACCTGGTGGCGCCCTGCGTTCCGACGGGCCTGGCTTCGGGGCGGATCGGCAACTTCATCAACGGCGAACTGTGGGGCCGGCCCGCCGATCCGAGCCTGCCGTGGGCCATGGTGTTTCCGCAGTCGGGCAGCGACGTGCCGCGCCACCCCTCGCAGCTGTATCAGTTCTCGATGGAGGGCCTGCTGCTGTTCGTGCTGCTGTGGCTGTACGCGCGCCATCCGCGGCGCACAGGCGAAGTGTCGGGTGCCTTCCTGATCGGCTATGGCGTGTTCCGCTTCATTGCCGAATACTTCCGCGAGCCCGACAGCTTCCTCGGGCTGCTCGCATTGAACATGAGCATGGGCCAGTGGCTGTGCGTGCCGATGGTGCTGGCCGGCATCGCGATGTGGTTGTGGGCACATTACCGGCGCAGCAGCGACACATGAGCATGAGACAGATCTTCCTGGACACCGAAACGACCGGCCTGAGCCCCGAGTCGGGCGACCGCGTCATCGAGATCGGCTGCGTGGAGATGGTCAACCGGCGGCTCTCCGGCCGCAACCTGCACTTCTACCTGAACCCCGAGCGACCCAACAGCGAGGACGCGGTGAAGGTGCACGGCCTGACCGACGAATTCCTCGCCGACAAGCCGCTCTTCGCGGCGATCGCGGACGAGTTCCTCGAGTACGTGGCGGGCGCCGAGATCATCATCCACAACGCCGCCTTCGACGTCGGCTTCCTGAACGAGGAGCTGAAGCGGCTCGCGCGCCCGAAGTTCACAGACCACGTCGCGCAGGTGACCGACAGCCTCACCATGGCGCGCGAGATGTTCCCTGGCAAGTCCAACTCGCTGGACGCGCTGTGCAAGCGCCTCGAGGTGGACAACTCCAACCGGTCGCTGCACGGCGCGCTGCTCGATGCCGGGCTGCTGGCCGATGTCTACATCAACATGACCCGAGGCCAGAACTCGCTGGTCATCGATGCGGTGGAGGCCAACGAGGCGCAACTGGCCACGGCTGCCATCGACTTCGCAGCGTTCGAACTGCCCGTCATCGCCGCCAACGAAGACGAGATCGCGGCGCACGACAAGGTGCTGGCCGAACTGGACAAGGCGTCCGGCGGCAAGACGACGTGGCGCGCGCTTATGGCATAATCCAAGGCTTTCCGGCGCTGACCTGCAATCCAAGAACTGCAATGTCTGATAACTGCGGTGGCGCGCGCAGCGGACACCGACCGGATTCGGGTGGTTAGCTCAGCGGTAGAGCACTGCCTTCACACGGCAGGGGTCACAGGTTCAAACCCTGTACCACCCACCAATAAAATCAAGCACTTAGCGGCGCCTTC
>DATFAY010000307.1:0-4039 GCA_035254085.1 Piscinibacter sp.
CTGCACCAGGACAAGGACGAACGCGACCTGCGCGCGCCCATCGTCTCCGTCTCGCTGGGCATGCCGGCGGTGTTCCTGTTCGGCGGCGTGCGGCGCACGGACCCGGTGGCGCGGGTGCCGCTCGAGCATGGCGACGTGGTCGTGTGGGGCGGCCCCGCGCGGCTGCGCTACCACGGCGTGGCGCCGCTGAAGGAGTCGCTGCATCGCCTGCTGGGCGAGGCGCAGCGCATCAACCTCACGTTCCGCCGCGCCGGCTGAGCCCATGAAGCCGCCGGCCTAGAGCACTGCGACTAGATTTGCTGCGGTGCAGCAAATTTCGCTTGCATTCCCCGTGTCAGCGTCTACACTCGCGTCATGTTGCAGTGCAACAAAACGGCTTCGACCTCGGAGCTTTGGTCGCAACCCAGGAGAAACGCCATGCTGAACACCGAACAATTCGCCGCCACCCAGAAAGCCAACCTCGAAGCCGTGCTCGGCTTGAGCGCCAAGGCCTTCGAAGGCGTCGAGCAACTCACCGCCCTCAACCTGCAAGTCGCCAAGGCCAGCCTCGGCGAAGCCACCGACGCCGGCCTGGCCGCGCTGTCGGTGAAGGACCCGCAAGCGCTGCTCGCCCTGCAAGCCGGCGCGCTGCAGCCGCTGGCCGACAAGGCCGCCGCGTACAGCCGTCAGGTCTACGACATCCTGTCGACCACCAAGGCCGAGTTCGACAAGGTCTCGGCCGAGTCGGTCGCCGAAGCGCAAAGCGTGCTGGCCTCGGCCTTCGACAGCCTCGCCAAGTCGGCTCCCGCCGGCAGCGAGAACGGCATCGCGCTGTGGAAGTCCGCCATCGCCACCGCCAGCGGCGCGTACGAGAGCATGCAAAAGGCCGTGCAGCAAGCCACCGACGTCGCCGAAGCCAACGTGGCCGCGGCCACGGCCGTGGCCGCCAAGCCCGCTCGGGCCAAGCGCGCTGCCTGATCACCCGATCACCCGCCGCGCCGCATCGAAACGCCTCCCTCGGGAGGCGTTTTTTCATGGCGACGCGCGCATCAGCGCTCGACCTTGAGGAAGAGTTCCCGGTCCGGCGCGAAGTTGGCGTACAGCGGCAGCAGCGCGCCGCCGATGGCGCGCGCGTCCGAGCCGATCGTCCCGGGCAGCAGCTGCGGGCGCACCACGCCCTCCCAGCTGTAGCGGTCGAGCGCCTGCTCCACCGCGGGCACCAGCAGCGCGAGCAGCTCGCGGCTGAACGAGCCGTCGAGGATCGCGCCGTCCAGGTCGAGCAGACAGGCCGCGCTGTTGATGGCGAGCGCGATCGCCGGCGCCGCGTCGCGCAGCCAGGCGTCGGTGTGCTTGCGCCAGGGCGCGTCGAGCGCGCGCGCGTCCAGTGCGGCGCCGACGTCCAGTCGCGCCTTCGCGTAGAGCTGCTCGAGGTTGAGCAGCGAGGCGCGGCTCAGCAGCTGCGCCGGCGGCTCCCCGCGCGTCGAGGTCGTGGCCGCAGCGAGTCCGAGCGGCAGCGAGCCGATCGCGCCCGCGTTGCCGTGCTGCCCGCTGCGCAGGTGGCTGTCGATCACCAGGCCGCCGCCGATGAAGGTGTCGACGAAGACGTAGAGAAAGCTCTTCACGCTGCGCCCCCGGCCGGCGACCAGCTCGGCCACGCACGCGGCCGCGGTGTCCTTGAGCAGCTCCACCGGCCAATCGGTCAAGGCGGCAACTTGAGCGCGAAGGTCGGTGGCCTGCCACTTCTCGGCCACGCTCGCGGGCATGTCGAGCAGCGTCTGCCAGCCGCCCAGCGACAGCGGCGCCGCGATGCCCACACCCTGCACGCGGTCGCGCTGCTCGGGACCGAGCTTGCGGCGCAGCTCCTTCAGGCGCTGGCCGATCTCGGCGCGCAGCACGTCCGGGTCGGGATAGCGATAGTCCATGGCCCAGCGCTCGCGCACCGCGCCGGTGAAGTCGACCAGCAGCAGGTCCATGCTGCGGCGGCCCACCTTGATGCCGACCGCGAAGGCGCCGTCCGGGTTCAGGGCGAGCGGCACCGAGGGCTGCCCGACCTTGCCGCGCTGCGGCGCGCCCTTCACGAGCAGGTCATCTTCGAGCAGGCGCTTGGTGATCATCGAGACCGTCTGCGCGGTGAGCTGCGTCACGCGCGCGATCTCGGCGCCGGGCAGGCTGCCGTTCAGCCGCACCGCCTGCAGCACCACCCGTTCGTTGTACTGCCTCAGTCCGCCCTGGCTGGAGCCGCGCGGGCGCAGGTGCCAGGCCTTCGATTCGCTGGCCGCCTCAGGATCCAAATTGCTCTCCGACTCGTCGTGTTCTTCAATGGGCGAGACATTCCGCGGGGATGTCCTCGGGGCGCATCGCGCCCGTCATCACGGCGACCGTCTCGCTCATGCCGATTCTCTTCGGATCCACGACGGCGGCCCGCCTGCCCAGCCGCGCGATGTGGATGCGGTCGGCAACCTCGAACACGTGCGGCATGTTGTGGCTGATCAGCACCACGGGCAGGCCCTTGTCGCGCACGCGGCGGATCAGGTCGAGCACCATGTTGCCCTCTTTCACGCCGAGCGCGGCGGTGGGCTCGTCCATGATGACCACGTGACGCGCGAACGCGGCGCTGCGCGCGACGGCCACGCCTTGCCGCTGCCCGCCCGAGAGCGTCTCCACCGGCTGGGTCATGGAGCGGATGCCGATCTTCAGGTCGCTCATGTGGCGCATGCTTTCGCTGAGCATGCGCGGCTTGTCGAGCAGGCCCAGGAAGCGGCCGAACACGCCGGGGCGCCGCAGCTCACGGCCGAGGAAGAGGTTCTCAGCGATCGTCATGGCCGGCGCGACGGCCAGCTCCTGGTAGACGGTCTCGATGCCCGCCTTGCGCGCGTCGGCCGGACTGCGGAACTGGACCGGCAGGCCATCGAGCAGGATCTCGCCGGCGTCGGGCACGAGCGCGCCCGACAGCGCCTTGATCAGCGAGGACTTGCCGGCGCCGTTGTCGCCGATCACCGCGAGGATCTCGCCGGCGCGCAGGTCGAAGTCGGCGCCGTCGAGGGCGGTCACGTGGCCGAAGCGCTTGACCAGGCCGCGCGCCTGCATCACCAGAGGTTGAACCGTGGTCATTCGTGTGCTCCTGTTCAGCGCGAGCTGCGATGCGACAGCTGGTCGGTGGCCACCGCGAGGATCACCAGCACGCCGGTGACGAGGATCTGGTAGATCGAGGACACGCCCATCAACGTGAGGCCGTTGCGGAACACGCCGACGATGAGCGCGCCGATGAGCGAGCCCAGCACCCAGCCGCGGCCGCCGAACAGGCTGGTGCCGCCGAGCACGACCGCGGTGATCGCGTCCAGGTTCTCGGTCTGGCCGGCGTTGGGGTCTCCCACGCCGGTGCGCGCGACCGACAGCAGCGAGGCGATGCCGTAGAAGAGGCCGGCCAGCACGTACACGCCCAGCAGCACCCGGTCGGGCGAGATGCCGGTGAGCCGCGTCGCCTCGCGGTTGTTGCCGACCGCGTAGACGTGCCGGCCCGCAGCCGTCTCGCGCAGTGCAAACCAGGTGAGCGCATACAGCGCGAGCATGAGCAGCGTGCCCACGCCGACGCGGGTGCTGCCGAGCGCCACGGTGTTGCCGAGGACGGTCAGCGCATCGGGCAGGTCGGTCACGGTCTGCGAGCCCGAATACAGCTGCGTGATGGCGAAGGCGATGTTCATCGTGCCCAGCGTCACGATGAAGCTGGGCAGCCGCACCTTGGTGACGAGCAGCCCGTTGACCAGCCCGAACAGCATGGTCACGCCCAGGCCGGCCGCGATCGCGGCCAGCGGCGGCAGGCCCAGCTCCACGGCGAACTTGCTCATCACGATGCCGCCCAGCGCCATCACCATCCCGCAGCTGAGGTCGATGCCGGCGGTGAGGATGACCAGCGTCTGCCCGATGGCGATCACGCCCACCACCATCACCTGCTGCAGCACCAGCGACAAGTTGGCGCCCGACAGGAAGCGCTCGTTCTGCGTGGCGAAGAAAGCGCAGGCGGCCAGCAGGGCCAGCAGCGGGCCGAGGGTGGACAGCGGCA
>DATFAY010000308.1:0-2647 GCA_035254085.1 Piscinibacter sp.
GCGTTCTACCTGCACATCGACACCGCCGAGACGACCACCAGCACGGCCTACGACAAGATGACCGTGAAGGTGTACGACCTGTCGGGCAACCTGCTCGGGACGCTGGCCACCTACAGCAACCTGAACAAGGCGGCCGGCTACTCGCTGAAGAGCCTCAACATGACGCCCTACATCGGCAAGTCGGTGAAGATCCAGTTCAGCGCCACCGAGGACTCGTCGCTGCAGACCTCGTTCGTGCTCGACGACATCACCCTGACGGTGCAGTAAACCGCGTTCCCCCAGCGGCCCCGCGACCCTGCGGGGCGAACGAACAGCCACCGCGAGGTGGCTGTTCTTCTTGGCGAGGGCGGCTGCGTTCGCCCGTTGCGGCGGCACTCAGGACGGCTCGGCCAGCGGCTCGACGGCCTCCACGCGCGGCGGCTCTGCCGCCGGTCGCCGGTCCTTCAGCGCGAAGCGCTCGAGGCCGGGCAGGTGCACCCGCGCAACGTAGCTCGGCCAATCGAAGGAGAGCGGATCGACCTCGAAGCGCGCACGGTCGGCGAAGTCGAACTCGGCCGCCATCTCGAGCAGGCGACGGTTGTCGAATACATAGCGCGGCGCGGTGTAGAACGAGAACACGACCGCCAGCTGGCGGGTCGTCTCGAGCTTGTCGAACAGCGCGAGGTTCTCGCGTGCGCCGAGCCAGCGCACGACCTGGTTGGCGAGCGTCGCGGCGCCATGCGCCAGCGCCAGGTAGCCGACGAACAGCGGCCGCGGCACGGTGCGAAACGGCTTGGTCAGCGGCTTGCGGATGAGGCGCGGATAGGCCGCGCCGTTGTGGCGCATCTCGTTCTGGCACAGCGCGATGTAGTCGGCCACGCGCACCGGATTGCGCACGCTGCTGCCCGCCTGCACGATGCGCTGCCGCCCCGGCCGGGCGAGCGCCTGCGCGGCAGCCAGCACGATGCTGTTGGCCACCAGGTCGACCGGGATGATGTCGGCGATGCCGTCCAGCCGCGCCGGAAAGAGGGTGGTCTTGCCGCGCGCGTAGGCCAGCACGATCGCGTCGCCGACCTTCATGCCTTCGATCCAGCCGGGCTGGGGATCGCGCCACGCGCTCTCGACGATCGCAGGCCGCACGATGGTGAGCGTGGCGCCGGCCGTCTCGCGCCAAGCGATCTGCTCGCCCAACCACTTGGTGAAGGTGTAGGTGTCGTTCCAGCCGCGGCGCTGCGCCTCGCGGATGCCCAGGTCGACCAGCGCGCGTGAACGCTCGCGCGGATCGGCAAAGCGCCGTTTCACCGCCTCGATGCGCGTCTGCAGCGTGGCGATCAGGCCGTCGACCGCGAAGTGGCCGCGGGCGTCGCGCGGCAGTCGAGCGCGGGCGGGCGGCGCCAGTTCCTCCGCGATCGATCCGCGATGATGGCCGTGCACATAGCAGGTCGAGACCTGTACCAGCGGCACGTTGCCCGCCATCTTGGCCAGGCGGGTGAGGCTCAAAAGGGCCAGCGCGTTGATGGCGAGGGCCTGATCCAGCTCCTCGCGGAAGTTCACGCTGGCCGCGACGTTGACGATCACGTCGACGTCGCCTGCCAATTCGGCGAACGCCGCGGGCGACAAGCCGAAGTCGGCCTCGGTGATCTCGCCCGTGACGAAGCGCATGCGCTGCACCGCGTCGCGCAGGCGCTGCGGGTCGGTGCGCCGCAGGTGGTCGAACACGCTCGAGGCCAGCACCTCGGCATGGAAGCGCTGCTCGGCGCCCGGGTGGGCAGCGTTGCCGCGCAGCAGCACCACGATGCTGGCGATGCCGGGCACTTCGCGCACCAGCTTCTCCAGCACGACCTTGGCGACGAAGCCGGTCGCGCCAGTGAGCAGGACACGCTTTCCGGCGAAGGACCGCGCCACCGACAGTGTGGTTTCCATCACGATCCTCTCGTGCACGTGGGCAGCCCGCGCCGAGCGGCGGCATGCCGGCTCAAGTCGACACGGCCACCGCCGATAGCAGGCGCATGAGGCCGACGCCGCGAACGCACCGTTGCGGCGCTGATCGGCCTCGCGCTGGAGAACAACATGAAATCCGCACGCCGTCTTGCCGCGCCGCTGCTCGCGCTGGTGTCGCTGGCCGCACAGGCCATGCCGGGCCAGCCGCTCACCGACGACGAGCTGTCGCAGGTCCACGCCGCCGGGCTGCCGGAGCCGGCGCTGCGCGACATCGCGGCCGGCGTGCCGCTGGCCGCGCTGGAGCCGAGCCTGCCGTTGGCGTCGAACGTCCCGCAGGACCTGGGTGCCTCGCTGGAGCGCCAGCAGGCGCTGTCGCAGCTCAAGCTGGCCGGCGCGACCGTGCAAGGCTCGCTGGGCTTGATGCAACTGGCCGCGCTGCCCGCGCTCATGACGCCGTTCGCGCCGCTGGTGCTGCCGACGCTGGCGATGCCGTTCCCGTTCTTCATGGCGCCGCCGCCCAAGAAGCCCGAGCCGGGGCACTGAGCCGGCGTCGCGATCACGGCAGCGCCACCGTGGCGGTGGCCGAGGTGGCGCTTCGCAGGTCGACGCTCGACGGGGCGCGCGCCCATTGCAGGCTCGTCCCGGGCGACGAGCGCTTCCACGCCCGCACGGCGACCGAGTAGACCGCGGTCGCACCGAGCGCAGCGGCGTTGGCGCCCGCCGGAAG
>DATFAY010000309.1:0-3270 GCA_035254085.1 Piscinibacter sp.
TCGGCGGCGCGTTCGCGCGGCAGGGTCGGGTGGAAGCGCCGCTCGACCTGCCATTGCGCCGACAACTCGTCGAGGCTCGCGTACATGCCGCAGCTCAGGCCCGCCAGATAGGCCGCGCCCAGCGCGGTCGTCTCGATCACCTGCGGGCGCACGACCGGGATGCCGAGCAGATCGGCCTGGAACTGCATCAGCAGGTTGTTGACGCAGGCGCCGCCGTCGACGCGCAGCTCGCTCACCGGCGCGCCGCCCGCGGCGACCGCGTCGCGGCTCATCGCGTCGAGCAGCGCGGCGCTCTGGAAGGCGATGCTCTCCAGCGCTGCGCGCGCGATGTGCGCGACGGTGCTGCCGCGGGTCAGGCCGACGATCGCGCCGCGCGCCTCGGCGTTCCAGTACGGCGCGCCCAGGCCGGTGAAGGCCGGCACGAACATCACGCCGCCGCTGTCGGGCACCGTCTCGGCGAGGTTCTGCACCTCGCCGCTGCCCTTGATCGCGCGCAGGCCGTCGCGCAGCCACTGCACGACGGCGCCGCCGATGAAGACGCTGCCTTCGAGGGCGAACTCCGGCGTCGCCGACGGCTGCGCCGCGCTGGTCGTGATCAGCCCGTTCGTCGACGTCTGGAAGCCGCGCCCGGTGTGCATCAGCATGAAGCAGCCGGTGCCGTAGGTGTTCTTCGCCAGGCCGGCGCTGAAGCAGGCCTGGCCGAAGAGGGCGCTTTGCTGGTCGCCCGCGACGCCACCGATGGCGATGGGCGCGCCCAGCAGCTCGCCGCGCGTGTGCCCGTAGAGATGGCTCGACGGATGCACCGCGGGCAGCACCTCGCGCGGGACGTCGAGCAGCCCGAGCAGTTCGTCATCCCAGGCGTTGCGCCGCACGTCCAGCAGCATCGTGCGCGAGGCGTTGCTCACGTCGGTGGCATGCACCGCCTGGCCCCGCGTGGCCGCGTCGAGTCCGCCCGTCAGCAGCCACATCAGCCACGCGTCCACAGTGCCGAAGGCGAGCTCGCCTCGCGCGGCCGCCTCGCGCGCGCCGCTCACGTTGTCGAGGATCCACTTCAGCTTGGTGCCGGAGAAGTAGGCGTCGATGATGAGCCCGGTGCGCTCGCGGATCAGCGGTTCCAGGCCGCGCTCGCGCAGCGCGGCGCAGGTCGGCTCCGCGCGCCGGTCCTGCCAGACGATCGCGTTGTACACCGGCTCGCCCGTGCGCCGGTTCCACACCACCGTGGTCTCGCGCTGGTTGGTGATGCCGATCGAGGCGATGTCGCCGGCGCCGATGCCGGCCTTGGCGATGGCCTCCTGCGCGGTGGCGAGCTGGGTCGCCCAGATCTCCTTCGGGTCGTGCTCGACCCAGCCGGGCTGCGGATAGATCTGGCGGAACTCGCGCTGCGCCATCGCAACGATGCGGCCTTGCCGATCGAACACGATGCTGCGCGAACTCGAGGTGCCCTGGTCGAGGGCGAGCAGGAAATTCTTCGAGGGCATGTCGAGGTCCCGGTCAGGGGTGCGTGCCGGCGACGGTCAGCTGCACGCCGGCTTCGGCCAGCAGCGCCGGAAACGGCGCGGGCGGCTCGGCGTCGGTGAACAGCGTGTCGAGCTGCGCGAGGCGCGCGAGCTCGACCATCGCCGGGCGGTTGAACTTGCTGTGGTCGGCGGCGAGCCAGACCTCGCGCGAGTGGTCGATGATGGCCTTGGCGACGTTCACCTCGCGGTAGTCGAAGTCGCGCAGCGTGCCGTCGGCCTCGATGCCCGAGATGCCGATCAAGCCGATGTCGACCTTGAACTGCTTGATGAACTCCACCGTCACCTCGCCGATGATGCCGCGGTCGCGCGAACGCACCACGCCGCCGGCGACGATGACTTCGCAATCGGGGTTGTCCGACAGGATCGCGGCCACGTTCAGGTTGTTGGTGATGACGCGCAGCCCCTTGTGGTGCAGCAGCTCGCGTGCGATGGCCTCGGTGGTGGTGCCGATGTTGATGATGAGCGAGCAGCCGTTGGGCACCGCGCGCGCCACGCGCTTGGCGATGCGCTGCTTGCCCGCCTCGTTGAGCTGCTGGCGCTGCCGGTAGGCGATGTTCTCCACCGTCGAGCTGGGCAGGCGCACGCCGCCGTGAAAGCGCGCGAGCAGGCCGGCGTCGGACAGCAGCTTCACGTCGCGCCGCACCGTCTGCAGCGTCACGCCGAACTGGTCGGACAGGGACTCGACGGTCACCGAGCCGCGCGCGCGCACCTCGTCCAGCAGCATGGATTGGCGCGGGTTCGGAGTCATCGGGACGAGGTGGTGCGAGGTTCGATGGCTTGGCAGCATAGCGAGCGACTCAGGGAAATCCATGGGGGATGGCGAGCTTGCTTTTTGTTCGCTGCTCTTGTAAAACGAAAAAAGAACGACACAAACGAACGCAAACGAACATTGTTTCGCGGTTCGTTTTCCAACCCCGTCGGCGACCGAGCCGCACCACCCCAGGAGTGCCTGTTGAAGCAGTCCCAGCGCCATGGCTGGCCTCACGATGCGTCGCCGCGAGCGGCACCGCCGACCGTGCCCGCCGGCGATGCGGGCGCGAGCGTCGACGTGCTCGTGGTCGGAGGCGGCATCAACGGCGCGGGCATCGCGCGCGACCTCGCGGGGCGCGGCGTGTCGGTGCTGCTGGCCGAGAAGGACGACCTGGCGCAGCACACCTCGTCGTCGTCCACCAAGCTGATCCACGGGGGCCTGCGCTACCTCGAGTACTACGAGTTCTCGCTGGTGCGCAAGGCGCTGCAGGAGCGCGAGGTGCTGATGCGCAGCGCACCCCATATCGTGCGGCCGCTGCGCTTCGTCATGCCGCACGACCCTTCGATGCGGCCAGCCTGGATGATTCGCGCCGGCCTGTTCCTGTACGACAACCTGGCACGGCGCGACCTCCTGCCCGGCACGGCCGCCCTCGACCTGCGGGGCCACGAACTCGGCGCCTGCCTGCAGCCGCACCTGGGCCGCGCCTTCGTCTATTCGGACGCCTGGGTCGACGATGCGCGGCTGGTCGTGCTCGCCGCGCTGGATGCGCGGGCGCGCGGCGCCGCCATCCACACGCGCACGCGCTGCACGGCCGCGCAGCGCGGCATCAACGGCTGGATCGTCACGCTGCAACCGCAGGAAGGCGCGGCACGGACCGTGCGCGCCCGCGCCCTGGTCAACGCCGCCGGCCCGTGGGCCGAGTCGTTCCTGCGCCACCAGGCCCGGTCGGCCCGCGGCGAGATGCTGGCCAGCCGCAGCCTGCGCCTGATCAAGGGCAGCCAC
>DATFAY010000310.1:0-3892 GCA_035254085.1 Piscinibacter sp.
CAGAAGACCGGCTTCGGGCTGAGCGCCGGCGGCTGGGCCGGCGGCGTGGGGCTGGGAGGCAGCCACGCCAGCATCACCGGCTCTCCGCTGGAAGAAGTGGCGCGCGACCTGCTGGTGCGATCCACCTCGTTCATCACCGACGCCTTGGCCACCCGCAACATCACCGAGCGGGTCACGCTGCGCGCCGACGAGAAGAAGTAGCGTCTGCGTTTCGCGCAGGGGTGTCAGCCGCGTGGCCGCCCGGACCGGGCGGCCGCCATGGCATGCTTGCGCCTTCCGCGGCTTTCGCGGCGGTTTTTGCTCTGTCGATGAGTTCTCACCACGCCTCTTCCACTGGCCCTGCGTCGGCGCCTGCGCAGCGCGCGGCGCACTTGCGCGAGCACCTCAACTACCACGCGCACCGGTACTACGTGCTCGACGATCCGGAGATTCCCGACGCGGAGTATGACCGGCTGTTCCAGGAACTGCAGTCGATCGAGGCGGCGCACCCGGAGCTGCTCACCGCCGATTCGCCGACGCAGCGGGTGATCGGCAAGGTGCTCGACGGTTTCACGCCGGTGCGCCATGCCGTGCCGATGCTGTCGATCCGCACCGAGACCGACACCGAGGCGAGCGGCGCGGTCGCCTTCGACGCGCGGGTGCGCCGCGAACTGGAGCTGCGCGAAGACGATCCGCCGGTCGAATACGCCGCCGAGCTCAAGTTCGACGGCCTCGCGATCAACCTGCGCTACGAGCACGGCGTGCTGGTGCAGGCGGCCACGCGCGGCAACGGGGAGACCGGCGAAGACGTGACGCAGAACATCCGCACCATCGGCCAGATTCCGCTGCGGCTGCAATGGCCGCGGGGTGCGCCGCCGCCGATCCTCGATGTGCGTGGCGAGGTCTACATCCGGCGCGACGACTTCGAGCGGCTCAACGAACGCCAGCGCGAGCTCATCGCCAAGGGGGCGAAGAACGAGAAGACCTTCGTCAATCCGCGCAACGCAGCCGCCGGAGCGGTGCGCCAGCTCGACCCGGCGATCGCCGCCAAGCGGCCGCTGAGCTTCTTTGCCTATGGCGTCGGCGAGGTCCAGGGATGGGAGGTGCCGTCCACCCACAGCGGCCTGATCGACGCGCTGCAGGCGATGGGTCTGCCGGTCAACGCCGAGCGCGCGGTGGTGCGCGGCGCCGAGGGCCTGGTGGAGTTTCACCGGCGCATCGGCGCCAGGCGCGACAGCCTGCCGTTCGACATCGACGGCGTGGTCTACAAGGTCAACAGCCGGGCATTGCAGCAGCGGCTGGGCTTCGTGTCGCGCGAGCCGCGCTGGGCCGTGGCGCACAAGTACCCGGCGCAAGAGCAGATGACGACGCTGCTGGACATCGACGTGCAGGTCGGACGCACCGGCAAGCTCACGCCGGTCGCCAAGCTGACGCCGGTATTCGTGGGCGGCACGACGGTCAGCAACGCGACGCTGCACAACCAGGACGAGATCGAGCGCAAGGACGTGCGCATAGGCGACACGGTCATCGTGCGCCGCGCGGGCGACGTGATCCCCGAGGTGGTGGGCGTGGTGCTGGACAAGCGGCCTGCCGGCGCGCAGCCCTTCGACCTCGTCCAGCGATTGCACGGCAAGTGCCCGATCTGCCGCAGCGACATCGAGCGCGAGGAGGGCGAAGTCGACTGGCGATGCAGCGGCGGCCTGTTCTGCGCGGCGCAGCGCAAGCAGGCCCTGCTGCACTTTGCCGGCCGCCGCGCGATGGACATCGAGGGCCTGGGCGACAAGCTGGTCGACCAGCTCGTCGACAGCGGCCTCATCCGCACGCTGCCCGAGCTCTACAAGCTGGGCATCGCCAAGCTGTGCGCGCTCGAGCGCATGGCCGAGAAGAGCGCGAAGAACCTGGTCGACAACCTCGAGCGCAGCAAGCACACCACGCTGGGGCGTTTCCTGTTCGCGCTGGGCATCCGCCACGTCGGCGAGACGACGGCCAAGGACCTCGCCCGGCACTTCGGCCAGCTCGATCGCATCATGGATGCGAGCGTCGAGCAGCTGCTCGAAGTCAAGGACGTCGGCCCGGTCGTCGCGCAGAGCATCCACACCTTCTTCGCGCAGCCGCACAACCGCGAGGTCGTCGAGCAGCTGCGCGCGTGCGGCATCGCCTGGGACGAAACCGAGGCGAGCGCCGACGGCGCGCCCAAGCCGCTGGCCGGCAAGACCTTCGTGCTCACCGGGACGCTGCCCTCGCTCAGCCGCGACGAGGCCAAGGACCTGATCGAGGCGGCCGGCGGCAAGGTCTCGGGCTCGGTGTCGAAGAAGACGCACTACGTCCTTGCCGGCGAGGAAGCGGGCAGCAAGCTCGACAAGGCGCAGGAACTCGGCGTCGCGATCCTGGACGAAGAAGGGCTGCGGTCGCTGCTGCGCGGCCCCTGAGCGCGCAGCACCGCTGCCAGCGAGGAGGGCCCACATGAGCCTGTTGTTGATGTGCGGCGTGGCGTTCTCGGGCAAGACCACGCTGGCGCGCCGCATCGCCGCGCAGTGCGGCCACCACCGCATCTGCCTGGACGAGCTGAACGCAGAGCGTGGCCTCGGCCACATCGGTCCGGAGGACATTCCGGTGCACGAGTGGGAACGCTCCAGCCACGAGGCGGCGGCACGCGCCGATGCGCTGCTCGCGCATGCGCAGCCGGTGGTGATCGACGACACCAACAACCACCGCTTCCTGCGCGATCGCTACCGCGCCGTGGCGCAGCGCCACGGTGCGCCGTGCCTCATCGTGTACCTGCCCTTCACGCTGGAGCGCGGGCTGGAGCGTATCGCGGCGAATCGGATCGAACCGGCGCGGGGCGACTTTCCCGAGCACCTGTACCGCTTTCACGTGTCGCAGTTCGAGCCGCCGGCGCACGACGAGCCGACCATCGTGTTCGAGCCCGGCGAAGACCCGATCCAGTGGGCCAGGCAGCATGAGCACCGCCTACGCCGCGGAGCGACAATCGCATGACCACCTCGAGAGAACTTCCGTGACCGTCCGACAGATCCTGAAGATGGGCGACCCGCGCCTGCTGCGCATCGCGCAGCCGGTGACGCGCTTCGACACGCCCGAGCTGCGCAGCCTCATCGACGACATGTTCGAAACCATGCATGCCGCGCAAGGGGCAGGGCTGGCCGCGCCGCAGATCGGCATCGACCTGCAACTCGTGATCTTCGGGTTCAAGAAGAACGAGCGCTACCCCGATGCGCCACCCGTGCCCGAGACGGTGCTCATCAATCCGACCATCACGCCACTGTCAGACGAGGAAGAGCTCGGCTGGGAGGGCTGCCTGTCGGTCCCTGGCATGCGGGGTGTGGTGGCGCGATTCGCGCGCATCCGCTACACCGGCTTTGACCCGCAGGGCCATCCGATCGACCGCCAGGCCGACGGTTTCCACGCCCGGGTCGTGCAGCACGAATGCGACCATCTGATCGGCAAGCTCTATCCGATGCGCATCCGTGACTTCACCCAATTTGGCTTCACCAGCGTGCTGTTCCCCGAGCTGGACGGACACGAAGACGACTGAAGCCGAAAGATCTTCGCGGAGTTGACGGGCGTCAGGCGGGCGGGGCGGTTTGTAAAGCATCGTTTCGCCTGGACCCGCCCGTCAGCCGACGGCGGGGCCGGGGCGTTGACCGCATGAACGCCGCCCCGGGCGGCACGTGACGGCGCAGCCGCAACGCAGCGCCGCCCAACCTGACGAGGCTTCCAGCATGAAGTTCTTTCCTGCTCGATGGATCCCCCCGATCACGCAGCGGCTGGCGATGGCGCTGGTGGTCTTCCTGTGCAGTGCTTTCGGCGCCAACGCCTGGGCCGATCCGCCCGGCCGCGTCGGGCGCCTGGGCGACATGAACGGCCAGGTCTGGCTGTACACCCCCGATGCCGG
>DATFAY010000311.1:0-2003 GCA_035254085.1 Piscinibacter sp.
CGAGCTCGATGATCACGACCGCGCGGGGCTGATCTACCTCGACGGCAATTCGCTGGGCGTGCTGCCCCGGGCCACCGCGCCGCGGGTGCAGCAGGTGGTGCGCGAGGAATGGGGCGGCGGCCTCATCCGCAGCTGGAACGCCGCCGGCTGGGTCGACCTGCCGCAGCGCATCGGCGACAAGATCGCCGGGCTCGTCGGCGCGGGTGCCGGCGAGGTGGTGGTGGCCGACTCCACCTCGGTCAACCTCTACAAGGTGCTGAGCGCGGCGCTGAACCTGCAGCGCATCGATGCACCGCGGCGCAAGGTCATCGTCTCGGAGCGGCACAACTTCCCCACCGATCTCTACATCGCCGAGAGCCTGGCCGTGGAGCGCGGGCTGGTGCTGTGCCTGGTCGATGCCGACGACATCGCGGCGCAGCTCAACGACGAGCTCGCGGTGCTCATGCTCACGCACGTCAACTACCGCAGCGGCCGCATGCACGACATGGCAGCGATCACGCGACAGGCGCATGCCGCCGGCGCGCTGGTCGTGTGGGACCTGGCGCATTCGGCCGGCGCGGTGCCGGTGGACCTGGCCGCGGCGGACGCCGACTTCGCGGTGGGCTGCGGCTACAAGTACTTGAACGGCGGCCCCGGCGCCCCTGCCTTCGCCTGGGCGCACCCGCGTCACACCGCGCGCATGGACGCCGACCAGCTCTGGCAGCCGCTGTCGGGCTGGCTGGGCCACGCCGCACCCTTCGATTTCACGCCCGACTACCGGCCTGCGGCGGGCATCGGGCGCTTCATCTGCGGCACGCCGCCGGTGCTGGCGATGGCCGCGCTGGAGTGCGGCGTCGACAGCGTGCTCGCGGCCGAGCCGCTGGGCGGCATCGCCGCGCTGCGCTGCAAGTCGCTGGCGCTCACCGATCTCTTCATCCGGCTGGTGGAGGAGTCGTGCGCCGGGCACGGCCTCGCGCTGCAGACGCCGCGCGATCCGGCGTGGCGCGGCAGCCAGGTGAGCTTCGCGCGCGAGCAAGGCGGCTACGCGGTCATGCAGGCGCTCATCGAGCGCGGCGTGATCGGCGACTTCCGCGCCGGCGACCTGTCCCATCCGTCGGGGGCGCCCGACATCCTGCGCTTCGGCTTCACCCCGCTCACCCTGCGCTTCGTCGACGTGTGGGACGCCGTGCAGCGCCTGCGCGGCGTGCTCGACAGCGGCGAGTGGCGCGAGGCGCGCTTCAACCGGCGGGCGGTGGTCACATGAGCAATCAGAAGATCGTCGAGGACGAGGGCGCGCAGCTGGATTTCAGCCGCGACATGAGCTACTCGGACTACCTGCACCTCGAGGAAGTGCTCAACGCGCAGCATCCGCTGTCGCCTGACCACAACGAGATGCTGTTCATCGTGCAGCACCAGACCAGCGAGCTCTGGATGAAGCTGATGCTGCATGAGCTGCGCGCCGCGGTGGGCTGCCTGGCCGGCGACCAGCTCGGCAGCGCCTTCAAGATGCTGGCGCGGGTGAGCCGCATCATGGAACAGCTGGTGCACGCCTGGGACGTGCTCGCGACCATGACCCCGCCCGAGTACTCCGCCATCCGACCCTACCTCGGACACAGCAGCGGGTTCCAGAGCTGGCAGTACCGCTGCGTCGAGTTCATGCTGGGCAACAAGAACGCGGCGATGCTCAAGCCGCACGCGCACCGGCCGCAGACCTTCGCGCACGTCGAGGCGGCGTACCGGGCGCCGTCGCTCTACGACGAATCGCTGCGCCTGCTGGCGCGTCGCGGCCTGCCGGTGCCGGCCAGCCACACCGAGCGCGACTGGACGCTGCCCTACGCGCCCAGCGACGCCGTCGAGCAGGCCTGGCTCGTGGTCTACCGCGACCCGGACAAGCACTGGGACCTGTACCAGCTCGGCGAGGAACTCACCGACCTGGAGGACGCGTTCCGCCTCTGGCGCTTCCGCCACGTGACGACGGTCGAGCGCATCATCGGCTTCAAGCGCGGCACCGGCGGCACCAGCGG
>DATFAY010000312.1:0-3645 GCA_035254085.1 Piscinibacter sp.
ACGGTCATGTGACGGCCTCGTTGGGCTCGATGGGCAGCGTGGGAATCACGCTCTTTTTCAGTATCTCGATAGCGCAGCGCGATCGGTTGACGAATGTCAGTCGGCACCCGTCTGAGCGCTGCGCCGTCGCCCCGGCATGGCGAAAGCGCACGGATTGCCGGCTGGAAGCAGCATTCATCGCGCGTTTCGTGCAGCGCCGGCGCCCGCCGGGCGGGGCATCGGGACCACGGTCAGCGAGCGGATGCCCTGCGCGCCGCGCACCAGCACGCCTTCGATGTCGGCGGTCGCCGACGGGCCGCTCATGAGCACCGCGTAGCGCGCCTGCTTGAAGCCCGGCTGCCGGTACGCGTCATGCACGTCGGCGACGATCGCCGCCGGGTCCAGAAGCACCACCAGGTGCTGCGACAGGAAGCCCAGTGCGTTGACGCCCAGCTCGTGCTCGCTCAGCCACACCGAGCCGGTCTCGGCGACGCCGAAGGCTGCGCGCACGACGCCGACGTCGACGTCGTGCAATTCGCGCGGGTCCCTGACCGCGTCGATGGCGCGTGTGCCGCGCACTTCGGGCGTAGCAGAGCAGATCACCCTCGCCAGGGGAAAGCGCTCGAACAGGAAGCCGTCGAGCGAGCCCTGCGCGCCGGGCTGGGCGATCACGCCGCCCATGCGCGTGAGGGCAGCGGTGAAGCGCGCCAGCAGCGCAGGCCCGCGCCGCGCAAACGCGGGAAGCTCGGGCAGTGCCCTCGGCGCAGGCTGGGCCCGGCGCACGGACTCGAGAATCGCCGCACGGGCAGCCGCCGTGCTCATCGCGCCCCGCCGCGGTTCTTCAGGTACCACTGGCGGAACGTCATTGGCGGCGACGCCGGCAGTTCGCGCTGGCGGCCCCAGGCGTTGAACGGGTTGTAGATCATGAAGCGGGGCAGGTGCGCGAGCCCCGCTGCCGCCGCCTCGACCGCCGCGCGGTACAGCCGCGGGCTGGCGAGGATGCGCCCGGCGATGCGCATCGCCTCCTTCTTGGCAGCGGGCAGCTGGCGCTGCTCGGCGATCACCTTGCGCCAGGCGAAGATCTGCTCGTGGATATTGATCTTCACCGGGCACACCATGGTGCAGCTGCCGTTCATGGTGGAGGCGTAGGGCAGCGCGCTGTACCGGCGCAGGTCACGGGCCGGATCGATGATCGCGCCGATCGGCCCCGAATAGGTCGCGCCGTAGCTCAGGCCGCCGCTGCGCCGGTAGACCGGGCAGGTGTTCATGCACGCGCCGCAGCGTATGCACTTGAGCGAGGTCCAGAACTGGGCCATGCCCAGCCGCTGCGAGCGGCCGTTGTCGACCAGCACCACGTGCATCTCGCCGCCCTCGCGAGGCGCGCGAAAGTGCGAGGTGAGCTGCGTGATCGGCGAGCCCAGCGCGCTGCGCGAGAGCATGCGCACGAACACGCCCAGGTCCGCCAGGCGCGGGATCATCTTCTCGATCCCGATCGAGGCGATGTGCAGGCGCGGCAGGTTGGCGCCCAGGTCGGCATTGCCCTCGTTGGTACAGACCACGAAGCTGCCGGTCTCGGCCACGGCGAAGTTCGCGCCGGTCATGCCGGCCTGCGCCTGCAGGTAGTACGGCCGCGTGTGGCGGCGCTGGCTCTCGGCGAGGTAGGGCACGTCGGTGTTGGCGGGGTCGGTGCCCAGCGTCTTGCCGAACACCTCGGCCACGTCGGCGCGCAGCTTGTGCACCGCGGGCACCACGATGTGGCTGGGCGGCTGGTCGTCGAGCTGCTGGATGCGCTCGCCGAGATCCGTCTCGACCACGGTGACGCCGTGCCGCTCCAGGAAGGGCCGCATCTCGCACTCGTCGGTCAGCATCGACTTGCTCTTGACCAGCGTCGTCGCCTCATGCGAGCGCAGGATGTCCAGCACGATGCGGTTGTGCTCGGCCGCGTCGCGGGCCCAGTGCACGATCATGCCGTTGGCCACCGCGTTGCGCTCGAATTGCTCGAGATAGTCGGCCAGGTGGCTGAGCGTGTGCTCCTTGATCGCCGAGGCGAGCGCGCGCAGCTCTTCCCATTCAGGGATGTCCTCGCTCTCGCGGTCGCGCCGCTGGCGCAGCTCCCACAGGCGCTTGTCGTGGAACGCGAGGTGCTGCGCCTGGGCGATGAACTTCGAGGACGCCGCGGCGTGGTCGACGCGCTTCATGTGAGGGCTGCCTGCCAGGTGTCATCCCGGCGAAAGCCGGTCCGGCGTGTCATCCCGGCGAAAGCCGGGATCCACCGAGTCAGCCCTGCGTGGATCCCGGCTTTCGCCGGGATGACCGTGATGCGGGCCGGCATGACGCAGGGGAGCGCCTTCATTCGCGTGCTCCGTTCAGCACCTGAGCGATGTGCATGAACTTGAGCGGCAGCTTCATCCGGCCGGCGCAGCCCTGCTGGTGCATCAGGCACGACATGTCGGGCGAGACGATGTACTCGGCGCCGGCGCGCTGGTGGTCGTGGACCTTGTCCTGCCCCATCTTCGCGGACACCGGCTCCTCGAACACCGAGAAGGTGCCGCCGAAGCCGCAGCACTCGTCCGGGCGCTGCGGCGCGACGAACTCGATGCCCTTGACCCGCGCCAGCAGGTTGCGCGGCTTCGAGAACGCAGGGCCGGCGATCTCGGAGCAGCGCGCCTCGCCGAGCCCGCGCAGCGTCGAGCAGCCGATGTGCAATCCGACCTTGTGCGGGAACTCGGCCCACGGGAAGGCCTGCACGTCGAGCACGTCGTGCAGGAACTCGACCAGCTCATAAGTGTTGCGCCGCACCGCCTGCACCGCGGGCGTCTGCTCGATCGCGGTGAGGTGCTCGCGCACCTGGTGGCAGCAGCTGCCCGACGGCGTGACGATGAACTCGTAGCCCTCGAAGTTGCGCGCGAACAGCGCCTCGGTCGCGTGCGCGTCGTCGTGGCAGCCCGCGTTGGCCATGGGCTGGCCGCAGCAGGTCTGGTTCAGCGGGTAGTGCACCTCGCAGCCGAAGCGCTCGAGCAGCTCGAGCGTCGCCACGCCGACCTCGGGATAGAACGCGTCGATGTAGCAGGGAATGAACAGCGCCACCCGCAGATGCCGACCCTCCGAGCGGCGCAACGCATTCATCGCGATTCCGGCACCATCTCGATCGCGCCGCACGGGCATTCCGACACGCACACGCCGCAGCCCTTGCAGTAGTCGTAGTTGAACTCGAAGCCCTTGCCGGGACCGAGCTTGACGACCGCGTTGTCGGGGCACACGCCGTAGCAGTTGTCGCACTCGAAGCAGTTGCCGCACGACAGGCAGCGCCGCGCCTCGTACAGCGCGTTGGTCTCGTCCAGGCCGCCTTGCACCTCGTCGAAGCTCGACTGGCGCCGGATGATGTCGAGCATCGGCCGCACGGTCTTGGGCGCGTCGGTGTAGTACCAGGTGTTGAGCTTGTCGAAGCTCGCCGGCGCGTGCTTGGGCGCCTCGGGCAGCGCCTCGCCCGCCAGCCACGCGTCGATGTGGCGCGCGGCCTTCTTTCCGTGGCCGATCGCGACGGTCACGTTGCGCTCGGCCGGCACCATGTCGCCGCCGGCGAAGATGCCGGGGTGGCCGGTCATCATGCGCGCGTCCACCTGCACCACGCCGTCGCGGATGTCCAGGCCCGGCACGCCGTGGAGC
>DATFAY010000313.1:0-2343 GCA_035254085.1 Piscinibacter sp.
CTGAAGGCCAGCCGGCAGGCGCAGGCGCGCCAGGCACGCGAGCTCGTGCGGTCAGCCGTCCAGGACACGAAGCGGTGCCTCGGTGAACACACCGCATCGTTCAAGATCGTCTTTGCGCAGCGGATCGTCGTCCGCTCGCGCCATGGCCGCGAGACCTTCGACCTGGGGAGCGATTCGACGCTCGTCGGCGCGCTCCTGTTGCGTCCAGACGCGAACGCGCGCATCCTCTTCGCAGGCGGCGGCCCCGAGGCCCTGTCCCCCATGCTCGTGCCCGCGGCGGCCGAGTACTTTGGCAAGGTCTGCGCTTCGCGCTGACGCTCCATCGAGCGACACTGCACGGTCATCATGAACGGCTTCTCATCAGTCTCCTTCCTGCGCACGACCGCACGTGTTGCGCTGCTGGCCGCAGCCGTTCTGCTCGCGTCCTGCGGGGGTGGCGGAAGCACCAGCGACCTGCCGTCCACCGTGGCCGGCGCATGGAGTGCCTCGGCCCCGGTCGCCGGCGCGTCGCTCGGGCTCGTGCTCACCGAGCAGGATTCGGTGGTGGCAGGCGCCGGCGCCTATCAGGCCAGTGCCGGCCCCTCGGGCACGCTGACAGTCGCCGGCGTGCACCTGGCGGCGCGCGTCACCTTGCAGCTGAGCTATGACAACGGCACCAAGGCGACCTATTCGGCCACGCTCCAGGACGCCACCCACATGAGCGGCGACTTCGCGGTCGACGGCGGCAGTTCCTCCACGGTGGTGTTCGTTCGTCAGTAATCGGCAAACGCCATTGATGTGAGTTCACACCGTGCCGAGTGCCGGCAGCACCGTGGCCCGACACTCGCCCAGGCCGATGCGGCGGCAGCCGTCGCGCTCGGCGTGACCGCGCAGGATGACGGTGTCGCCGTCCTGGAGAAAGGTCCGGGTCTCGCCGTTCGACAAGGTGATCGGCTGCTTGCCGCCTTGGCTCAGCTCCAGCAGCGAGCCGCCCTCGCCTTCGTGCGGCCCGGACTGCGTGCCGCTGCCCAGCAGGTCGCCCGGCTGAAGGTTGCAGCCGTTGCTGCTGTGGTGCGCGATCAGCTGCGCGATGGTCCAGTAAGCCTCGCGGAAGTTGCTGCGCGACAGCCGCTGCGGCGCTTTCATGGAGGGTGTCTGCAGCCACACCTCGAGCGTGATCTCGACGGCGCCGCGGTCGCGGTTGGCCGGTGAATCCAGGTGCGGCAGCGGCTGCGGGTCGCCCGCGGGCCGGGTGAACGGCGCACGGAACGGCGCCAGCGCATCGCGCGTCACGATCCATGGCGAGATCGTGGTCGCGAAGTTCTTCGACAGGAAGGGGCCCAGCGGCTGGTACTCCCAGGCCTGCAGGTCGCGCGCCGACCAGTCGTTGAGCAGCACCACCCCGAACCATTCGTCCTCGGCCTGCGCCATGCTGCGCGGCGTGCCGAGCGTGTTCACTCCGCCGACCAGCACGCCGAGCTCGAGCTCGTAGTCGAGCCGCTGGCTGGGGCCGAAGCGCGGCACCCCCGCCTCGCCCGCGGCCTGGCCCATCGGCCGGTGGAACGCGTGTCCGCTCACTCGGATGCTCGACGAGCGGCCGTGGTAGCCGATCGGCACCCACTTGTAGTTGGGCAGCAGCGGCTGGTCCGGCCGAAACAGCCGACCCACCGCGGTTGCGTGGTGGATGCCGGTGTAGAAGTCGGTGTAGTCGCCGATGCGGCAGGGCCGTGTGAGTTCCACGTCGCGCTGCGGCAGCAGGCAGTCGCGCAGCGCCACACGATGCGCGCTGCCCTCGGCGAGCGCCTGCGACAAGAGGCGCCGCGTGTCGCGCCAGCGCGCGGCCGGCAGCAGCATGAAGTGCTCCAGCGCGTGGGTGCCCAGCATCGGCTCGAGCCCGAGGCCGGCATCGATCGCGGCGCGCAGGTCCAGCACCTCGTCGCCGATCGCCACGCCCAGGCGCCACGCCTCCTCGTCCTCGCCACGGGCGCGAAAGCACCCGTAAGGCAGGTTCTGGATCGGGAACTCGCAGCCGGGCGCGTTGGCCGACTCGACCCAGCTGCGCAGCGCCAGATCGTGGGTGACATCGACAAGGCTCATCGAAACTCGTCCTTCAGCCCGCGCCAGCAATCGGCGTACCCCTCGTCAAGCGCGCCGCATCCGAGCGCAAACGCCGTCGGGTGGAAGCGCCAGCGGCTCTCGAACATGAAGGCCAGGGTGTCGTCGAGCTTGTGCGGCGCGAGCGGCGCGCTGCTCGCTTTCTCGAACGCCTCGGCGTCGGGGCCGTGCGGCACCATGCAGTTGTGCAGGCTCATGCCGCCGGGCTTGAAGCCTTCGGGCTTGGCGTCGTACTGGCCGTGCACCAGG
>DATFAY010000314.1:0-13677 GCA_035254085.1 Piscinibacter sp.
CGCATCAGCTGCCAGACCTGCTCGGCCTCGTCGGGGAAGTGGTACTGCACCAGCAAGCGACCCAGGTTCTGCAGCACGGCGACCAGGTAGATCACCTCCGGGTCGTAGCCCGCGGGGCACAGCACTTGCGCGACGTGGCCGGCCAGGCGCGCGCGATCGATCGTGCGCTGCATCGACTGCGCCGCGGATGCGCCCAGCGGCCCGGGCCACAAGCGCAAGGTCGATGCCGCCTGGCGGATGCCGTCGAGCCCGACGAGCGCGATGGCGCGGCGGATCGTCAACACCGGTCCGTTGCCCGCCACCTGCGTGCCCTGCACCTGCGCCGAGTTGACCTGGCGCAGCAGCTCGAAGCTGAGCGCCATGTCTTGCAGGATCTGCTCCGCCATCTCGTCGGTGCGCTGGCCTTCCTTGGCCGTGAGCCGCGCCACCCGGCCGCCCACGCCGGGCATGGCCGGCAGATGGCCGACGGTGCGCATGCGGTCGAGCAGCAGCGAGAGCGGCCCGCCGGTGTCCTGTGCCTCGGCCGCCCGCCATCCCTCCAACGCCTGAAGCAGCGTGCGGGCGCTGAGATAGCGCTGGCGCGGCTGCGACGCGGTCGTGCGATTCGCGATGGCGCGCAGCGCCTCGGGGATCGGGTGCGGCGTGGTCCAGGGCAGGCGCAGCATCTCCTTGCCGAGCGGCGGCAGCCGACCGATCACCGACGTCGTGTCGGGCTCGTCGAGCGCGGGCTGGCCGGTCAGCAAGTGCTGCAGCAGCAGGCCGGCCGCCAGCACATCGCGCTCCGCGGCGTCGCGATGCGCCCGCAGGCGGTTGGGATCGAGGGCGATGCCGCGGTCGTTGCCGCGAGCGGCCTCGTCGGCGTCGGCCGCCGGCGCGCCGGCCGCAGCCAGCGCCATGACGCGCACCGTGCCTTGTTCGCTGACGAGCAGATGGTGCAGTTGCAAGTCGCCGTGCGCGGCGCCCGCCTCGTGGGCGAAGGCGATGCCCTGCAGCGCCTCGCACAGCAGGCCCGCAGCCTCGATCGGCAAGGGATGCGTGCGCGCGGCCAGCCACTCCGGCAGCGTCATGCCGAGTGCCCGGTCCACGGCGACGAACGGCCAGTTGTCCTGCACGCCGACTTCGACGACGTGCGCGAGGTTCGGGTGGTTGAGCCGTGCCGCGGAGCGCACCTCGTCCAGCCAGCGCTCCATCGCCGCCGGCGTCGGCGGCTGCACGCGCGGCAGGGTGAGCATCAGTTCCTGGTCCAGGCGCGGGTCGTGGGCCAGCCACACCATGGTGCCGCTGCTCTTGCCCAGCAACTGGCGCAGTTCGAAACGGCCGAGCCGCCGCACCGCATGTGCAGGAGGACGAGAAGCAGGCGACGCGGGAGCGACCATCGGAAACGGGGACGAAGTTGCGCTATTGGACGTCGGGCCGCTTTTCGGCGAAGACCGGATGAAGCCTCGCATTCACCGGCTTTTTGCCCCTGCCGCGCCTGCCCGGCGACCGGACGTACTGGGATGCAGTGTGCGCGAGAGTGCCCTTGCGCCCGGCCGGCGAAACCCGCCCGAGCGTGAGAAAAGCCCGCCCCTCGCGCCGCGGAGTCAGTCGACCTCGATCACGTCGGCGGCGCCTGTGATGAAGGCGCAGCGCACGGTGTCGCCCGGCTGCAGCGCCTGCAGCGCCCGCCGATAGCGCAGCAACTGTTCGCGGTAGGCGCTCAGGGCTTCGGGGGCGTGCTGGAGCTTGTAGTCGAGCACCCACCAGACACGCCCGCCCGCCTCCTCGAGCTCGACCAGCCGGTCGATGCGAAGCGACTCGCCCGCCTCGGTGACCGGCACCTCGTTGCCCGCCCAGCGCAGCGCCTCGCCGCCGAAGAAGCGCGCGCAGTCGGCGCCGTGCCAGATGCGGCCGGCCAGTGCCGCGACCTCGCGTGCGTCCGCGCCGAACTCGCGGGCCGCGGCGGCAGCCAAGGCGCGCAGATCGGCCGCGGGACGGGTCGCTCCGGTGGAGGGCGCCGCCCATTCCAGCACCCGGTGCACTGCCTGCCCGAGCCGACTGGCGCGGTCGTCTTGCGCACGCGCCGGCGCCGGCGCCGAGGCCGCGGGCGCAGCCGCCTCCCAGCGCGCCAGCTCGCGCAGCGCGATGGCCTGCTCGAGCGGCCGGCCGGCCGGGGCAGCGCCTGATGCGGCCTCGATCGGTGCAGCCCAGGCTTGCAGCCGCTGCCGCCACGACGGCCGCACCGGCTCGCGGTGCGGCGCGGTGGCGCTCACGACCAGGCGCGTCCTGGCCCGGGTCATGGCCACGTACAGGCCGTTGAGCTCCTCCCGCTCACGCGCCGCCCGCTCGCGCAGCAGCACCTCTTCCAGCGAGGGCGGACACTGCGACTCGCTGTAGACGAAGGCGCAATGCAGCGGGTGCTCCGACTCCACGGGCCAGTCGACCAGCACCGTGGCGGTATCGGGCGCCTTGGGTTCCGGGTCGCTGTCGACGATGAACACCACCTCGGCCTCCAGGCCCTTGGCGCCGTGCACCGTGAGCAATTGCACGGCGTCGACCTGCAAGGCGGCCGGCACCTTCAACGGCCGCCGCTTCAAGGCCCGAACGAAGTTGTACGGCGTCGAATAGCGCGCGCCGTCCAGGGTGAGGGCCTGCAGCAGCAGCGCATCGATGGCGGCCAGGGCGGCCCGGCGCTGCTCGCGCGGCACCGCGGCCGCGACACGCGCATGGACTTCGCCCTCCTCGACCACCAGGTCGAGCAGGTCGTGCGGCGGCAGCTGCTGGGACGCGGCGGACCAGCGCGCCAGCAGCTCGTGCGCCCGTTGCAGCACGGGCCGGCCCGGCGCCGCATCGCGCAGTGCACGCCACCAATCTCCATGGGGTGCTGCGGCCTGCGCGAGCGCCACCAGATCGTCGTCGCCGGCGCCGAAGATGGGGCTGCGCAAGGCGTGCGCGAGCGACAACCGGTGCTGCGGCGAAGCCAGCGCGTCGAGCAGCGCGAGCAAGTCGCGCGCCTCGGCTGCCTCCTGCAGGACGAAGTCTTCCGGGGCGGCGCACGCAATGTGCAGCGCCGCGAGCGCCTGCGCGACCAGGCGCAGGGACTCGCGCTTGCGACACAGCACATGGACGTCGCCCCCGCGCAGTCCACCGCCGGCGATGAGTTGCTGGATCCGCGCTGCGACCGCGGCCGCCTCCTGCTCGCGCAGCCGCGCCTGCGGTTCGTGGCGCGCGGTGGTCAGGCTGTCGCGCCAGGCCGGGAGCGGCACTTCGGCGGCGTCCTCCTTCGGCGGTCGGGGCACGCGCGGCAGCATGAAGACGCCGGCGCCCGGCCGCGCCTCCAACTCGGTCGTGTGAGCGCGAAAGCCGCTGAACTCGCCCGCGGCCTGGGCCTCGGCGAACACGGCGTTGACCGCTTCCAGGACTTCCGGTGCGTTGCGTCGCGTGTGATCGCAGGTGAGCACGCTGCCCGCCAGGCCCTGCACGACGAAGTCGCGCGCCGCATCGAAGACGCGCGGCTCCGCGCGCCGGAATCGATAGATGCTCTGCTTCGGGTCGCCGACGATGAAGACACCCGGCGGGCGCTGGCCGCTGGCCCCGCCGCCCGCGCCTGCGTAGCCCGACAGCCACGCATGCAGCGCATGCCACTGCAGCGGGCTGGTGTCCTGGAACTCGTCGATCAGCAGGTGCTTCACGCGCGCGTCCAGGCGCTCCTGGACCCAGCCGGAGAGGGTCGCGTCGCGCAGCAGCGCCAGCGCGCAGCGCTCGAGGTCCGCCATGTCTGCCAGCCCGCGGGAGCGCTTGTAGGCGGCGTATTCGCGCGACAACGCACGAGAGAGCCGCACCATGCGCAGATGCTCTTCGTGGGCGCACTGCTGCGCGCATGCGCGCTCGATCTCTTCCAGCAGAAGCACCGCTTCGGCCAGGCCCGGGGCTTCGAGGTTCTTGCGCAGCTCCCCTTTCTGCGTGAGCAAAGCCGCGCGCACCGCCGCCAGGCGCGGTGCCGGCTCGACCAGCGCGAGCGCCTGTTCCAGGAGGGCGCCTTGCTTGCGGCACACGGCGCCCTTGTGCCGGCCGAGCGCCAGCGCGAGCGCGCTGAGCAGCGAATGGGCCGCCGGCGACTGCAGGCGCCGGGCCGGGTGATCCAGTCCCGCGAGCTCGGACCAGTGCGCCGCAGCGGATGGGACGCTGGGCTCGAGCAGGCCCGCCGCGTCGGCGAACTCGATCTCGATGCGCTTGTCCCAGGCCGCGTCCAGCCATTTGCGCAGTTGCGTGCGGCCGCGCTCGCGCACCAGCGCCTCGTAGTCGTGCCGCAGGCCGTCGTCCGCGATCACCGCGGCATGCAGCCGTCGGTGGACGTCGGCGCTCAGTTCGTCCGGGTCCTCCACCAACTCCATGTCCGGCTGCAGGCCCAGTTCGGACAGCAGTTCCAGCGGCGCGGCGCGCAGCAGCTGCGAGAACCACGCGTGGAAGGTGCGCACCTCCACCGCGCGGCCGGCGCGCAGCAGGCGCTCGTGCAGGGTCGCCAGCTGCGGCGCCATCGCGCGCGCCTGGGGTTCGGGCAGGCCGCGCGCGCGCAGCTCCCGCACACGCCGCTCGTCGTCGCATGCCGGGGAGGCGAACTCCACCAGCCATTCGTCGAGCCGCGCGCGCATCTCGCCGGCTGCCTTGCGGGTGAAGGTGATGGCGAGGATCTCTTGCGGCTCGGCGCCGCTCAGCAAGGCGCGCAGGATGCGCGACACCAGCATCCAGGTCTTGCCGGCGCCGGCGCAAGCCTCGACCACCACGCTGCGCGCCGGGTCGCAGGCCGCGGCGTAGAAGATGTCGCGTGCGACGGGCGTTCCGTCGATCGCATAGGCGGGGCCCGGCACGCGACTCATCGGTCCTCCCGCGGCGGCCAATGGTCGCGGCGGCACAGGCCGCGCGCCTCGCAGAACTCGCAGGCGCTGCCCTCGCCCAGCGCCGGCATCGCGGCGCCGGCGCGCAGCCGCGCGATGTCGCGGCCGATGCCTTCCACCAGTTGCTGCGCGCTGGCTTCGACGTGCGGATGCTCGATAGGGCGGATGCCGTCGGCGTCGTCGAGCGGGAGATAGATCGCCTCGAGCTCGCCCCCCGCCTGCGACTGCTGCGCGACCAGCGCCGCGTAGAACGCCAGCTGCGTGTCCTCCTGCGGCAGCCGCACCTGCTGCCGCAGCAGCTGCGCGCTGCCGGTCTTGTAGTCGATGAGCTGCGTCACCGGTCCGTCGTCGCCGCTCACGCTGTCGATGCGGTCGATCACGCCGTGCATCTCGATGCCGCCCCACTCGGGCGGCGAGGCCGTGAACTCGCGCTCGCCCTCGAGCCATTGCGCGCCCTGGGCGTCGCGCTCGCGCAGCCATTGCACATAGCGCGGCGCGAAGCGAACGAAGGTCGCCGCGAAAGGCAGGAAGGCCGCATCATCCAGGCGCATCTCATGCTGGATCGCCTGCGCGATCGCGTGCAGGCGCGCCTCCTCCTGCGCGGCCGGCAGCGGCTCGGCGCGGGTCTGGTGGAAGCGATGCAGCACCGCGTGCAGCCAGGTCCCGTAGTCTCGCTTCTCGACGACGTCGTCGAGTTCGTCCGCCTCGCGCAGCGACAAAAGGCGCAGCGCGAAGAAGCGGTACGGGCAGGCGCGCAAGGCCTCGCAGGCGCTGGCACTCAGCCGGCTCGGCAGCAGCGCCGGCGCGGCCGGCTGCGGACGCAAGGCCGGGCGCGGCTCGACGGCACGTTCGATGAACGCCTGCGCAACGGGCGCGAAGTCGCCTCGGCCAGCCCGCGCCATGGCCAGGCGCAAGCGCTCGAGCAAGGGGCTGGGGGCCAGCGGTTCGCCGCCGTCGTCGAGACGCCGCAAGAAGTCCAGCCGCGGCACGCGCAGCAGCTGGGCCAGCGCGAGCGCCTGCGCGTCGCGCCGCTGTGGCGCGCCCGGCAAGCCGAGCGCCTGCACCAGCGCCTCGCCGAGCAGCGGGTGGGGCGACGGCGCGCCGCCAAGCCGCTTCTCGTCGGCACCGGGGAGCACCGCAGCGGCGAACGGCCGAAGCATCGACTGCGCCAAGGGGGTGATGACCACCGGCGCATCGGCGGCGGCGACGCTGGGCTGCGGCACGAAGGCAGCGTCTTCGAGCGCGTCGTCGACCCAGGCCGCGAACTCGTCGAGCGACATGGTCTCGGCGTCATCGAGCTCCCTGGACTCGACCTCGTCGAGGTGCAGCGCCGCGATCGCCTGCCGGCCGGCATCGTCCTCCTGCAACGACGCCCAGGCCCCACAGGCATCGAGTCCGGCCTGCAGGGCGCGCAGCCAGTGCACGAAGCTGCGCGATCCGGCTGCGCCGAACCGCGCCACCAGGTGGCGGGCATCGCGCCACAGCGTCGCCGCCGCTTCGGGCAGGCGGCTCGCATCCACTTGCGCCGCCGCGACCCAGCCTTCGCGCCGCATGCTCGCCTCGATCACCTGGACCGCCCACGCTGCATCCTCACGACCGGGCCATGCGCTCGCGCAGGACTTCAGCCAATCGAGCCAGTCGTCGGCGCAGGCCCGCGCGTGCGCCACTCGCAGCAGCAACACGATCGCGGCGCCGGCCCGCGTGGTCGACAGCTTCCAGCCGGTCTCGTCCAGGATCGGCACCTGCCGGCGCGCGAGCAAGGCGCGCACGCGGCGCATCAAGAGCCGGTCCTGGGCAATCAGCGCGACGGGCCGGCGCCCTGCGTTCAAGTGCGCCACGACGGCGGCCGCGGCACGCTGCGCCTCGGCCTCGAAGTCCTCGCAGACCGCAATGCAGACCTCGCCGCCGGCCGGCAGACGCGCAAAGGGCTCCTCCGCCGGCGGGTCCGCGTCGATCAACAGCGCCGGGATGCCGGCATCGTGCGAGAGCAGCGCGGCCGCCAATGCGTCGGGGCCACCGGCCTGCACCGCGATCCATGCGCTCGGCCGCAGCGCGAACAGCAGGTCGGTGGCTGCCGCGGCGTTGGCCGCCGCCCATTCGAAGGCCACCCGCGCCAGCAGCCGCTCGGTGCCGCCGGGACCGGCGCCGGCAGACAGCAATTCGCGACCCCGGGCCCAGTACGCGGCGCGCGCGCCGGGCGCAACCGCCGCGGCCGCGCGCGCGAACGCCTGGGCGGTCTGGACGACCGCGTTCACCGCATGCTCGAAGCCGCGCGGGTCGCGGCGTCGCCAGGCCTGGCCCCAGCCCTGACCGTTCATCAGGCGGCGGGCGCCGAGGCGGTCCAGCGCCGTGTCGAAGCTGATCTGCGCCGCATCGGTGGGTTGCGGCGGCGCCAGGCTGCGCGCCAGTGTCTGCGTGGTCTCGATGCGCGGCAGCCAGCCGCCCAGAGCACTCCACGCCTGGCGCGCCGGCGCGAGCTGCTGGGCAAACGGCACCAGCACGATCGCGTCGCGCATGGACACGCCCTGCTCCTGCGCCCAGGCGGCAACGCATCGCGCGATCCACGGCCAGGGGCCGCCGGCGCCGTTTTCAAGAGGCAGCTGAGCTATCGCAACCATAGGGACGATGGGGTGTCGGGCGCGTCGCGCGCACGACGGGGAATGGGCACAATGTGTCAGAATCATTGTGCCTTGCCGCTCCCTTCAAGCGGCCTCCAAGCTCCAAGGACCAGCCCATGAGCAGTGATCTGATCAAGCACACCTCCGACGCCTCGTTCGAAAGCGACGTTCTCAAGTCCGACAAGCCGGTTCTCGTCGACTACTGGGCCGAGTGGTGCGGCCCTTGCAAGATGATCGCGCCCATCCTGGACGAGGTCTCCAAGGACTACGACGGCCGGCTGCAGATCGCCAAGATGAACGTCGACGAGAACCGCGACGTGCCCGCCAAGTTCGGCATCCGCGGCATTCCGACCCTGATGCTGTTCAAGGACGGCCAGCTCGCCGCGACCAAGGTCGGCGCGCTGTCGAAGGCCCAGTTGACGGCCTTCCTCGACGGTCATCTATAATTCTCGCAATCGCTTCGGGAGAAGCTGAGAACGGCTGAAGCAGCCGGCCCACAAGGCGAGCCCTCCCGAAGCCTGAAGTTTTAGCCACCACGCCCGGAAGCCGATCTGCAGGTCGCAGCGGCTTCGCAGCAGTCAAGGCGCGTGGAATCGGCCTCCCACTCCGACGATCCCTCTCTTCTTTCGCGGCACCTTCGTCCCGGCTCCTTCCGGCGAATGCGTGCGATGAAGCAGACACGAGGCCGGATGCTCGGTCGAAACGCCATTGGCAGGCTGATCGCCATTCCACCCCAGGGTACTCACCCATGCATTTGTCAGAACTGAAAGCGCAGCACGTCTCGGAGCTCATCAAGATGGGCGAGGCGCTGGAAATCGAGAACGTGGCCCGCCTGCGCAAGCAGGAGCTGATGTTCGCGATCATGAAGAAGCGCGCCAAGGCCGGCGAACAGGTCTTCGGCGACGGCGTGCTCGAGGTGCTGCCCGACGGCTTCGGCTTCCTGCGCTCGCCCGACGCGAGCTACATGGCGTCGACCGACGACATCTACCTGAGCCCCAGCCAGATTCGCCGCTTCAACCTGCACACCGGCGACGCCATCGAGGGCGAAGTGCGCGTGCCCAAGGACGGCGAGCGCTACTTCGCGCTGGTCAAGGTCGACAAGGTCAACGGCCTGACGCCCGAGGAGAGCAAGCACAAGATCATGTTCGAGAACCTGACGCCGCTCTTCCCCAAGGAGCAGTTCAGGCTCGAGCGCGACATCAAGTCCGACGAGAACATCACCAGCCGCATCATCGACCTCATCGCGCCGATCGGCAAAGGCCAGCGCGCCCTGCTCGTCTCGCCGCCCAAGAGCGGCAAGACGGTGATGATGCAAAACCTCGCACACGCCATCACGGCCAACTACCCGGACGTGTACCTGATCGTGCTGCTGGTCGACGAACGGCCCGAGGAAGTGACCGAGATGCAGCGCACCGTGCGCGGCGAAGTCATCAGCTCGACCTTCGACGAGCCCGCCGCGCGCCACGTGCAGGTCGCCGAGATGGTGATCGAGCGCGCCAAGCGCCTGGTGGAGCTGAAGAAGGACGTCGTGATCCTGCTCGACTCGATCACCCGCCTGGCGCGCGCCTACAACAACGTGCTGCCGTCGTCCGGCAAGGTGCTCACCGGCGGCGTCGATGCCAACGCGCTGCAGCGCCCCAAGCGCTTCTTCGGCGCGGCGCGCAACATCGAGGAAGGCGGATCGCTCACCATCATCGGCACCGCGCTGGTCGATACCGGCAGCCGCATGGACGAGGTGATCTACGAGGAATTCAAGGGCACCGGCAACTGCGAGATCCACCTGGATCGCCGCATGTCGGAAAAGCGCGTCTACCCGTCGATCCTGCTCAACAAGTCCGGCACGCGCCGCGAGGAGCTGCTGCTCAAGCCGGAGATCCTGCAAAAGAGCTGGATCCTGCGCAAGCTGCTCTATCCGATGGACGAGATCGAGGCGATGGAGTTCATCCTCGACAAGATGAAGTCGACCAAGAACAACCTGGACTTCTTCGACATGATGCGTCGGGGCGGTTGACTCTTGACGCTATAATCCGCGGTTTCCTGCTTCCGGCAAGTGCGCTGAATGGTTCGGCGTGGCTGCCGCAACTCACGCGCAGAGGTTTCCCATGAAAGAAGGCATCCACCCCGGCTACCGCGACGTCTGCTTCGTCGACTTGTCCAACGGCTTCAAGTTCGTGACCCGCTCGTGCGCCCAGACGCGCGAGACGATCAAGATGGAAGACGGCCGCGAGCTGCCGCTGTTCAAGGTCGAAACGACCAGCGAGTCGCATCCGTTCTACACGGGCACGCAAAAGAGCGTGGACTCCCTGGGCGGGCGCGTCGAGAAGTTCCGCAACAAGTTCGCACGCGTCGGCATCAAGAAGTAAGCCGACCCGGCATCCGCAAGAAGGCAGCCTCGGCTGCCTTTTTTGTTGCCCCGCGTTTGGCGCCGGCCGAGGTGGCCGCGCCGCAATTGCTGCATCATCCGCGCTGACTCCGAATCCGGCCATCTTGACCCACTCGCCCAATCCCGCCCTCGTCACGCACCGCGCGGCCCAGCGCCTGCCGCGCCTGGCGTTGATCCTCTTCTGCGCTGCCTACGTGCTGCCCGGCCTGTTCGGGCGCGACCCGTGGAAGAACGCCGACATCACGGCCTTCGGCTACATGGTGAACATGGCCCAAGGCCGGTCGTCGTGGCTGGCGCCGACCATCGGCGGGCTGCCGTCCGACGCGGCACTGCTGCCCTACTGGCTGGGCGCCAGCTTCGTGAAGCTGCTCGGGCCGTGGATCGGCACGCCGCTGGCCGCGCGCATCCCGTTCGCGCTGCTGCTCGTGCTCGTGCTGGCCCTGATCTGGTACAGCACCTACTACCTCGCCCGCACCGAAGCTGCCCAGCCGCTGCCCTTCGCGTTCGGCGGCGAGGCCAATCCGGTGGACTACGCTCGCGCCATCGCGGACGGCGCGTTGCTGGCGCTGATCGCTTCGCTCGGGTTGCTGCAGCTCGGTCACGAGACCACGCCCGAACTGGCGCAGCTGGCCAGCGTATCGCTGTACCTGTTCGGACTGTGTGCCGGGCCCTTCCATGGCGGCCTGGCGCGGCTGGCGATCGTCACCGCCCTGCCCGCGCTCGCGGCCAGCGGCGGCCCCACGGTGGCCGCCACGCTGGGCCTCGTGGGCATGTTGCTGTGCCGGGCGTCCGACCATGCGCCGGTACGGCATCTTTCCCGCTGGGTCGCCGCGTCCACCGCGCTGGCTGCGCTGGTCGCCTGGTGGCTCGGCGCCTGGGGCTGGCGCCTTGGCGGCTACAGCTCGATGGCGCAGGTGGTGGCCTCGGCCAAGCTGCTCGCATGGTTCATGTGGCCGGCCTGGCCGCTGGCCTGCTGGACGCTGTGGCGCTGGCGCCAGCACCTGCTGCGCCGGCATATCGCCGTGCCGCTCTGCTGTACGCTGGTCAGCGTGGCCGCGTGCCTGGCGATGGGCGGCTCCGACCGCGCGCTGATGCTGGCGCTTCCGCCGCTCGCAGTCCTCGCGTCGTTCGCCCTGCCGACATTGCAGCGCAGCACCGCCGCAGCGATCGACTGGTTCTCGGTCTTCTTCTTCAGCATCTGCGCGCTCGTCATCTGGGTCGTGTACGTGGCGATGCAAACCGGTGTGCCGCCGCAGCCCGCGGCCAACGTGGTGCGGCGCGTCCCCGGATTCACGCCGAGCTTCTCGCTGGTCGCCTTGTTGTTCGCGCTGGCCGGCACGCTGGCGTGGGTCTGGCTGGTGAGGTGGCGCACTGGCCGGCACCGCCACCCCCTGTGGAAGAGCCTGGTGCTGCCGGCCAGCGGCGTCGCGCTGTCATGGCTGCTGCTGATGACGCTGTGGCTGCCGGTGCTGGACTACGCGCGCAGCTATCGGCCGCTGGTCGAGCGCATCGGCCGCCACATTCCGCGCGACGCCTGCGTCTCCACCATCGACGTCTCGCGCGGGCAGTTGGTGGCGGTGGAGGTGCTCGGTGGCTTGCGCGTCGATGCGGTCACGCCGCCGTCGGAAAGCGGTTGCGACTTCCTGCTGCGCCTGGAGCCGCGCAACGCGCCCGCGAAGCCCCGGCTCCAGGGGTGGACGCTGGTGGCACGCGAACGCCGCCCCAGCGATGCGGACGACGTCACGGCGATCTATCGCCGCACGCGCCAGGGATCCTAGGAGTCGACCCGATCGGTGCTGCGCCGGGGTGCCGGCACGGCCTCCGCGACTCGCGTGCGCGCGGCCGGCACGACGATGCGGAAGGTCGATCCCTTGCCGGGTTCGCTCTCGATCTCGAACTCGCCTCCGTGGCGCTGCACCACGTGCTTGACGATGGACAGCCCCAGGCCCGTGCCGCCGGTGTCGCGCGAGCGGCTGCCGTCGACGCGATAGAAGCGCTCGGTGAGGCGCGGCAAGTGTTCGCGTGCGATGCCGATGCCGGAATCGCGCACCTCGATCTCGCCTGCGCCGTCGTCGCGCACGCGCCAGGACACGTCGACCCGGCCGCCGGTCGGCGTGTATCGCACGGCGTTGTTCACCAGGTTGGCCACGGCGCTCAGCAATTCTGCTTCGGCACCCGCGATCTGCGCGCCGTCGGGGTCGGAGAAGCCGAGACTGTGGCGGCCCGCGGAGAGGATCTGCGCATCGCCTTGCACCTGCTCGAAGAGCTTGCGCACGGGGATCCAGCGGTCGGCAGCCGGCCGAGGGCTGCCCTCGAGCTGCGCGAGCGTGAGCAGGTCGCCCACCAGCGTCTGCATGCGGGTCGTCTGCTGCGACATCAGCTCCAGCACGCGGCGGCGCTCGACTTCCGTGAGCGGCAGATTGCCCATCGTCTCGATGAAACCGGCGAGCACCGTCAGCGGCGTACGGATCTCGTGCGACACGTTGGCGACGAAGTCGCGCCGCATGGCGTCGTTGCGCTCGCGCTCGGTGATGTCTTGCGACAGCACCAGGCGCTGGCCGTCGCCGTAGGGGCGCACCAGCACCGACATGGTTCCGCGCGCGCCCGGCCCGGCGAAGCTGATCGGCTCGTCGAAGCCGCCGGCCTGCAGGTAGGCCACGAAGGCCGGTGCACGCACGAGGTTGGTGATCGGCTGTCGGCGGTCGCGCTGCGGGTCGAGGCCGAAGTGGTCCGCGGCGACCGAATTGCACCACTCGATCTGGTCGTTGGCGTCGAGCAGCAGCACGCCATTGGGTGAAGCCTCGATGGCCGACAGGAACTGCGCCAGCCGCCCGCTCTCGGTGTCGACCCTGCGCTCCAGCATGCGCACCGTGCGCTCGACGCGATAACCGACCTCGCCCCAGAAGCCCGCATCACGCGGCGCAGGTCCCTCGTTCTGCGCGCGCAGCCAGTTCATGAATCGCTCGGCCCGCCATGCGTCGACGATGCCGTGCACCAGGGCTGCGAGCACGGCTCCGACCAGCGTGCCCACCGCGGGCCATTGCCAGCCGGCGCCGATCAGCATGCCGACGAGGCCGCCGCCAACGACGACCATCGCGGCGGCCAGCAGGCGGGGTACGAGCCATCCCATCGGTCGAAGCCGTCCTCAGCCCGACAGCGCCTGCACCTGCTGCGTGAGCCGGTAGCCGGCGCCGCGCACCGTCTCGATCATGCGCGAGCACTGCACCGGCTCGAGCGCCTCGCGCAGTCGCTTGACGTGGACATCGACGGTGCGCTCCTCGATGAAGACGTGGTCGCCCCACACCCGGTCGAGCAGCTGCGCCCGGCTGTGCACCCGCTCGGGATGCGTCATGAAGAAGTGCAGCAGGCGGAACTCGGTCGGCCCGATGCGGACCTCCCGCTCGTCGCGAGTCACGCGGTGGGTCGTCGGGTCCAGCCGCAGTCCGCCCACTTCGACCACGCTGTCCAGCGCTTCGGGCGCCTTGCGGCGCAGCACGGCGCGAATCCGCGCCAGCAGTTCGTTGGTGGAGAAAGGCTTGACGAGGTAGTCGTCGGCGCCCGCGTCCAGGCCGGCGATCTTGTCCGCTTCTTCCGCGCGCGCGGTCAGCATGATGATGGGCAGCTCGCGGGTGCGCGCCTGGCTGCGCCAGCGCTTGGCCAGCGCGAGCCCGGACTGGCCGGGCAGCATCCAGTCGAGCACGATCAAGTCGGGCAGCACGCGGTCGACCTCGGACTGCGCCTGGTCGGCCGTCGCGGCGATCGTCGCCTCGTAGCCTGCATGCCGCAGGTTGATCGAGATCAG
>DATFAY010000315.1:0-2096 GCA_035254085.1 Piscinibacter sp.
TCGGCCATGCCGGACACCACGCCCAGGTCGTGGGTGATCAGCAGCAGCCCCAGGCCGCGCTCGCGCTGCAGGTCCTTGAGGAGGTCCAGGATCTGTTTCTGGATCGTGACGTCCAGCGCCGTCGTCGGCTCGTCGGCCACCAGGAATTCCGGCTCGGCGGCCAGCGCGATGGCAATCATCACGCGCTGCTTCTGCCCGCCGGACAGGCGAAACGGGTACTCGTCGATGCGCAGTTCGGGCTGCGGGATGCCCACGCGCCGCAACCAGTCGATGGCCTTGGCGCGCGCGGCTGCGCCGCGCAGCTCGGTGTGCGTCTCGATCGCCTCGACGATCTGCTCGCCCACCCGCATCACCGGGTTGAGGCTGGTGGAAGGCTCCTGGAAGATCATCGCGACGCGCCGCCCGCGCACCGTGCGCATGCGCGACTCGGGCAGCGCCAGCGTGTCGTCTCCGTGCAGATCGATGCGGCCCTCGGTGACCCGTCCGTTCTCGGGCAGCAGGCGCATCAGCGCCAGGGCGGTCATGCTCTTGCCGCAGCCGGACTCGCCCACCAGCGCGAAAGTCAGGCCACGGTCGATCGCCAGCGACAGGCCGTCGATGGCCTTGACCAGGCCCGACTCGGAATCGAGCGCGACCTTGAGGTTCTGGATGTTCAGCATGGCAGGGTCGGTCAGGTCGCGCGGGGCTTGGCGGTGCGCAGGATCCGCGGGCGGAACGCTCGCGAGCGCGGATCGAAGGCATCGCGCACGCCGTCGGCGAAGAGATTGGCGGCCAGCACCAGCGTCACCATGAAAGTGAAGGCTGCGGCGAAGGGCCACCACACCACCGGGTCGCGGCTCATCTCGTTGCGGGCGAAATTGATCATCCCGCCGAAGCTGTTCATCGAGGGGTCGACTCCGACGCCGACGTACGAGAGCACCGCTTCGTACAGGATCAGGGACGAGAAGTCGAGCACCGTGACGATGAGCATCAGGTGCGCCACATTCGGGAACACGTGCCGGGTCATGATGCGCGCCGGGCCCACGCCGAAGGCCTGCGCCGCCTGGACGTAGTCGAACTCGCGCAGCTTGAGCGTCTCGGCACGCAGCAGGCGGCACAAGCCGGCCCATCCGGTGAGGCCCAGCACGGCGCACAGCAGGAAGAGCTTCAGGTCGGCGCGCTCCAGCCCGGTCTGGAACAGTTCGGGGTGCTTGTCGAGGAAGACCTGCACCATGAGCACGCAGGCCGCGATGAGCAGGATGTTCGGGATCGACGACAGCACGGTGTACAGGTATTGGATCGCTTCGTCGACCCAGCCCCTGAAGTAGCCGCCGACGATGCCCAGCACCACCGCCAGCGGCAGCGTGGCCAGCGTGGCGAGCGAGCCGATCACGAAGGCGGTGCGGATGCTCTTGAGCGTCTGGTAGAGCACGTCGTTGCCGGTCACGTCGGTGCCGAAGACGTGGTAGCGGCCCATCAGCGCGACGATCACGCCGGTGACGAGCGCCAGGCCCAGCACGGTGGCCACAGCGGCGCGCCACGGGATCATCGTGTCGCCCGCATGCACCTGCCGCATCATCTGCGGCCACGACTGGCCGTGGCGTCGCGCCAGGGCACCGACGAGCAGTGCACCCATCAGCGCAGTGAAGACGAGCCCGCCGAGGAGACCCGCGAAGACTCGCCAGGCCACGTCGCCGGCCCATTGCTCCGCGGGGTGCTGCAAGTGCGCGCCGCCGAAATGCAGGCGCGGCGCGACGCGTTCGACGCGGCCGTTCACGTCCATCGATTCGCGGGTGAAGCTCTCGTAGGCGAGCGGCCTCGAATAGGTCGTCTCGCGCGCTTGCACCAGCGAGTTCAGCATCGCGTCGAGCAGCGACTGCGTGCGGGTGTCGTAAGCCACGCTGCCGGCCGGCGCGCCGGCCGCGGGCGGCAGCAAGGCCCGAAAGTGCAGGCTGTCGGTCAGGGTGATGAGGACACCGGCCACGAGCACCACCGCCGAGGCCAGCGCCGGCGCGTCGGCGAACACCTTGCGCCACGAGGCCACCAGGTTCGGACGCCGGCGCACCAGGATGATGTAGGCGAGCGCCGCGGCGGCCAGCAGCCAGATCGCGGCGTCG